>JBKGYE010000021.1:0-24460 GCA_046546255.1 Halorhodospira sp. | reverse complement strand
TTCGCTGCGAAGCGTCAACCATCTCGGCCTCCGGGCCGGGAATCCCCGGCCTTCAGGCCGGGGAGGATGTCAAGATAGCTCCCGGTGTCGCAGGCTGACATGGCTACACGCCCCTTGTAGTTCGATGGCGAGACGTTCAGCGAGGTAGACCGAGCGGTGCTGGCCGCCGGTGCAGCCGATGGCTACGGTCAGGTAGCTACGCCCGCCGGCCTGGTAGATGGGCAGCCAGCATCGGATGAGTTCATGGATCTGGGTGAACAGCGTCTCTGTCTCCGGTTGCGACTCAAGGAAGTCACGAACGGCTTGGTCACGCCCGGTGAGGGCCCGCAGCCGTGGCTCCCAGTGGGGATTGGGTAGGCAGCGGGCGTCGAAGACGTAGTCGGCATCCGTGGGGACGCCGTGCTTGAAGCCAAAGGACTGGACCAGCACGGACAGGCCAGTACGCTCACCGGCGACACGCTCGGCGATCAGGGCGCGCAGGTTGTGGACGGTGGTCCGCGAGGTGTCGATGGACCAGTCGGCTGCCTCGCGTAAGGGCTCGAGCAGATTGCGCTCGGCGCCAAGGGCGTCCGCTAGGGGTTGATCGCCCTCGGCGAGGGGGTGACGCCGCCGGGTCTCGCTATAGCGGCGCATGAGGATCGGATCCTCGGCGTAGAGAAAGAGCAGTTCCGTTTGGATTCCTTGGGTCTCGAGCCCTTCTAGGGTTCCGGGCAGCTGCTGCAGATCCGGAGGGGGATTGCGGGCGTCGATCCCTACGGCAAAGCGCTCGCCGGTGGGGGCATCGCTGTGCAGGGCGTAGCGGGCGAACTCGCCGATCAGGCTCACCGGCAGGTTGTCGATGCAGTAATAGCCGGCATCCTCCAGCGTGTGGAGGGCTATGCTCTTCCCGGAGCCTGACAGGCCTGTGACGATAATGAGGCGCACGGCGCTCATGCGGCCTCCCCCGTGCGGTGCAAGGGGCGGCTGCAGGCGCCGGTGGCGGCCTCGATCAGCGGGGCGAGCGGGCGACGGGTGCTGCCTGTCAGCGTGATCCGAGGGATCGGGATGCTGAGCAGGGAGCGGTGGTCGCGTCGGCCGTGAAGGAGGGTATCCTCCTCGGCTGGCTGGGGGGCTGGCTCTAGGCGGATGCACAGGCTGATGGGGGATCGGGCCTGGAAAGCGCCAGGGTAGAGCTCGGTGATGTCTACGGTGCCGAGGTCTCGCAGGTAGAGCAATCTTCGGCCGTGGTCCGGGCAGTGCCCGACTACCGACGCGCCGTCTCGTTGCAAGCGCACGGCATCGTCAGCGACGAGGGTGTGCCCGCGGTCGAGCAGGGCCAGGGCGGCGTCGCTCTTGCCGGCTCCGCTCGGGCCTTCCAGGAGGACCCCATAGCCCCTGGCCACCACGAGCACGCCAGGGATCAGTTTCGATGCGCTCTTTCCGCTCACGACGGGTCAGAGTGTGACTGCCATTCGCGGAGCACGGCGTGGAGCTCCTCGCCGCTGGTAGCCCGGCGTAGCTGCTCGCAGAGCCCGCTATCGCTGAACATCTCGGCGAGCGTCGCCAGGATTTGCAGGTGCTCGTCGGTGAAGTGCTCCGGCACCACGAGGGCGAAGAGCAGGTCCACGGGCGCCTTGTCGAAGGCCTGGAAGTCGATGCCTTCCTCGAGGCGGAGCAGAGCTCCGATCGGGCGCTCGATCCCGTTGATGCGGGCGTGGGGTAGGGCGACACCGTGCCCCAGCCCGGTGCTCCCGAGTTGCTCACGGGCCATCAACCGATGGGTGATCTCTTCGGGGCCGGGATCCTTCACGGCGGTCCCGATTAGCTCGCCGATACGCTGTAGCACTTGCTCCTTACCTTCAAGGCCGCTCTCGCAGCGAATGCGTTCTGGCGTGATTAGTTGCTCGATGTCCATGGGGTGTCCGATCGGCTGGCCCGCTTCATTGCACCTCCTTGCACGGGCCTAGAGGCCCGCCTTCAGGGATGCACCCTGCCGCCGCTGATCGACGGCTTTCTCTTTCTGTTTCAGGATCTGACGGTCGAGCTTATCCAGTAACACGTCAATAGCTGCGTACAGATCCTCTTCCGTGGTATCGGCAAAAATGCGCCCTCCGCCATCGCCGAGGTGGATGGTTGCCTCTGCTTTGTGCCGGTTTTTCTCCACCGAGAGGATAACCTCTGTGTCGATGACGTTGTCGAAATGGCGCTGGATGCGCTGCATCTTCTCGTGGACATGGTTCCGGATCGCCGGGGTGATGTCGAGGTGATGCCCGGTGAGCTTGATCTGCATATGGCCTCCCGATGCCAACTGCTCCCCTCGGCCCCGCCGGGCTAAGGCCCGGAGGCCTCCTTACGCTCCGCGGAGGAAGCGATGGCGAGGGATTCCCGGTACTTGGCGACGGTCCGCCGCGCAACCTGTATGCCTTCTTCCTGAAGGATACGCGCAATCGCGTTGTCACTCAGCGGTTTTGTACGATCTTCCTCCGCGATCAGACGGCGGATACGGGCACGGATCGCTGTAGCCGAGGCCTCGCCGCCATCGCTGGTCTGCACATGGCTGGAGAAGAAGTACTTGAATTCGAAGGTGCCGCGCGGGGTGTGCATGTACTTGTTGGTGGTGATCCGGGAGATGGTGGATTCGTGCATGTCCACCGCCTCGGCGATCTCGCGGAGCACAAGCGGCTGCATCGCCTCCTCGCCGTGCTCAAGGAAGCCCTGCTGGCGCTCGATGATGGCGTTGGCGACCTTGAGCAAGGTGTCGTTGCGGCTTTGCAGGCTCTTGATAAACCAGCGCGCCTCCTGCAGATGGCTGCGCAAGCAGTGGTTCTCGGGGCTGCGGTCGGCTCGTCGGATCAGGCTGGCGTAGTAGGCGTTGACGCGCAGGCGCGGGGCGGTCTCGCTGTTGAGCTCCACCTGCCAGCGGCCATTTTGCCGGATCACGAGCACATCGGGGAGGACGTAGTCCGGGGTGCTGTCGCTGATCTGTGAGCCTGGGCGCGGATCGAGGGTTTGGATGAGGGCCAGGATGGCCGTGACCGCCTCGGTATCAACGCCCAGGGCGCGCCCCAGCTCCACGTGATTGCGCTCGGCGAGCAGCGGGAGGTGGTGGCGTAGCGCCTGCAGCGCTTCGTCTCGCCAGGGGGTGTCTGCCGGGAGCTGCTCGAGCTGGGTGCATAGGGCCTCTTGCGGGTCCCGGGCAGCTACGCCCACGGGGTCGAGCACCTGGATCCTGCGCAGGACGGCCTCAAGCTCTTCGGCGGTGACGTGCTCATCGTCCGGGCAGGCGGTGAGCAGCTCCTCGATGCCTTGGGTCAGGTAACCGCCGTCGCCGACGGCGTCGATGATGATCTCGGCAATGGCGCGCTCGCGGTCGGTTAGCGCCTCCAGTTCGATCTGCTCGAGCAGGTGCTGCTGTAGGGTGGCGGAGGGTGCGGCGCGGTTCTCCAGCGGGTCGCGCTGCTGCTCGTCGGTATCCGGTGCGCTGAGCGTGGTAGCGCCGTCATAGATATCGTCCCAGCTGGTGTCGAGGGGCAAGTCCTCGGGGATATCCCCCTCGCTCTCAGTGCTGGACTCGCTGCTTTCCGCCGGGTCCTGCGTGGCCTGCTCTGCGTCGTTCTCGCTTGCCTCCGTCTCCTGAGCGAGGCTGTTCTCCTCCTCGAGCTCGAGCATGAGGTTGGATTCCAGCGCTTGCTGGATCTCGGTACGCAGCTCCAGGCTCGAGAGCTGCAGCAGCCGGATCGCTTGCTGCAGCTGTGGGGTCATGGTCAGTTGTTGACCGATGCGAAGCTGGAGCGTTTGCTTCATGGTTGTTTCCGTGCTGTCTTCGGTATCTGTGGACCGTGGCTCACAGCCGGAAGTCCTCGCCTAGGTAGACCGCGCGCACCCGAGGGTCGGCGAGGACGGTCTCGGCATCGCCGGCGGCGAGTACCTCGCCGTCGCTGAGGATGTAGGCCCGCTGCACGATGCCAAGGGTCTCGCGCACGTTGTGGTCCGTGATCAGCACGCCGATACCGCGCTCCGCCAGTTGCTGTACGATGCGCTGGATCTCGCCGACCGAGATGGGGTCGATCCCGGCGAAAGGCTCATCGAGCAGGATGAACCGGGGTGCCGCCGCCAGCGCCCGGGCGATCTCCACGCGTCGGCGCTCGCCGCCGGAGAGCGCGATGCCCGGGGAGTCTCGCACATGGGTAACGCCGAACTCCTCGAGCAGACGGTCTAGCTCCTGCTCGCGTTGCGTACGGTCGAGATCCGCGCGCAACTGGAGGATGGCCCGTACGTTATCCGCTACGCTCAGTTTACGAAAGACCGAGGCCTCTTGGGGGAGATAGCCGATCCCGAGCCGGGCGCGGGCGTGGATGGGCAGCCGCGTCAGGTCTGTCCCTTCAAGGGTGATGCGGCCCTCGTCGGCTTGGATCAGGCCGACCACCATGTAGAAGCAAGTGGTCTTGCCGGCCCCGTTGGGCCCGAGCAGGCCGACGATCTCGCCGTCGGTAACCTCCAGGCCGGCGCCGTTGACCACTGCACGCCCACGGTAGCGCTTGGTCAGTCCCTCGGCCCGTAGCGTAGTCACGGCTCAGTCTGCCTCGCGTCGGCCGGGATAGAGGGTGGTCCGTGCTCGCTCTTTCTCAGCGCCTTGCGCTCGCATGGTACGATGCTCCAAGTCGACCTCAATCACCTGCGCGGCAGTCTCGTCCTCACCTTGCCACAGGCGGGCGCTGCCCTCGAAGCGAGCTCGCTCCGGTCCGTGCGCATGGTATGCCATTTGTCGAGCCTCGGCATGGATTGGCCGAGGTTGCTCCTCGGGATGGTCGCGGAAAGTAGCAGGGCTGCCTTTAACCAGGATATGGTCGAGCCGCCCCTCCGTGTCCTCGCGGGTGTAGACCTCCATGCGATCCCCGGTGATGCGCATCGCACCACGGGTCATCACGGCGTCACCCTGATAAATGCTGACCCCCGTGGTGGCGTCGACGTCGACCGTATCGGCCTCCACCTCGACTGGCGGGGCCCGGTCGCCGCTGTCCTGGGCGAGGCTGGGTCCGGTGGTGGCGAGCAGCAGCAGCGCTGCTAAGGTCGCAGGGAGGCGGCGGAGGGGATGGTCAGCGCAGCTCATAGGTGCCTCGTACATCGGCATGCAGGCGTAAGCGATCGCCAAGATAGTCGAGGGTCATCCCGGTCCCGCGCAGCGTGCCCAGGGGTTCGCGAGCGGTCACTGGGGCTTCCGTGCGGGCCTTGCCTGCGGCAGTGTCGATGCGCAGCTGCCGGGTTTCGATCTCCAGTGGAGGGCGCTCGGCGGTGGCTGGGCGACGGATGGTGACTTCATCGCGGAGCTCGATCCACTCCTGCTCGCGGTGGGCGATACCGAGCGGCGCACGTGCACGCCAGTTGATGCCCTCCCGTGAGCGCAAGGTCATCTCGGGGGCGTGGATCTCCAGCTCGCCGCGCTGCGGGAAATGCTCCCCGAGCCGGCCTTGCAGCGTTCCGTGCCGCTGGCCGCCGCTGTCATACGCTACCATCTCGAAATCCTCCAGGAAGAAATCCGGCCGCTCTGCCTGGGGGGTCGTTGCGGGGTCGGCCGCTTCCTCATCGCCCCCTGTGAGCAGAAGGCCGAGCAAGGCGATGGCTGCCGCAGCGATCAGGGAGAAAAGCAGGCGCCCTTGGGGCATGGCTCACCATGGGGCCTCATCGCCTGTGAGCATCGCCGTCAGCTCCCCGCGGGCATAGAGGATCAGCTCGCTGACCTCCCGTACGGCGCCGCGTCCGCCGGGATGTTGGGTGATCCAGTCGGCCTTGTCGCGGACGTGGGGGTGGGCATCGGCTACCGCTACGCCGAGACCCGCGTGACGCATGGCGGGCAGGTCGATGATGTCGTCGCCGGTATAGGCGCAGGCCTGCGGCGGGATCCCGAGGAGCTCGGCGATCTCGAGCAAGCTCCGTCCTTTCTGAGAGCGGCCGCGTAGTACATGCTCGATGCCGAGCTCCTCGGCACGCCGCATGACGGCCTGGCCGCCGCGGGCGGTGATCCATCCCACTTCCAAGCCGGCCTCGCGGAGCATGTGCAGCCCTTTGCCATCGTGGATGTGGAATGCTTGCAGTGGATCCCCGCTGCCGCCGGCATAGACGGTGCCGTCGGTGAGTACGCCGTCCACATCGAAGAGTACCAGGCGGACGCCCCCGGCCTGCTCCAGGACCGTAGCATCGGGTAGGCTGCAGTACGGGCGGGGCGATGCCATGCTCATACCACGCCAGCGCGCAATAGGTCGTGCATGTTCAGGGCGCCCACCAGCCGCTGCTCGGCGTCGGTGACCAGCAGGGCGTTGATACGGTGGCGCTCCATGCGCTCAGCCGCCTCGGCAGCGAGCAGCTGGGGGGAGGCTGTCTGTGGGCTCGGGGTCATCACCGTCTCGATGGCTGTGTGGTGGATATCGGCACCTCGGTCTAGGGTGCGACGCAGGTCGCCGTCGGTAAAGATGCCGAGGACCCGCTCCTCCTGATCGACCACGGCGGTCATGCCTAGGCCCTTGCGGCTGATCTCCAGGAGGGCGTCGCGCAGGGTGGTCCCGGGGGGGACCCGTGGTACCCGCTCTTCGACCTGCATAATATCCTCGATATGCAGCAGCAGGCGGCGGCCGAGCTTGCCGCCAGGGTGGGAGCGGGCAAAGTCCTCGGCGGTGAAGCCGCGGGCGTCGAGCAGGGCGACGGCGAGGGCATCGCCCATGGCCAGGGTGGCCGTGGTGCTTGCGGTCGGGGCCAGGCCTAGGGGGCAGGCCTCCTGCTCGACGCTTACGTCGAGATGGACGTTGGCTGTCTCGGCCAGCGTGGAGTCGTGCCGCCCGGTGAGGGCGATCAGGGGCGCCCCGAGGCGCTTGATCAGTGGCAAGATGGCCGTGAGCTCCTCCGTCTCGCCGGAATTGGACAACGCGACGACGACATCATCGACGGTGATCATGCCCAAGTCGCCGTGGCTCGCCTCGCCAGGATGGACGAAGAACGCTGGGGTGCCGGTGCTGGCGAGGGTGGCAGCCATCTTCGAGCCGATATGCCCCGACTTACCCATGCCGGTGACGATCACACGTCCCCGGCAGGCGAGCATGTGACGGCAGGCCTCACTGAATGCCGTGCCAATGCGTACTGCCAAGGCGGCGACGGCGTCAGCCTCAAGCTGCAGCACAGCCCGGCCAAAGGCTTGCAGCCGCTCATTGGTGTCGGCGTCTGCTGCCTCGGCATGCTGCTGCTCGACGAGGGTGTGCATCGGTGTCATGCAGCCATTCTACGTCATCTGCCCAGGATCCGGCACAGGATCCGGAACGACTCTGGAAGAATTGACGCTCCTCGCAGCGGGATGGATACTGCCGGCACCTTTTGCAAAGAGGATCGAGCCATGAGCGCCGCAGCGCATGGCGACGAGACCCTGGCCTCGGTGCGTGGGCTGCGCTTCGCCCGCGGTGGGCGGATGATCTTCGATGGGGTCGACCTGGACATCCGCCGGGGCCAGGTGACAGCTATCATGGGGCCGAGCGGCAGCGGCAAGACCACCCTTCTGCGCTTGCTCGGCGGTCAGCTCAAGCCCGAGAGAGGGTCGGTACAGGTCATGGGTGAGGAGGTGCCCACCCTCGGCCGCCACAGGCTTCATCAGCTGCGTCGGCGTATGGGGGTGCTTTTCCAGAGCGGGGCGCTGTTCACCCACCTGTCGGTCTTCGAGAATGTTGCCTTCCCGGTGCGCGAGCATACGCAGCTGCCGGAGGCGCTGCTCGAGGCCCTGGTCCTGCTCAAGCTGGAGGCGGTGGGGCTGCGCGGTGCCCGGGACCTGATGCCTGCCGAGCTCTCCGTGGGTATGGCGCGCCGGGTAGCCATGGCCCGCGCAATCGCCCTCGACCCCGTGCTCATGATGTATGACGAGCCTTTCGCTGGGCAGGACCCCATCACCATGGGGGTGCTGGTGGCGCTCATCAGGCGGCTCAACGACGCCCTAGGCCTGACCTCGGTGGTTGTCTCCCATGACGTTGACGAGACGCTGGCTATCGCTGATTACGTCTATCTCCTTGCTGACGGCAGGCTAATCGCAGAGGGGACCCCGACGCATCTGCAAGCCTCGGGGCAGGACTCCGTGCGGCAGTTCCTCGATGCCAGCCCAGATGGTCCGGTGCCGTTTCACTATCCGGGGCCGAGCCTGCTGGAAGAGTTAACCGGAGGGCGCGCACGGTGATGGGACCATTCCGCAACCTGGGGGCCCGCACCCTGGAGGGGGTGCGCGGGCTGGGCGAGGCGGTGCTGCTGTTCGGGCGGTTGCTGCGTGCTGCCCCTGCCGCAGCGATACGTCCGAGGCTGATTGTCGAGCAGCTGTACGCGGTCGGCGTGCAGTCGATGGTGATTATCCTCGTCTCGGCCCTGTTCATCGGCATGGTGCTCGGCCTGCAGGGGTACTACACCCTCTCCGACTTCGGGGCGACTGAGGCAGTCGGGACCATGGTGGCCTTGTCGCTGGTCCGTGAGCTCGGGCCGGTCGTCACGGCGCTGCTCTTCGCCGGGCGTGCCGGCTCGTCGCTAACCGCCGAGGTGGGGCTGATGAAGGCCACCGAGCAACTCTCGAGCATGGAGATGATGGCCGTTGATCCCGAGCGGCGGATCCTGGCGCCACGCTTCTATGCCGCGGTGGCGGCGGTGCCGCTGCTCACGGCGGTGTTCACCCTGGTTGGCGTGTTCGGGGGCTACTTGGTCACCGTAGGCATGATCGGGATCGATGGGGGCCCCTTCTGGTCCAATATGCAGAACGCGGTAACAATCCGGGATGATATCCTCAACGGTATCATCAAGAGCGTGGTCTTCGGCATCCTTGCCGGGTGGATTGCCCTGCACAAGGGCTACATGGCAGTGCCTACCTCCAGCGGTGTAAGCCGGGCCACGACCCTGGGGGTGGTGCATACCTCGCTGGCGGTGCTTGGGCTCGACTTCCTGCTCACCGCGCTGATGTTCGATTGAGGGAGCATGGGTATGAGTCAGCGGCTCGTGGAAATCTGGGTCGGGGTCTTCGTGGCCGTCGGGCTGGGCGCCCTGCTGGTCCTGGCCCTGCAGGTCAGCGGTCTCACGGAGCTGCGTCAGGAGCCTGGTTATCGGGTGACCGCCAAATTCGACAATATCGGCAGCTTGCGCGAGAAGGCCCCGGTAAGTATGGCGGGGGTCAGGGTCGGTCGTGTCGAGTCTACCGGGCTGGATCCGAAGACCCACCAGGCCACGGTGCGGATGCGTATCGACAAGCGCTTCGATAGCATCCCGGCGGACAGCACGGCGGCGATTTATACGGCAGGGCTGCTCGGGGAGCAGTACATCGGCCTGGAGCCGGGCTGGGAGGATGAGGCCCTCGGTGATGGGGACCAGATCCAGGATACCCAGTCGGCGGTGGTGCTCGAGCGGATTATCGGCCAGTTCATCACCAGCATGCAGGAGGATTGAGCATGGCCGTAGCGATGGAGAAGGGGATGAGGCATAGCAGGCTCAAGTGGATCGGCGTGCCCACGCTGGTCTTGGTCTTGATGTGGGCCGTGGTAGGTGGGGTAGCGGCGCAGCCCTCGAGTCCCCACGCTTTGGTTGAGGAGATCACAGATGAGGTCCTCGGGGTGCTCGAGGAGCAGGGCGAGGCTTTGACCGAGGATCCGGTCGCCTTCTACGAGACGCTCGCCCCTATTGTGGAGCCACATATCGCTTACGATCGCATCGGCTCACGGATGCTGGGCCCGCACTGGCGAGATGCCGATGAGCAGACCCGGGAGCGGTTCGTCCAGGAGTTCCAGCGCAGCCTGTTGCGTAGCTATGCCTCCAGCCTGGAGGATTATCAGGGGGTGGAGGTGCACATCCTCGGCAGCCGCCGTCGCGACAGCGCGGTCCAGGTGGGTATGGAGGTCGGCAGCGGCGACGATCGAGCACGGCTTCTCTATCAGCTGGAGGAGATCGATGGAGCCTGGAAACTGGTTGATGTCACTGCCGAGGGGGTGAGCCTTGTCCACAACTACCGGGAGGATTTCCGCGCCCAGCTGCAGGATAAGGATCTTGAGGCGGTGATCGAGGAGATGGCCGAGCGCAATCGGGAGATCGGCTTCGAATGAGCGAGGCGCGCCTAGAGCAGACTCCAGAGGGCAATCTGCGCGTGCTCGGGGCGCTGGACTTCCTGAGCGTGCCAGCGTTATGGCAACAGGGGCGGACGCTGCTCGAGGCTGGTGATGCCTGCGAGGCCGACCTCGCAGGTGTAGAGCGCACCGATAGCGCCGGCGTGGCGCTGCTGGTCGATTGGACCCGCCACGCACGCGCGCACGCTGGTACGTTGCGGCTGCGTCATATTCCGGCGCAGATGAGCGCTATTGTCCAGGTCAGCGGTGTGCAGGCGGTGCTCGATATCGCCGACGATGCGGCCTGATTCGGCTATAATCGATCCCCGTCGCGGTAGGCATCCGCGGCCCCGTCGGAGGAGCACCCCATGATGCAGCCTGAAGAGCTCGAGCGCCTGATTCGTTCCGGGGTCGATGAGGCTCAGGTCCAGGTTCGCGGTGATGGGCGGCATTTTCAGGCGCTCGTGATCAGCCCAGCGTTCGCGGGACGATCCCGGATCCAGCGCCATCGCCAGGTCTATGCGGCACTGCGGGAGCACCTCGACGCGGAGGCGCTGCACGCCTTCTCCCTTCGTGCCTTGACGCCTGACGAGCATAATTCCGAGCAGCAGACGGGGTAGCTCGATGGAGCGACTGCTCATCCGGGGCGGTACCCCTCTCCGCGGCGATATCCGCATCTCTGGGGCCAAGAACGCAGCCTTGCCGGTCATGGCAGCGACCCTGCTCGCCGATGGCCCGACAACCGTTGGCAATATCCCCCACCTCCACGACGTGACCACCACCATGGAGCTGCTCGGACGTATGGGGGTAGAGCTTACCGTCCATGAGGGCATGGAGGTGGAGGTCAACACAGCGACGATCACCAGCTTTTGCGCGCCTTACGAGCTGGTCAAGACCATGCGGGCCTCGATCCTCGTCCTTGGTCCGTTGCTCGCCCGCTTCGGGCAGGCCGAGGTCTCCCTGCCTGGTGGCTGCGCCATCGGCTCCCGTCCGGTGAATATCCACGTGGATGGCCTACGCGCGATGGGGGCGGAGATCGAGGTAGCCGATGGCTATATCAAGGGGCGTGCCGATCGGCTCCAGGGGGCCCACATCCGTATGGGGGTCTCTACGGTCACCGGCACGGAGAACCTGATGATGGCTGCGGCCCTGGCCCGCGGTACCACGATCCTGGAGAACGCGGCGCAGGAGCCGGAGGTGACGAACCTGGCCGAATGCATCAACGCCATGGGGGGGTGCGTCGAGGGGGCGGGTACGCCCACGCTGCGTATCGAAGGGGTCGAGCGGCTGCGTGGCATCCATCATTGGGTCCTGCCCGACCGGATCGAGACTGGCACCTACCTGGTCGCTGCTGCCATGACCGGCGGTGAGGTGCGGCTCAAGGATACGGCACCGGAGCTGGTCACGACCGTGCTTGACAAGCTCCGCGATAGCGGCGCCAAGATCCAGACCGGCCGCGATTGGGTGGCGCTGCGCATGGAGGGCCGACCTTCTGCCGTGGACCTGGAAACCGCCCCTTACCCCGGGTTCCCGACCGATATGCAGGCACAGTTCTGTGCACTCAATGCCATCGCTAGCGGCAGCGGCTCGGTTACTGAGACCGTTTTCGAGAACCGCTTCATGCACTGCTTGGAGATGCAGCGCATGGGGGCGGATATCCTTATCGAGGGGGCAACAGCTTATATTCGTGGCGTCGAGCGGCTGACCGCTGCACCGGTGATCGCCACGGACCTGCGCGCCTCGGCTAGCTTGGTGCTGGCCGGCCTGGTGGCTGAGGGAGAGACCCGGGTGGATCGGATCTACCACATTGATCGGGGCTACGAGTGTATCGAGGAGAAGCTGGCCCAGCTCGGCGCGGATATCCAGCGCGTCCCTGACTAGACAAGAGCGAGCAACGAGCATGAGTCGAACGTTGACCCTCGCCCTGTCGAAAGGGCGGATCTTGGAGGAGACCCTGCCCCTGCTGGCGCGTTGCGGGATCGAGCCCCAGGAGGATCCGGAGGGCAGCCGTAAGCTGATCATCGGCACCAATCGGCCCGATGTGCGCCTGTTGGTGGTTCGTGCCTCGGATGTGCCGACCTATGTCGAGCACGGTGGCGCCGACTTGGGCGTCGCCGGGCTCGATGTGCTCCTTGAGCACGGTGGCCAGGGGCTTTATGACCCTGTGGACCTGGGGATCGCCCGCTGCCGGCTGATGGTCGCCGGCCCGCCGGATGGGCCGCCATCCGGGCGCCGTCCTCGGGTGGCTACCAAGTTCGTTCATCTGGCGCGGCAGCACTTCGCTGAGCAGGGTCGGCAGGCCGAGATCATCAAGCTCTATGGCTCCATGGAGCTGGCGCCGCTGGTGGGCATGGCGGACCTGATCGTGGACTTGGTGGATACCGGCAATACACTGCGCGCCAACGGTCTGGCGCCGCTAGAGCCGATCATGGAGATCAGCTCGCGGCTGGTCGTGAACAAGGCCTCGCTGAAGACAAGCCCCCACGGGGTCGGTGCCCTCATCAGCGATCTGGCCGCGGCGGCGCGCGCCACGGACACAAGCTAGGAGACGAGGTTACGGCCATGGTTGAGATCAAGCGGCTGAGTACCACGCAACCGGATTTCTGGGAGAGCCTCGATGCACTGACCAGCTGGGGCAGCCATCCGGGGGCGGCCATAGAGCAGCGGGTTGCCGAGGTGGTCGATGGCGTGCGCAGCGGTGGGGATGCCGCGCTCCTGGAGTATACCCGTCGCTTCGATGGCCGCGAGGTCGATACGGTGGCGGCGCTGGAGGTCCCTGCCGAGGAGGTTGCTGCAGCCTACGAGCAGATTGCACCGGAGACCCGGGAGGCCCTGCAGCAGGCCGCTGCCCGGATCCGTGCCTATGCCGAGCGGCAGCGCCTGGCATCGTGGACCTATGAGGATGAGTACGGCAATCTCCTGGGACAGCAGGTCAGCGCCTTGGACCGGGTCGGGATCTATGTGCCGGGTGGCAAGGCAGTTTACCCCTCCTCAGTGCTGATGAATGCGGTCCCGGCGCGGGTTGCTGGTGTCGGCGAGATCATCATGACGGTCCCCGCCCCAGGGGGGGAGCTGTCGTCGCTGGTGCTGGCTGCGGCCCATGTGGCCGGAATCGACCGGATCTTCACCCTCGGCGGTGCACAGGCGGTGGCGGCGCTGGCCTACGGTACCGAGACCGTGTCCGGGGTGGATAAGATCGTCGGCCCCGGCAATGCCTATGTCGCTGAGGCCAAGCGTCGGGTCTACGGCGTGGTCGGTATCGACATGATCGCCGGTCCGTCCGAGGTGCTGATTATCAGCGATGGCCAGGCGGATCCGGAGTGGATCGCCATGGATCTCTTCTCGCAAGCGGAGCATGACGAGGAGGCGCAGGCGTTGCTCGTCTGCCCCGATTTCGTCTTCCTGGATCAGGTGCAGGCGGCGATGGAGCGCCTGCTGCCGGAGCTGGAGCGCTCGGAGATCATTCGTGCCTCTCTGGCCGAGCGCGGGGCCCTGATCTGTGTACGGGATCTGCAGGAGGCGCAGGCGGTAGCCAACTACGTGGCGCCGGAGCATCTGGAGCTGTCCGTGGCTGAGCCCGACCGGCTGGTTGACGGTATCCGCCACGCCGGGGCGATCTTCCTGGGGCACTACAGCGCTGAGGCGCTGGGTGACTATTGCGCTGGTCCCAATCACACCCTCCCGACCTCGCGCACGGCCCGCTTCGCTTCACCGCTGGGGGTCTATGACTTCCAGAAGCGCTCCACGATCCTGCAGTGCTCACCGCAGGGGGCTGGAGCGCTGAGCCGGAGCGCGGCGGTGCTGGCCGAGGGGGAAGGGCTTACGGCGCATGCCCGCTCAGCGGAGTTCCGGTGCCAGGGGCAAGGAGGTGATGGTGAGTGAGGCAGCCTCGCGGGCGGCGCACTGGGTACGTCCCGGTATCCAGGAAATGGCCGGCTACCATGTGGCGGATGCCGCCGGGGCGGTCAAGCTCGATGCTATGGAGAGCCCTTGGCCTTGGCCGGGGGCGTTGGAGACAGGGTGGCTGGAGCGCCTGCGCACCGTCGCCGTCAATCGCTATCCTGATCCAGCCGCCGGGGCACTCAAGCCGCTGCTGCGGGAGGTCCTCAGTGTACCCGAGGGGGCGGCACTGCTGCTCGGCAACGGGTCTGATGAACTCATACAGCTCATCAATCTGGCTGTGGCCGGTAGTGGCCGGACGGTACTCGCGCCAGCCCCTTGCTTTGCCATGTACCGGGTCCTCGCCGCAGTGGCCAGCTCAAGGTATGCTGAGTTCCCCTTAGGGGCGGACTTCGAGCTTGATCTGCCAGCCGCTTTGGAGGTGCTTGAGGCCCAGCAGCCAGCGGTGACCTACCTGGCGCATCCGAACAATCCCACCGGCAATGGCCTGGATCTGGAAGCGGTTGCTGAGGTGGTCAGGCGTGCGGATGGTCTGGTGGTGGTCGACGAGGCTTACGCCCCCTACGCCGAGACCAGCTTCATGGCGCAGGTGCTGGAGCATCCGAATTGCCTGTTGCTGCGGACCCTCTCCAAGGTTGGTTTGGCCGGCTTGCGGGTAGGGGTGCTTATCGGCCATCCCGCTTGGCTGGAGCAGCTGGACAAGTGCCGGCTGCCTTACAACCTCAGCGCTGTGGCGCAGGCGAGCGCCGCTTACGCCCTGGAGAACCGCCAAGCCTTGGACCGGGCAGTAGCCCATGTCCTGAGCGAGCGTCAGCGGCTGGTCGAGGAGCTGCCGGCTGTGCCGGGGGTTTTTCGGGTGTGGCCCACCCAGACCAACTTCCTGACCTTCCAGGTACCTTCGGGGTGTGCCGATGCCGTCCATCGCGGGCTGTTTGACCGCGGCGTGCTGATCAAGTCTCTGCACGGCAGCCATCCGCGCTTAGCCGACTGCCTGCGGGTGACCGTGGGCCGTCCGGAGGAGAACGATCGCTTCCTGGAAGCCCTGGCCGAGACGCTCTCCGCCGTGGCCTAGGGGCTCGCCGTAGGCGAGCCCCTAGGCGTGTTCGTCCCCCCGCGGCATGCCATCAGGAGGTCAGCGCGGGCTCGGCTGGCGTGGCTGGCTCATCTCAGGGCGCTCGCCAAGGGTGACCTGGGTTGAGAACGGCTCGCGGTCACGGTAGCCAGCGACCTCCACTTCCGTTCCTGGCGCTGCTTGGCTGGCCGCGCGTAGCAGGTCCTGGACATCTCGGATCCGTTGATCCCCCAGCTGCATGATGATGTCGCCTGATTGCAGTCCGGCCTGATCAGCCGGACCCTGGGGCAGCACCTCGGTGATGGCGACCCCGCCGGTGTCGGCGTCGACCCCGAACGACTCGGCAAGGGCAGGGGTGAGCCGCTGAGCCTGTACGCCGAGCCAGCCGCGTACCACCCGGCCGTGCTGGATTAGGTCGGACATGATGGTCTGGGCGATGCCGGCTGGAATGGCGAAGCCGATACCCTGGGAGCCGCCGCTGTCGCTGAAGATGGCGGTATTGATGCCCACGAGGTCCCCCTGGGCATCGATCAGGGCCCCGCCAGAGTTGCCGGGATTGATCGCGGCGTCGGTTTGCAGAAAGTTCTCGAAGGTGGACAGCCCGAGTTGGTCTCGCCCCGTGGCGCTGATGATCCCCTGGGTGACGGTCTGGCCGACCCCAAAAGGGTTGCCGATGGCGAGGACGACGTCGCCGACGCGGGTGCGATCCTCACCGGCGAAGGTGATCACCGGCAGCTCCTCGGCGTCGATATGCAGCAGTGCCAGGTCCGTCTCCGGGTCGCGCCCGACCACTCGCGCTGCTTTCTGGCGGCCATCGGCGAGCAACACCTGGATCTGCTCGGCGTTGTTGATGACGTGGTGGTTGGTGACTACATAGCCGTCCTCGGCGACGATCACGCCGGAGCCGAGGCTGGTCTCTGTACGCTGATGCCCTTGGCTCGGGGGGGTGTCGAAGAAGCGCCGGAAGAGGGGGTCGTTGAATCCAGGCGGGATGAGTTGCTCTGTGACCTGCTTGACGGTGAAGATGTTCACCACCGCCGGTGCGGCTCGCTCAACTGCGTTGGCATAGGAGGCCGGGGCGGGCTGGGCAGCACCCGCGGTCTGCTGTTGCTGTCCGCTCTGGGTGAGCTCAACCCGGGGGGTGAGGGGGCCGAGGAGGGCCGGGTTGATCCAGACGACAACCAGTGCTAAGAGCACGCCGAGGGCCGTGTAGCCCACAAGGAAGCGGACCCATTCGCTGGCCCCCAGCCCCAGTGGTCGCCGCCGTGAGGAGCCTGCTAATCTCATCTTACCGCCTGCAAGGGATTCGCTACCTATGGTGCATCGAAACCGCCTGGAAGCATACCTAGAAGAGCTGCTCGTCCCAGGTACCTATGCGGACTATGCGCCCAACGGGTTGCAAGTCGAGGGGCGTGAGCAAGTCACCACCGTGGTGACCGGGGTGACCGCCTCCGCTGCGCTGCTCGAGGCTGCCCGTGATCTTGATGCCGAAGCTGTTGTGGTGCACCACGGCTACTTTTGGAAGGGGGAGGATCCGCGCATCGTGGGGATGAAGGCGCGACGCTTGCGCCTGCTCCTGGACGGCGGAATGAGCCTGTTCGCCTATCACCTGCCCCTGGACTGCCACCCGGAGCTGGGCAATAACGCAGGTATCGCCCGGCTGCTGGCGCTGACGGTTGAGGAGCGCCATGCTGCCAAGGGTGTCCCTGGGCTGCTCTGGACCGGTCAGATTGGGCAGGCGCTGACCCCCGAGGAGCTAGGGGCGCGCCTGGAACACGCCTTCGGCCGGTTGCCGACGCACATCGCCGGTGGCCCGGCCCAGATCCGGCGTCTAGCCTGGTGCAGTGGGGGAGCGGACGGGCTCATCGGTCAGGCCGCTGACCTCGGTGTGGACGCCTTCCTGTCGGGGGAGCTCTCCGAGCCGACGACGCACATCGCCCGGGAGCGTGGGCTGCATTACTTCGCCGCTGGTCACCATGCCACCGAGCGCTGCGGGGTGCAGGCGCTTGGTGCTCGGCTGAGCCACGCGCTCGGTTTGGTGCACCACTACATCGAGGTGGGCAATCCCGCTTAGGCACCCAATGTGTCCGTCCTTTGGTGGCCGAGGGTCGGGGCGAGGAAGATAGAGGTGACGCATTACTGATTTTGTAATAGCCTATCATCCAACCGGATTGTGGCCGAGGGGGTGTTCCTTGACGGCCGGTAACACGATGTACGAAGCTTACGCGCTACTTGTATACCCTAGCGGCCCGGGCGTGCAGCCGCGACCGCTGCTACGAGGCGGGGGGGAGCGGTCTTGGGCGGCAGGGCAGCAGCCAGTGAGCGCACCCTCGTTGAGGGAAGGTAATGGAACCGGGGGCCTGGCACGGCCGCACGACAGGCCCGCGGAAGACTTGAAGCTCGTCATCGGCGAGGATACCGAAGACGAAGAGGAGGGCGCGGCGTGATGAACCGTCTCAGTCTCAGCGGTCTACAGCAGTGGATGGATGACCGCTTCCCGCTGACGAGTACTTGGCGCTACCACATGTCCGAGTACTACGTCTCGAAGAACGTCAACTGGTGGTACCTGTTCGGATCGCTCTCGATCCTGGTCCTCGTGATCCAGATCGTCTCCGGGATCTGGCTGATGTTCTACTATCAGCCTTCTGCTGAGCGCGCATTCTCCTCCGTGGAGTTCATCATGCGCGATGTGGACTGGGGTTGGCTGATGCGCTATATGCACACCACCGGCGCGTCGGCGTTCTTCATCGTGGTCTACCTCCACATGTTCCGTGGGTTGCTCTACGGCTCCTACCAGAAGCCTCGCGAGCTGCTGTGGATCACGGGGGTGCTCCTTTACCTGGTGCTCATGGCCGAGGCCTTCATGGGCTATGTCCTGCCCTGGGGGCAGATGTCGTACTGGGCCGCGCAGGTGATCATCTCGCTCGCTAGCGTGGTGCCGGTTTACGGCGAGGACCTCACCATTTGGCTGCAGGGCGGTTTCATCGTCAACGAGGCGACCCTGGGCCGGCTTTTCTCCATGCACGTGGTAGGGTTGCCGCTGGTGCTGATCGCGCTCGTCTTTGTGCACATCGTGGGCCTACACCATGTCGGCTCCACGAGCCCGGACGGGGTGGAGATCAAGAAGAACAAGGACATCAACGGCAAGCCCGTGGACGGTGTTGCTTTCCACCCCTACATCACGGTCAAGGACCTCTTCGGCTGGGGCATCTTCCTGATCCTGTTCTGCGCCGTGATGTTCTTCGCGCCGACCTTCGGTGGGTTCTTCATCGAGCCGCCGAACTTCCAGGAGGCGGATCCGCTGCAGACGCCTTCGTCGATCCATCCGGTGTGGTACTTCCAGGCCTGGTACGCCATGCTCCGGTCCATCCCCAACGATATGCTGGGCGTGGTTGCCATGTTGGGGGCGAGCGCGATTTTGATCTTCTTGCCGTGGATCGATCGCGGCCAGGTCGGCTCCATCCGGTTGCGTGGGCTCGGCTACAAGGTGGGCCTGACCGCCTTCACCGTCTCCTTCCTGGTGCTGACCTGGGTGGGTAAGCAGGAGGCGTCGGGCCTGCCGGTGTTGCTGGGACAGATCTTCACCGTGGTCTACTTCGGCTACTTCGTCTTCCTGTGGGCCTATACCTACTTTGGGCTCGAGAAGACGAAGCCCGTTCCGGAAAGGGTGACCGTCTGACATGAGCATGCACAAGAAGAACGGAATCGTACTCGGGCTGGGTCTGGCCTTGACCGTGGCAGCTGCGCCGGTGCAGGGGGCCTCCGAGGTCGATGTGGAGATGATGGACCCCGAGGTGAGCCATCACGACCGGGAGTCCATCCGTAAGGGGGCAGAGCACTACGCTGAGTACTGCGTGGGCTGCCACTCGCTGGAGCACCTGCGCTATACGCGGCTGGCGGAAGACGTCGGCGAAGACGAGGACTGGCTCGAGGAAGAGATCATGCGTAGCGGCGATGAGGAAAAGTTCGATCCCATCGTCAACACCATGGACTCGGAGGAGGCCGAGGACTGGTTCGGGCTTGTACCGCCGGACCTGACGCTTACAGCCCGTCAGCAAAGTGAGGAGTGGATCTATACCTACCTCAATACCTTCTATGTGGATGAGGATGCCGATGTCGGCTACAACAACCTCGTTCAGGAAGAGACGAGCATGCCCCACGTGCTCCAGGCGATGCAGGGCGACCAGCACGCTGAGCGCAACGAGGAGGGGGAGGTTGTCGATCTCGAGATCCCTGAGGATGCCGAGGGGCGGCTGAGCGAGGAGGAGTATCAGGAGATGACGGCACAGATCACTGCCTTCCTCTCCTATGCCGCTGAGCCGATCCGGGCGGATCGGGAGCGCCTCGGGGTTTGGGTGATCCTCTTCCTCATTGTCTTCACGGGTGTCTTCTATCTCCTGTACAAGGAGTATTGGCGCGATATCAAGAAGTGACCGGCCGCTCGTGGCCGCCGTCCCCCGCGCGGTACGGCGGCCACGCTAGTCGGTCTCGCGGAGGCCCCGTGATCCGTTTGTATACCGGAGCGGTTTGCATCCATAGCCACCGTGTGCGGTTGGCTCTAGCCGAGAAAGGTGTCGGGGCGGAGTGGGTGGATATCGACCCCGACCATCCCCCCGCTGCGCTGCTTGAGCACAATCCCTACGGAGACGTGCCGACGCTTGTCGATCGGGACGTCGTGCTCTACGAGCCAGGCATTATCGTCGAGTACCTGGATGAGCGTTACCCGCACCCGCCGCTCTTGCCAGTCGATCCAGTCAATCGGGGTAAGGCGCGGCTCGTCGTCTACCGGATGCAGCGCGACTGGTATGCGCTGCTCGGACAGCTTGGTGACGCTGAAAGCGAGCAGGCTCGAAGTGCACGCCGTGCGCTGCGCGAGAGCCTCGTGGCAGCGGCCGAGCTCTTTGAGGGCCAGCCGTACTTCCTCAGTGATGAGCTCACCATCATGGATCTGGCTGTGCTACCCCTGCTGTGGCGGCTGCCGGCGGTGGGGGTAGAGCTGCCGGCCGAGGCGGCAGCTATTCAACGATACGCCGAGCAACAGTTCACAACGCAGGCCTTCCAAGCCAGCCTGACGCCGCAGGAGCGTCGGTTGCGCTAAGAGGGGAGGCAGGAGGGCTGCCGGAGATGACCCCGAGTCGACCGTATCTGATCCGCGCGATCTATGAGTGGATCGTAGATAACGGGTATACGCCGTACTTGCTGGTAGACGCCGATCGGTCGGACCTGGAAGCCCCCTTGGAGTATGCTGAGGAGGGGCGCTTGGTTCTAAACGTAGCGCCGCGCGCCGTTCAGGGGCTGAGCATGGGCAACGAGGAGATTGCCTTTCGGGCTCGTTTCGGTGGTGTGCCCAGGCCGGTGGCTGTGCCGGTGACAGCGGTGCTTGCCATCTACGCCCGCGAGAACGGGCAGGGCATGCTCTTCGGTGAGGCCGATGACGAGCAGGAAGCGGCCGCTAGCCAGCCCGCTCGGGATGATGATGAGGGGCCACCCGATGGCTCCGGTGGTGGCAGCAAGCGGCCGAATTTGCGTGTGGTCAAGTAGCTGTGGGTGGCCCGCTGCTGGCGCCCAGATTGTCCAGGATGCTAGCTGGCGGGGCTGCCGCCGAAGAGGCTCCGGTCGATCATATCGCAGAGGCAGTGAATCACCAGTAGGTGCACTTCCTGGATTCGGGCGGTGGAGTCGTTGGGTACTCGGATCTCAATATCCTCGCTGCCGAGGGCGGCTGCTAGTGGGCCGCCATCGCGGCCACTCAGTGCGACCGTGATCATGCCCCGTTCGGTGGCCGCTTGCTGGGCAGCCAGGATGTTCCCCGAGCTGCCGCTGGTCGAGATGGCCAGCAGGACGTCCCCCTCGTGGCCGAGAGCCCGGATCTGGCGTCCGAAGATCTCCTCGTAGCTGGCGTCGTTGGCCACCGAGGTCAGTGTTGAGGAGTCCGTGGTCAAGGCGATCGCCGGTAGGCCAGGGCGATCCATCTCGAAGCGGTTGAGCAGCTCGGAAGCGAAGTGCTGCGCATCCGCGGCCGAGCCGCCATTGCCACAGCTGAGGATCTTGCGCTCGGCGCCGAGTGTGCGTGCCATGGCGCGGCCGGCGCGAACAATGTCCGGGGTGATGCGATCGAGCGCCTCTTGCTTGGCACGGATGCTGTCATGAAAGAGCTGTACCACGCGATCGTGGGCGTCCATGGGGCCTCGCTGGGTTGTCTTCTGGGGTGGCGCTATCCGGTTTCCGCCCGGAAGGCGTCCCGTATCCAATGGATCGTGTCCCCGTCCGTGGCGATGACGTTGAATCGTGTCCGCGTTGGCTGACGGCCTAGCCACACCGCTGCTGCCCGTTGCAGCCGCAAGCGCATGCGCCGGTCCACCGAGGCTGCAGCACCCCCGAAGCCTGGATGGCTGCGATGGCAGACCTCCGCAAAGACTGTCGTCGCACCATCAGTCTTGACCAGATCGATCTCACCCTGTGCAGTCCGGAAATTGCATGCCAAGGTCTGCAGCCCTGTGTCTCCGATAGACGCGCACATTCTCCTCGGCATTACGACCTGTCGCCTTGGCTGGTCTCCGTCGTCTCTGCGGATTCATCGTTCCCCTCCTTGGGGGGTGGCTCCAGCTTTGGCCGCCCGTTGGCAAAGCGAGCGGGCGTAAGCCTGCGCTTGAGGATATTCCCTTCGCTCATGTGCAGCGCACCGGTGAGGCCGTCGAGACGCTCCTCGGGGTGCTCGGCGAGCACCTCTAGATAAGGCAGGACACGATAGGCATCAATGCCCAGGCCAACCAGCCTTGCGTGACGTTCCATAACCCCCTCTAGCTGCTCATCCAGCTGAGCGCGGGTGAGCGCTTCCGGCACACCGAGGCTGCGCTCCAGGAGCCAGGGACTATCCAGGAAGAGTAGGCCGTCGAGATCCCGGTCTTGCTCCGGCTGTGGGTGGCCGCTGTAGACGTGGGAGGTGGCCAGTACCGGGACGTCCGGCGCATGGTGGTACTCTAGCTGGGGCCGCAGCAGCCGCCCCTGGCGGGGAAAGGCCGCCAGGAAGATGGCGTCCACGTCCTGACGTCTGCGTGGTTCGTGTTCGGGCGATTCGCCCAAAGTTCGGGAGAGGGCTTCGTGGCGGCGTTCGCTGATCCGCAGGTTGAGGGCTTCGCGGATGGGGCCGGAGAAGTCGGTGTCCTTCGGGTCGTAGCCTTCGCTTTGCAGGATGATGCCGTCATCCGCCTCAAAGGCCTCGTGGAAGGCCTCCTCCAGTCGCTCCCCCCAGTCATTCCGCGGAGCGAGGATGATGGCCGTCCGCCAACCGCGCTCGCGAGCCAGCTCGGCCGCTTGCCGGGCCTCCTCCTCAGGGCGCAAGCCGAATTGGAAAAACGCCTCTTGGGGAGGGGTCTCCTCTGCGGAGAGCTGATTGAGTGCAAGCACAGGCTTGCCGGTATCCCCACGGGCCTCAGCGACCGCTTCCACGGCACTGCGCGTCAGGGGGCCGATAATGACCTCATGGCCGTCATCCCGGGCCTCCTCGAAAGCCGCTCGTGCCTGCTCCGGATCACCGCCCGTGTCATAGACGGTTACCTCAGGGTGTTGCTTGTCTCGGTGGAAGTGGGCGATAAGGACGCCATCGCGGACGGCCCGGCCGGCATCGCGGAGGTCTCCGCTCAGCGGTAGGAGCAGGCCGATACGTTCCGGCTCCTGGATGCGCTCGCGAAAGCGGGTGAGCAGCTTCGGGGCTTGGTGCTGGCGTGCCG
The DNA here is from genome assembly GCA_046546255.1 of Halorhodospira sp. GTDB lineage: Bacteria > Pseudomonadota > Gammaproteobacteria > Nitrococcales > Halorhodospiraceae > Halorhodospira. The sequence continues at coordinate 1,682 of JBKGYE010000021.1, read as the reverse complement.
GGTGCTCTGGGTAGCGTTGCTCCCAGCGCGCGATAGCCGCTTCTAGCTGCTCCGGGTCAAGGCGATGGCTGCGGGCGATCTGCGCTAGTCGGAGCCAGCCGCCGTAGTCGTCCTCGCTGGGCTTGGCCTGCTGGATCGCGCGAGCGGGTGCCTCGCTAAGGGCTTTCCATATAGCGGCCTGGTTCGCCTCGCGTGTCGTTTTGGTTTGCAGGTTGGGGGCGAGCTTGACGCGGTGCGCGACGGCGCTTAGAGGATCACCAAGCGCCTCAGCCGTCTCGGCGCGCAGGCGATGGTAGAGCGCAGCTTCGTCTGACGGTAGCGGCGGCAGCGCCTCAAGCAGGGCTGCCGCCGATTCGGGGGTGTCGCGCATGAGGAGGAGTTCTGCGCGTGTAAGATCGAGCCGGGTGCGGGCCTCGGTGTCCAGGCTGTCTCGCTCGACCCGGGCGAGCGCGTCAGCCGCCGCTTGGGGGCGCTCAGCCTGGAGCCAGCTACGGGCGGCGGCGATGCTAGCCCGGCTGCGGCGCTCGGCATCTTCCGCAGAGGCTTCCGCTGCCTCATCATAGAGCGCGCCTGCCTGCTCGTAGTCGCCGGCAGCCCGGGCCTCTTCGGCACGGGTCTGCAGCTGCTGCGGGGAGGTGCCTCCCTCCGGGGAGAGCGGGGCGCAACTGTACACAGCCGCGAGCAGCATGGTCGTGGCGCAGAGCTGGAGAAGGCGTTTTGGGGAGGTCATCAGAATCGTTCGAGCCATCCTCGGATCAGCTATCGGAGTATCCGGCGCCCGTCGCAGGCGTGTCAAACACCGGCGGGACGTTGTGGGTGGTGGCGACGCCTATTGGGCACCTCGGGGATATGACCCGCCGTGGTATCGAGGTGTTGCAGTCGGTGGCGTGGGTGGCGGCTGAGGATACTCGGCGCACGGGATTCCTGCTTGAGCACTACGGTGCTCGCGCACGCCTGCTCAGTGTGCATGAGCACAATGAGGCCTCCCGGGTGCCGCGATTGCTGCGTATCCTGGCAGAAGGGCGCGATGTGGCGCTAGTCAGCGATGCCGGCACGCCTCTGCTCAGTGATCCCGGGGGTCGCCTGGTCCGTGCTGCGGTAGAGGCCGGGGTGGCGGTCGCCCCGGTGCCTGGGGCGAGTAGTGTGGTGGCGGCCCTCTCGGTGGCTGGTTTCCATGCCGAGCGCTTTGTCTTTGAGGGATTCCTCCCTGCGCGCGAGGCAGCTCGGCGTGCACGTTTGAAGGAGCTGGTACGCGAGGAGCGCCCGGTGGTCTTCTTTGAAGCGCCGCACCGCATTGCTGCGAGCCTGCACGACCTGTGTACGGTCCTCGGGGCAGAGCGGTCGGCGGTGGTGGCGCGAGAGCTGACCAAGCGCCATGAGACGATCCTGCGGGGTACGCTCGGCGCCCTTTGCGAGCAGGTTGAGGCGGATCCGAACCAGCAGCGCGGTGAGGTGGTTGTCGTCCTTGCTGGGGCCGAGGCGCAGGATAAGGACGAAGGGGGTGCCGATGTCGCCCTGTTGGCGCTGCTTGCGGAAGGGCTCCCAGTGAAGCAGGCTGCACGGATCGCGGCGCGCTTGACCGGCGGGCGGCGCAATGTGCTCTATCAGCGCGCGCTTGCGCTGGGGAAGCGCCAAGAGAATGGATGATTACGCCGCCTCGCGGAGGAGGCCGCAAAAGGAAA
>JBKGYE010000020.1:0-24609 GCA_046546255.1 Halorhodospira sp. | reverse complement strand
GATCCCGGAGCGCGGGATGGCCCGGGGATCACGTTGCCAAGCGCGTAGCCACAACATCTTGTGGCTGGAAGCGCAACGCAATAATGCCCTTCAGACGTATGCAGGATGAGACCGCCACTGTGATCCCCTTCCGTGGTGGTGCGCTGGAGCGCGCTGCCTGGGATCGGCTGTGGGATGCCGCCGAGGGTGGCTGCATGCGCCGTGCTCTGGGAGCACAAAGAGCGCGCTACCGGCGCCGGGTACAAGAGGAGCTGGCAGTCTTTGCCCGCCTGAGCATCCCTCCGGGCGTGCTCTTGGAGCTGGCCTGGGTCGTGAGGGACCTGGCTGACCGAGGGGTGACCTTCGGACCTGGCTATGGGCCGCAGAGTGGCTCGCTGCTGCTCTATCTGCTGGGGCTGAGTGGTATCGACCCTCTTGAGCATGGGCTGCCGTTCCTCGGGTTCGGGCGAGAGCTGGAGGCGCGTCGGTTGCACCTGCGGGTGGGTAGCCGGGCCGAGCAGGCGGAGCTGGCCTCGGCGCTGCGGCGCTACAGCGGAATCGACCCGCTCGGCCTCCATACGGAGGCGCTGGAAGTGGTTGTGGCGCACGACACCACCCTGGCGTTGACCAGCGGTATGGCGCGCATGGCTATGCAGTTCCATGAGGGTCAGTGGCGCGAGGGTCAGTGGCGCGATCCTCTTGCCCGCCGCGCCGATCCCTGGTCGGATCCCGAAGCCTTGCGCCTGATAGCCCGCGGGGAGGTTGAGGGTGTGGCCCTGCTCGGGGGGGAGCGGTTGCGTTCGGCCCTGCGCCAGGCAGCACCGCGCACTCTCGAGGAAGTGGCCCAGGTGGTGACCGCAGCGCGAGAGGGAGCCCCCCAAGGGCTCCTGGAGCGCTACTTAGCTGCACGCGCTGGGGCTGAACAGTCGCTGCCACCGCATCCGATCCTACCGGGGGTCCTGGCCCCTACGGCAGGGGTTTGGCTCTACCGTGAACAGGTGGTGGCGGCCTTGGCCCGCTTGCTCCAGCGGGATACCGAGCAGGCGGCTGGGTTGGTACAGCGTCTGGCCGAGGAGAGCAGCGAGCGCCGGGAAGGAGCGCTCTCCCAGGAGCTTGGTGCAGAGGTCGCCGAGCGCTGGGAGTTGCCGCATGCGCGCGGATTGTACCTGGTCCGTGCCCTGCGCCGTGCCTTAGGGCAGGTGGTCGACCGGGCTTCAGTGCTGGTTGAGGTCACGGAAGCCTACCGACAGGCGTACTACAAGGCCCATTACCCAGCGGCTTTCCAGGCAGCGCGGCTGAACCGGGTGCTTGCCAATGTCTCCCCGTTTACCGGGATACGCTATGGGGAGGACGGATGGGCGAGCAGCGCCCCCTGCCCTTACCGTGAGGCGATGATCCTCCTCTGTCGGGAGGCTCTACGGGATGGGTTGGTAGTGCTGCCACCAGCGATCAACCGCAGTGATTGGGGGTTCCGGGCGCTCGATCGTAGGACCCTGCTCTTTGGCTTGGGGGCCGTGGCCCAGATCGACCGGGCGATTGCAGAACGCTTGGTGACACGCCGTCGAGCGGGGACCTATCGGGGCCTTTCGGACTTGGTAGTACGAGGGTTCGGCGGCGTGGCGCCGGTCAGCCAGGTGGAACCGCTCATCTTATCTGGCGCCCTGGACGAGTTCCAGCGCGACCGCTGGCAGTTGCGCCAGCAGTTGGACGAGGTGCAAGCGGACAAAAAGGTGTGGCAATATACCGCGGCAACCCCTGCAAGTCCCCTTGTGGCGGGGCATATAGCAGCTTGGCATCGGGAGCCGTCGGGGGCGGCCTGGAGCTTCCAGCGTGAGCTCGATGTGCTCGGCTGTGCCCCGTCATATCAGTACTTTCCGGAGCCTGCACCGGCTGATCACCGGCTGCGTCCGGTACGTTGACCCTTGGCCGTAGGGGGGGGGTTGAATTCGTAGCGGAGCTCCCGCACAGTATTGCCACGCTAACGGTCGCAGGGCGGCCGAGTTGGCATGGAAAGGAAGGTGCCGAGACCCGGAGTCGCATGACGGCCCGCTGGCTGGCTCGGCATCCTCAATAGGGCACAGAGCCCCTGTCCGAGACACGCCCCGCGAGGTGCGAGGGCGCATGCCGCTTTGGAATCCACTGGAAGCAGCAAGAGGCGACGACAACGTAACCTGCCTGAGAGGTACCGGTGACATAGGGTCTCCGATCCGAGGTGGGGAGCTGTATCCAAGGCGCGTGTGCGCCGGGGCAATGATCACCAGACAGAGGTGAGTTATGAGTGTGCAAACGGAACAGGACTTTGGGACAGACCCGACGGAAGTCCGGGACACGGACCACTACACGGAGGAGTACGTCGACGGGTTCGTCGATAAGTGGGACGATCTCATAGACTGGGATAGTCGTGCACAGAGCGAGGGTGACTTCTTTATCCAGGAGCTCAAGAAGCGCGGCGCTAAGCGCGTGCTCGACGTCGCAACCGGCACGGGTTTCCACTCTGTTCGCCTGCGCGAGGCCGGTTTCGAGGTCGTAAGCGCCGACGGCAGCGCCGAGATGCTTGCCAAGGCGTTCGAGAACGGGCGAAAACGTGGGCACATTATGCGGACGGTCCAGGTGGACTGGCGCTGGCTCAATCAGGACATCCACGGTCGCTACGACGCCATCATCTGCCTCGGCAACTCCTTTACCCACCTGTTCAAGGAGCGTGACCGCCGCAAGTCCCTCGCCGAGTTCTACTCCGCCCTCAACCATGACGGCATCCTGATCCTCGATCAGCGCAACTACGACGCCATCCTCGATCACGGCTACGACTCCAGCCACACCTACTACTACTGTGGCGACGATGTCTCCGTCTATCCCGAGCACATGGACGACGGGCTCGCGCGTTTCAAGTACGACTTCTCCGATGGGTCGACCTACTACCTGAACATGTTCCCGCTGCGCAAGGATTACACACGGCGCCTCATGCAGGAGGTGGGGTTCCAGCACATCGAGACTTACGGCGACTTCAAGGAGACCTACCGCGATGCGGATCCGGACTTCTTCATCCATGTCGCCGAGAAGGCCTATCGAGAGGAGGATTAAGTCATGAGCCGCTACGACGACGAGGCCATCGAGACGGCCCGGCAGTATTACAACAGTGAGGACGCGGATAACTTCTACTACCACGTCTGGGGCGGCGAGGATCTCCACGTCGGCATCTACCAGGACGACGACGAGGAGTCGATCTTCGATGCCAGCCGCCGTACTGTCGAGCGCATGGCTTCGAAGCTGAACAACCTCAATGCCGATAGCTATGTGCTCGATGTCGGCTCCGGCTATGGCGGGGTAGCTCGCTATCTGGCCCATACCTACGGTTGCCGGGTCGTCGCGCTGAATCTCTCCGAGCGGGAGAACGAGCGTGGCCGCCAGATGAACAAGGAGCAGGGGGTGGATCACCTGATCGACATCGTCGACGGTGCCTTCGAGGACCTGCCCTACGACAACGAGACTTTCGACATCGTCTGGAGCCAGGATGCCATCCTGCACAGCGGCGATCGGTCGCGTGTGGTCAGCGAGATCGCGCGCGTGCTCAAGCCAGGCGGGGAGCTGGTCTTTACCGATCCGATGCAGATCGACAATTGCCCAGCGGGGGTGCTTCAGCCGATCTACGATCGCATTCACCTCTCCACCATGGGGTCGCCGGGCTTCTATCGTGAGGAGCTGGGCAAGTATGGCCTGACTGAGCTGGAGTTCGAGGATAATAGCGATCAGCTGCCGCGCCACTACGGCCGTGTGCATAAGGAGCTGGAGCGCCGTGAGCCACAGCTCGAGGGCTTGGTCTCCCAGGCGTACATCGACCGGATGAAGAAGGGCCTGCAGAACTGGGTCGAGGGTGGCAATAACGGCTATCTCACCTGGGGGATCTTCCACTTCCGGAAGGGCTGATCCCGCAAGTTCCCCTATAACCCCGTTAGAGCAGGCGGCCGTGTTCAGGCCGCGCTGCGGGGGCGATATCAACCAAGAATCCCGAGCGAGAAGGAGCAACCATGAGTAAGCGCTACCTCTTTACCTCTGAGTCGGTGTCCGAGGGTCACCCCGACAAGATGGCTGACCAGATCTCCGATGCCCTGCTGGACGAGTTCCTGCGCCAGGATCCGAAGTCGCGCGTAGCGGCGGAGACCATGATCCAGACCGGCATGGTCGTGGTTGCGGGCGAGATCAAGTCCAGCGCCAAGGTCAACGTCGAGCCGCTGGTGCGTGATGTGGTCCGGGATATCGGCTATACCAGCTCGGAGATGGGTTTCGACGCCGATACCTGCGCGGTCCTCAACGCGCTCGGGGAGCAGTCCCCCGATATCAACCAGGGCGTCGACCGTGCTAAGGAAGAGGAGCAGGGCGCTGGCGACCAGGGCTTGATGTTCGGTTACGCCACCAATGAGACCGACGTGCTCATGCCGGCGCCGATCCATTATTCCCACCTGCTCGTCAAGCGCCAGTCCGAGGTGCGCAATGCCGGAAAGCTGCCGTGGCTACGCCCGGACGCCAAGAGCCAGGTAACCTTCCAGTACGAGGGCGACCGCATCGTCGGTGCTGACGCTGTTGTCCTCTCCACCCAGCATGACGACACCGTGGACCAGAAGACCGTCCACGAAGGCGTGATGGAGGAGATCATCAAGCCTGTGCTCGGCGATACCGGTTGGCTGACGGGGGATACCCACTATCACATCAACCCGACCGGGCGCTTCGTCACCGGTGGTCCGCTGGGCGACTGCGGTCTGACCGGCCGGAAGATCATCGTCGACACCTACGGCGGTATGGGCCGCCACGGTGGTGGTGCCTTCTCCGGCAAGGACCCGTCCAAGGTCGACCGTTCCGCTGCCTACGTTGGCCGCTATGTGGCGAAGAACATCGTCGCCGCCGGCCTGGCCGATCGCTGCGAGGTGCAGCTCTCCTACGCCATCGGCGTCGCCGAGCCGACTTCCGTCAATGTGGAAACCTTCGGCACCGGCAAGGTCGATGAGGAGCTGATCAACAAGATCGTGCGTGACAACTTCGACCTGCGCCCCTACGGCATCCTGAAGATGCTGGGCCTGGAACAGGCGATCTATCGGCCGACCGCCGCCTACGGCCACTTTGGTCGTGAGGACATCGATGTGCCGTGGGAGCGTACCGACCGCGCTGCTGCGCTCAAGGACGCTGCGGGCATCAAGTAACCGAGGATTCATAAGGAGTACGGAACAAGCATGAGCCATCAAGACTACAAGGTTGCCGACATCTCCCTGGCCGACTGGGGCCGCAAGGAGATGAAGATCGCCGAGAGCGAGATGCCGGGCCTCATGGAGACCCGCCGCGAGTTCGCGCCGCAGCAGCCGCTCAAGGGCGCGCGGATCGCGGGCTGCCTGCACATGACCATCCAGACGGCGGTGCTCATCGAGACCCTGCAGGAGCTCGGCGCCGAGGTGCGCTGGTCCTCCTGCAACATCTTCTCGACCCAGGATCAGGCCGCTGCGGCCGTCGCCGCCGAGGGCACCCCGGTCTTCGCCTGGAAGGGCGAGACCGAGGAGGAGTACTGGTGGTGCATCGACCAGACCATCAATGGCCCGGACGGTTGGCAGCCGAACCTGCTGCTTGACGACGGTGGTGACCTCACCGCGGTGGTCCACGAGAAGCATCCGGAGCTGCTGCCCAAGCTCTACGGCCTCTCCGAGGAGACCACCACCGGCGTCAATCGCCTCTACCACATGGCGAAGAAGGGCACCCTCGGGGCGCCGGCGTTCAACGTCAACGACTCGGTGACCAAGTCGAAGTTCGACAACCTCTACGGCTGCCGCGAGTCGCTGGTGGATAGCATCAAGCGCGCCACCGACGTCATGATCGCCGGCAAGACCGCCGTGGTCTGCGGCTTCGGCGACGTCGGCAAGGGCTCGGCGCAGTCGCTGCGCGGCCTCGGTGCCCAGGTCTGGGTCACGGAGATCGACCCGATCTGCGCTCTGCAGGCCGCGATGGAGGGCTACAAGGTGGTGACCATGGAGGATGCGGTCGGGGTGGCCGATATCTTCGTCACCGCCACGGGCAACTACAACGTGATCACCCACGAGCACATGAAGGCCATGAAGGACGAGGCCATCGTGTGCAACATCGGCCACTTCGACAACGAGATTGATGTGGACAGCCTCCGGCAGTACAAGTGGGACCAGATCAAGCCGCAGGTCGACCACGTCGAGTTCCCGGACGGCAAGAAGATCACCCTGCTCGCCGAGGGCCGGCTGGTGAACCTGGGTTGCGGCACAGGGCACCCCTCCTACGTGATGTCCAACTCGTTCACCAACCAGGTGATGGCCCAGATGGAGCTGTTCAACAACTGGGGCAAGTACGAGCGGGAAGTCTACATCCTGCCCAAGCACCTGGACGAGAAGGTGGCCTCGCTGCACCTGGGCCGTGTCGGCGCCAAGCTGACGCGCATGGACCAGGAGCAGGCCGAGTACCTCGGCGTTCCGGTGGACGGTCCGTTCAAGTCCGAGTGGTATCGCTACTGACGGCTGGGCGGAGCGACGGGGGCCCTCTCTGGGCCCCGTGTCCTTCCCTGAAGTTTCAAGTTTTAAGTTTCAAGCCGGGCCTCGAGCGGGGGAGGTTGCCTGTTCGCCACCTTGCTTGTGACTTGCGACTTGAAGCTTTTCCCGCCTCGCGCTGACCGCGTTTCACGAATCGACGAGGTTTGTCCATGGAAAGCCAGAAGAAACACCCCCGTGTATTCAGTTTCGAGTTCTTCCCGCCGAAGACCGACGAGGGTGCCGAGAGCCTCAGAGCGACACGGGAACGCCTAGAGCGGCTAAACCCGGCCTACTTCTCGGTGACCTTTGGCGCTGGTGGCTCTACCCAATCCCGGACCTTCGAGACGGTGGTCGATATCCAGCGCAGCAGCAGCGCAGATGCGGCGCCGCATCTATCGTGTATCGACGCCAGCCGTGAGCAGCTCAAGGATATGATCCTTAAGTACCGCGAGGAGGGGGTGAAGTACATCGTCGCCTTGCGGGGCGATCGACCCTCCGGGTCGGGCTCCCTCGGGCAGGGGGAGTTGAGCTACGCCAACGAGCTGGTTGAGCTCATCCGTGAGGTCACCGGCGATCACTTTTACATCGAGGTGGGTGCCTATCCGGAGTTCCATCCGGAGGCCCCCGATGCCATGACGGATATCGACAACTTCGTGCGCAAGGCCCGTGCTGGGGCTGATTCGGCGATTACGCAGTTTTTCTACAGCGAGGAGTGCTACTACCGCTTTGTCGAGGACTGCGAGAAGCGCGGGGTCGATGTTCCCATCGTGCCAGGGATCATGCCGCTGATGAACTATGAGCAGCAAGCCCGTTTCGCTGCTGCCTGCAAAGCGGATATGCCGCGCTGGCTAGCGCAGCGTATGGAGGCCTGGGAGCACGATCCGAAGTCGCGCATGGAGTACGGCATCGATGTGGTGACTCGTCTGTGCGAGAATCTGCTCCGCAACGGTGCCCCTGGTATCCACTTCTACGCCCTGAATAAGGCGCCGGTAGTGGAGCGCATCTGGCACAATCTGGGGCTCTCCCGGGAGACCGGGGGAGAGGTTCGCAACCCTCAGGAGATCGAGTTGCCGATCTCCTGAGTGCCTAGGGCGCCTCTATAAGCAGCTGCAAAGGTCTCGGGGGCGGCGGCTCTCCGGACCTTTTTTTGGTCAGCTCGCGGCGGTGGTAAGGCTCCTTCCGAGACAGGTGGTCTGGAGGTGCAAGCTGCTCTCCAAAGGGGGGGGGCTGTTGCTGCTTACTAGGGCCCTGGCTTGGACTTTGTTCATCAGGGCTCGATTATCCGAGGCTGTGCTCAAGCTGCTCGAGCTCCTGCCAGAGGGCTCGGGGCAGGCGCTCCCCGAACTGAGCGTAATGCTCGCGGATGAGCGACAGCTCGCGGCGCCACCCCGGGGCGTCGACGTTAAGCAGCTCGTCGAGGTCTGCTCGTGTTAGGTCAAGGCCGGTCAGGTCGATGTCCTCGGAGTGCGGTAAGCGGCCGATGGGGGTGTCGATGGCCTCCAGCCGGCCGCGGTTGCGCTGGAAGATCCACTTCAGTACCCGTGCGTTGTCGGCGAAGCCGGGCCAGAGGAGGCGTCCCTGCTCGTCCTTGCGGAACCAGTTCACGTGGTAGATGCGCGGCAGCTGCAGCCCGGGCTGCTGGCCGAGGCTCAGCCAGTGACCGAAATAGTCGGCCATGTTGTAGCCGCAGAAGGGGAGCATGGCCATGGGGTCTCGGCGCAAGACGCCGAGGTCGCCGGTAGCGGCTGCAGTCTTCTCGCTGCCCATGATTGAGCCGAGGAAGACGCCGTGAGCCCAGTCGCGTGCCTCTTGGATCAGGGGGATGGTCTCGGCACGGCGCCCGCCGAAGATGATGGCGTCGATGGGCACGCCGTTGGGATCGTTCCACTCCGGCGCGATGGCTGGGCACTGATCGGCCGGGGCCGTGAAACGGGCATTGGGGTGAGCCGCCGGCTCCGCGCTCCCTGGTGTCCACGGCCGACCCTTCCAGTCGGTGAGTTGCGCTGGTGGCTCGTCGGTCATCTCCTCCCACCAGACATCACCTTCGGGGGTAATGGCGACGTTGGTGAAGATAGCGTTACCGTAGAGTGCCTCCATAGCGTTGGGGTTGGAGCGATAGGAGGTGCCCGGCGCGACCCCGAAGAAGCCTGCCTCGGGGTTGATGGCGTAGAGCCGGCCGTCTTGGCCGAGCTTCATCCAGGCGATGTCGTCGCCGATAGTCTCCACTGTCCACCCCGGCATCGGTGGGCGCAGCATGGCCAGATTGGTCTTGCCGCAGGCCGAAGGAAAGGCACCGGCGATGTACTGTACGTCTCCCTCGGGACTGGTGAGCTTGAGAATGAGCATGTGCTCAGCGAGCCACCCCTCGTCTCGCGCCATGGTCGAGGCGATGCGCAGGGCGAGGCACTTCTTGCCGAGCAAGGCATTGCCGCCGTAGCCAGAACCGTAGGACCAAATCTCCCGTGTCTCGGGGAAGTGGACGATGTAGCGGTTCTCGGGGTCACAGGGCCACGGCACATCCGGTGTGCCTGTATGCAGGGGGTAGCCGACGGAGTGGAGACAGGGGATGAAATCGCCATCGGTGCCGAGGGTCTCGAGCACGGGCTGCCCTACACGAGCCATGATGTGCATGTTGGCGACGACATAGGGTGAGTCGGTGATCTGGACGCCGATATGGGCTATGGGCGAGCCCACCGGCCCCATGGAGAAGGGGATGACAAAGAGCGTGCGGCCAGTCATGGCGCCGTCGAAGAGTTCACGTAGGCGGCTGCGCATGGCTTCCGGGTCGGCCCAATTGTTGGTGGGGCCGGCGTCTTCCGGGTTACGGGGGCAGACGAAGGTATGGTCTTCCACCCGTGCGACGTCTGCCGGGTCGGAGCGGACCAATAGACTATTCGGACGTTGCTCCGGGTTGAGGCGCACCGCTGTGCCGTCAGCGACCATGCGTTCGCACATGGCCTGGTACTCCGCTTGCGAGCCATCACACCAGTGGACATGGTCCGGTCGGCACAGGTTGGTAATCTGCTCGACCCAGCGGAGCAGCGCTTGGTGTACGGTCATGGTCCCTCACCCCCCCGATCTTGATGGGCTGGTTCGACGCCAAGGATCGCTTCAGCCCTTGCAATGGGCAAGAGCTAGGCTAACACGGGCACGCCCGTTTGCCCTCCTTATCGGGTGCGTTATGCTCAAAAGCTATGAGCAGACGACGTCAGGCATTGGCGGGTACGCCCGTGCACCCCGGGGAGGTGCTGCTTGAGCAGTTCCTGGAGCCGGCCGGATTGAGTCAGCATCGTCTGGCTAAAGCGATCGGCGTACCACCGCGCCGGATCCATGAACTAGTCCTCGGCAAGCGGGGCATCTCGGCGGATACTGCGCTACGCCTTGGCCGCTTCTTCGGGACAGCTCCGGAGCTTTGGCTACAGCTACAGAATCAGTACGATCTGGATCGTGCCTATTCCGCACTACAAGGAAAACTTGAAGAGATCGAGCCGCTTGTCTCCTAGGGAGGTAGGGCGGCTCGTCTCGAAGCGCTAGCGCCGTCTTGGATCTACCAGGGCAGGATCTCTTGGTTCGGGGCGTGCCAGAAGCGCCCGGAGTCCTCAAGACCCACATGGTCCATGCGCTCAATCAAGGCGGCGGCTGAATCCGGCGGGTCGATAAGGCCGTTGTGGCTGGTCATATCGGTGCGTACCCAGCCTGGATGGAGCAGGGCCACGGTGATCCCACGCGGTTGCAAATCATGGGCAAGCGAGGCTGCTGCCATGTTCACCGCTGCCTTGGACATGCGGTAGCCGTAGCTATTACCTGAAGTGTTGTCGGCGATGGAACCCATACGGCTGGTAACAATGCCGAGCTTGCCGCCGTCGGTGATCAGGGGGGAGAGAGCATCGGCGGCGATCAGAGGGCCCAGGGCATTGGTCTCGAACTGGGCGCGGATCTCCTCGACAGCCCGCTCATCCAAGGCGCCGAGCCGTTGGGTGCGCATGACCCCGGAGACCACTAGGACCCACTCCAGCGGTTGAGCGGCGAGATCCTCAGCAAGACGGTGCAAGGTATCATGGCGGGTGACGTCCACACTCTCGTGGAGCCGGGCGCCGGTGGCACGCAATCCCTCTGAGGCGGTGCGGGAGGTAGCGATGACCTCGTCACCCCGCTCGCACAGCTGCCGGACGGTCTCCAGGCCGATGCCACGATTCGCGCCGATGATCAGCTTTGCCATAGCCTCTCCTCCTGCTGATGATCTGGGTCCTCGGAGTGCTGCCGCTGTAGCAAGTGCAGTACGGGGCCGCGCGCACTAGCTGCTGTCTGCTGCTGCCACCCATCGCCTCGTTCTGCGGCGCGTACCATCCACCGGGCTACGCAACAGGCCTCTTCCCCACCCCCGGGGTGGCCGCGGTAGGCGAGGACGCTGATCACTCCGCCAGGCCGCAGCAATTTGTGGGCGGCGTCCAGTGCCGACCGGGTGTTCGATGGCGTAGTGATCAACGAGCGGTCTCCACCAGGATGGTAGCCGAGGTTGAACATGACAGCATCGACGCTGCCGCGCCAATGTCGCGGCGTCAAGCATGCCAGCCGGGCGTGGTCGGCACGGACCAGAACGCTCTGGGGGATGAGGCTGGCCTCGCGTAGTCGTTGCCGGGTACGTATGAGGGCGGTGTGTTGAATATCGAGAGCCAGGACATACCCGGTTGCGCCGACAAGCTCGGCGAGGAAGCAAGTATCGTGGCCATTGCCGGCTGTGGCGTCCACCGCCAGGCTGCCGTAGTGCAGTGCCGTCCGAATGTGGCGGTGGGCGCGACGGGTGAGTGGCTCGCTCATCTCGGCTCTTCGGGTTGTAGGACCCCCGCTGGTAGGGGGGTGTCCGCAAGCAGGTGGGCCGCAAGGCACTCGGCGAGGTAGGGGGCCTGGAGCATGGCGCGAGCCCCCATGCCGTTGAGTACTGCGGCTGGCTTGCCGGGGATACGGCCGACCACCGGGCGTCGTTGGGGGGTTGCAGGCCGGGTGCCGGCGAGGTGGTCGACCACCTCTACGCGGGGAGGGCGCGAGAGTAGCCAGGGGAGCTGCTCGAGCAGTCCTTGGCGGCCAGCTTCCGTGGTCTGGGCTGGGGTGTTGGGGGTGCCGTAGGTGGCACCGAGCCGGAAGAGATTGCCCTGGCCCGGTTGCGGCGCTAGGTAGCCGACGCGGCCATGGTAGATATGGCGTGGTATGGGTGAGCGCGGACGGACAGTCAGTACTTCGCCGGGGACATGCTGCAGGCCGACGCCGGAGAGCCATGGGTTCTCAGTGCCGGCCGGGCCTTCGCAGAAGATGATCTCGCGGTAGCGATGCCCTTTCCAGAGGATGCCGTCGCTGTCAAGGGTCAGCGCCGGCACTGTAACGCGCTCGGCATGCAGGGCGCCGTGTGCGCGCAAGATTTCAGCAGCGCTCGATAGCAGGGAAGGGACATTGACTTGCCCGCCGTGGATTTCGAAGCCGCCCCAGGGATCGGCGAGCAGTCCGTCGTGGGCACCAGCGGAGAATCGCATACCGAGCCAGCGAGCGAAGGTCGGGTCTTGCTTGCGCTTTTGGAATTGCCGCAGCTCCTTGCGGCCGCCGGCCATGTGCAGGATCTCGTGGGCGCTCAGCAACGGGCGCCCGAGCCAGCGCTCGAGCTGGCGGTAGCGTTGCCAGGAGCCGGCGGCGCTCTGGGCCCCGCTCGGCGGGAAAGTCAGCCGGGGACCGGCAATAGGGGTGGCTAGGCCGGGGGTGATGCGGGAGGGGGTATTGACGGCGCCATCGTCAACTACGGTGACTGCTGCGCCGCGCTCGAGCAGGCTCAGGGCGACTAGGCTGCCGGTTAGGCCCTGGCCAACAATCAGGAAGGGGGGGGGTTGCATGACGGGCTCCTCAGCGGGATCAGAGTTGGATGCCGCTGTCCTCGATCTCCGGTAAGGGCGGTGCTGGACCTTGTGTACAGGCGCGCAGCCAGCGCAGCTCTTCCGCCCAGCCGGCAGGGCCTGCCGGGGTCTCAAGGAATTGCGGCAGTGATTGGGTCCGTGGATCGGTCACCGCACGCTGGAACGCCTCGGGCCCGATAGCGCCGCGGCCGATCAGGGCGTGGCGATCTTTGCGGCTGCCGCATTCCGGCTGGGAATCGTTTAGGTGTAGGCCGACGAGGCGATCCAGGCCGATGGTCTCGTCAAAGGCAGCCCACATGGCCTCCCATCCCTCGGCGGTGTGCAGGGGGTAGCCAGCGGCAAAGGCGTGCGCGGTATCAAGGCAGGCGCCGAAGCGTTCCGGTGCCTCAAGCCGTTCGAGGATGGCGGCGATCTCTCCAAAGTCTGCTCCCACCGTAGTGCCTTGTCCGGCGACGTTCTCAAGGACCAGCGTGACGCCGGTCTTTTCGGGGTGGTTGTGGCAGATGGCGTTGAGGGTCTTAGCGATGGTCTCGATCCCCTTCTCAAGACCGGCGCCCATGTGGGCACCGGGGTGGAAGTTGAGTCGCTCGATGCCGAGCTTATGGCAGCGCTCGAGCTCCTCCTCGAGAGCAGCGCGGGACTTGGCGTGCTTCTCGGCATCGGTGGCGCCGAGATTGATCAGATAGGAGGCATGGCTCATGACACTGCCGATGCCGTAGTGCTCCCGGGCACGATGGAAGGTGGCCACTTCCTCGTCGAGGAGCGGCTTGACCCGCCAGCTGCGTTGATTGCGAGTGAAGATCTGGATGCAGTCGCAGCCGATCCCGTGGCCTCGCTCGGGGGCGCGCTGCGGGCCACCGGCTGCGGAGACATGGGCGCCGAGCTCGGGCATGATGACCTCCTAGGGAAGGGCGCGTGGGCAGTTTACTAAGCTTGGAGAAACGACGCACCGGGGGCGGAGGTTGGTACACCGCTAAAGGCTCCCTATCCTGATAAAGGGCCGAACGGTGGCCTGTGCCAGGTTTGGTTCTATTAAGCACAGGAGGTTACTGGCTATGGCGAAAACCTGGGTGGTAGTGGCTGATGCGGCTCGTGCACGTGTCTTTGAGAGCGATAGGCGCTCCGGTGAGCCTATGCATGAGCGTGAGACTTGGGTCAATCCAGAGCTGCGTCTGCCAGCCCACGAGCGGGTGACCGACCGTCAAGGGCGTATGGCAGCCGGTGAGGGTCGGCATGCTATGGAGCCGAGCACCGATCTTAAAGAGGTGGAGGCAGAGCGCTTTGCCCGCGAGCTGGTACGCTGGCTCGAGCAGGCATGGCAACAGGGACGCTTTGAGCATCTGGTCCTGGCGGCTGCTCCCCACTTTCTCGGGCAAATCCGCCACTATCTCGACAATAGTCTCCGGGGCGCCGTCAGTTACGAGATCGACAAGGACCTCTGCCATATGGAACGCCCCGAACAGATCCGTAAGCATCTGCCCGATTTTCTCTACTGACTCTAAGTGCCGCAGCCGGGCCGGGAACCCCGCCCCTCAGGGCGGGGGGGATGCCAAGATCGAGGTCCCCGGTTGGGGCGCGGGGCCCGTAGGGAGAAGTCAGGCCCGGGCAGCCTTGCCGTCGCGGCGCTTGTTCTTGCTGCCTAAGCCGAACAGGAACTGCAGTGGTGGGAAGGTCGCTGCTGCCGCTGCAAGGCCAAGGCCGACAGCGATGAGCACCAGGGCGGTATAATCCACGGCATTCTGCAGGTTGCCCCATCCGGCGTGCGTGGCCCAGGGCAGCAGGAGGAGGGCGATGACGGCCACCACGGCGCCGACCCCCAGGGCTCCGCTAATGGCCCGGCCAAGATGGTTCAGGCTCGAGCCGATGTTGGCAATGGCCAGGGCGAGGAGGATCAGGTCCACGATGGCGACCGTGAGCAGGGCTGGCAGCAGTGAACCGAAGAACTCGATGGCGAGTGTGATGACATTCATGATCATGGCTTGGTCTCCCCCGTAGGAGCTTCAGGATCTTAAGAGATGCGTCCCTGTAGCATGGCGTTATAGGCCGGGCGGAGCATGTACTCCTTCAGCACCCATGCGAGCCACTGCTCACGGTAGGGGCTGATGAAGCCGAACGAGGGGGTCATCTCTAGGTCGTAGTTGAATTCCACAAGGATGGCTTGGCCGAACTCGGTGATCAGTGGGCAGGAGGTGTAGCCGTCGAACTCGGCGCTCGGTTCCTGCTCCTGGATCACGCTGATCAAGTTCTCGACCATGATCGGGGTCATGTTCTTAGCGGTGGCGGAGGTCTTGCCGATCGGCGTGCCGCAGATATCGCCGGAGCCGAACACGTTCGGATAGCGCTTGTGCTGTAGGGTGTACTGATCAACCTCCAGCCATCCGCCGTCGGCAAAGTTGCCCTCTTGGGCTGCTAGCTCGCTTTCGCGAACCGCTTTGGGGGCACTCATCGGCGGTGGCAAATGGATGAAGTCGTAGCTCTCGGTGTGCTCGCCGTCGTCATCCGACTCGAGGGTGACCCGGCGGGCTTCTGGATCGATCGCCTTCACCCGGTGGTGCCAGTGGATGTCGATATCCCGCTCCTCCGGGAAGTGTTGCTTGAGGAACTCATCGATGTCGGGTTGGGAGAACATGCCATCGGCTGGCACGTAGTAATGGAGCTCGGCGTTGTCGCGCATTCCTCGCTGACGTAGCCGGTGCTCGGTGAGCATGATCATTTTCAGTGGCCCGCCGGCGCACTTGATCGCTCCAGGTGGGCGGATGAACACCCCCTTGCCCCCCTCCTCAAGGTAAGCGTCTATGGCCGACCAGGTGCGAGCGGCGTGGTCCGGGTTGTCGTAGACACAGCCGATGCCATTGCGACCGATTTGCTCCGGGGACATGCCCTCAATCTGGTCGAAGCGCAGCTCCAGGCCGCTGGTGACGACAAGGTAGTCGTACGAGATCGTCTCGCCTTCGTCAGTCGTGATGCGGTTTTGGTCTGGCTCATAGGTCTCAACCATGGCTTTGACCCATTCGACCCCAGCAGGCATATAGGCCGCGTTGCGGTCCAAGGTCTTTTCGCGGGGCCAAGCTCCGCTGGCTACCAGGGTCAAGCCAGGCTGGTAGTAGTGATCTTCGCGCCGATCCACCACGGTGATCCGCGCGCCGTCAAGCCTGCGGCGCAAGCGGTTAGCGGCGTTCAGACCGCTTGCTCCGGCGCCGACGATAACGATGTGGGCGTTGGTGGAAATGGCGCGGGCAGGAGCGCTTTGGAGCAGGGCGCCACCGCCGAGGGTGCCGGCGGCGAGCGCGCCTGAACTCAGGCCCGAGAGCTTGAGGAAGTCCCTCCGGGTGCAGGCCTCGATGACCCGTTTGAGGTCGAGCTCCTGCGTATTGGGGGTATTGCGGTCGGTCATGGGTATTCCTCCTGACTGCACTGCATCTCGCAGCTGCTGGTCCGATAACCCTGCGAGGCATGGCCTCGCCCCTCAAGGGGAGCGAGGGCCTCGCAAGGATGCCGATCCTGGCTCATATCGTTTTTCTTTTAAGTTTGCTCAATGTATACGAACAGGCACCGCAATCAAAGGCGAACGTTGCTATAAGTCAAGCTATTCTAATGGGTTAGCGAAGCTGATGGAGTCAACGCTCGCTCGTGCAGAGTTCGGAGAGAACCTGCGTACGGCTTGTCTCCAGTCCGGAGGGGAGGCGGTCCCGGTCCGGATCCAGGAACCAGGCAGCGAGGTCGGCATGTACGCGCTCGCGCTGCTGATCCCGGGTGAGCATGTGGTAGCCCTGCGGGTAGAGTACAAGTCGTCTCGGGTTGGCCGGATCTTGCGGGAGGCGGCGCAGCATCAGACAGGTGGGCTCTGGCGGGATCACTTCATCCTGTTCTCCGTAGAGAATGATGACGCGGCTCTCTAGCTCCGAGGTTGCCGCCAAGGCGCGGTCCATGAGGTCAGTGACCCCAGCGAGGGTATCGGCACGGACCTCGCGTCGGATGAGCGGATCTGTGCGCATGTTCTCTAGGATCTCGGGATCGTCCGTGGGGGCGACGCCGGCCACCTCACTGCTTAGCTGCAGCCCGGGCAGCAGCCGAGCGGTCAGCCACAGTAGTCCGCGCTGGTACCAGGGCATCGCCTTGCGCCCCCAGACCGCAGGTGCGAGCAGGGCCGTTCCGGTAACCGTCGGCGGCTTCTGTCGGGTCATCAGGATCAGGGCAATGGCACCGCCCATGCTGTGCCCCATCAGGTAGCGGGGGGTGTCGGGATAGCGCTTGGCGAGCAGCTTGAGCACGCTAGCGGCATCGTGGATGAGTGTCTCCTCGCCCGGCCAGAGCCCGGCATCGTCGTTGGCGCCGAAGCCGCGCTGGTCGTAGGCGTAGACAGCTATCTCGTGCTCCGCTAGGGCTTGCGCAGCGTAGGCCATGCCGCCGCTGTAGTCGTTGAGCCCGTGCAGGGCGAGGACGACCGCTTTGGGGTTCTCGGTAGGCCCCCAGCTCTGGTAGGGAAGGCGGTAACCGTCTTCGGTGCGAATGGATTCGGACTCGATAGCCGGGCCTGCGGACTCGCTCTCCGGTGTGGGGGTGTCGGAGCCGGCATGGCTGGCCTGGAGCGGAGGCAGTGTCAAGGCGATCAGCAGGAGCAGCCGTCTCCCGGCAAAGCTTGTCAGGCTGAGGGTGATCACTGCTCGCGTCGGCGCATGAATAGCCGCAGCTGCGCCTCAAGGCTATCGGCAAAGGATCGAGTCTCAAGCTCTCGGTCGATCGCCTGCTGGAGCTCCCGCAACTCGTTGAGGCTGAGCTCCTGGAGCTTCTCTTGGAAATTGGATTGCTTCTGCAAAGGTTGTCGGCTCATCCGTGTGTTCTGATCGGTCATGCCTGAATGGTCGGGCCCCGGTGCAAGATCAGGTGCTCAGGCCGCCTGGGCATCGTTTGCGAGCTCGTGGATGCGATCGACCATGGCGTAGAAGCCGTCCCGGCGGTTGGGGCTGAGGTTGCGCTCCAGCCCAAGGCGGCGGAAAAGTTCCCGGATGTCGGTGCGCTGGATCTCCTCCGGGGTGGCGCCTGAGTAGGCCATCAGGACTAGGGCGATCAGGCCTTTGACGATGAACGCATCGCTATCGGCGAGGAAAGTCAGACGCTGTGGGTCCTTCTCGTCACGCTGGCAGATCAGCCAGACGTTGCTCGTGCAGCCCTCAACCCGATTCGCCTCGGTGCGTGCCTCCTCCGGGAAGTTCGGCAGCTGCCGGCCAAGGTCGATGAGGATACGGTAACGCTCCTCCCAGTCCTCGATGAACTCGAAGGTCTCCTGCAGCTCGTTCAGATCCATAGCCATGCCATTCGGTGTGCTGGTTGCTCGCGCTCCCCCTGATAGGCAAGCGAAAGAATCGGATGAAAACCTTATGATAATCGCTCAGTGGCTATAGCGCGAGGGTGCGCGCCGGGCGTAGACGGTTACTTCCTCGCGATCGTGGTAGAGCTGAGCGGCCTGTGCCTGTGCGCCAACAGCAGCCAGATCATGAAGCGTACGCTGGACGATGTCGAGGGGGCGGCGCATGGGCAGCTTGAGATTGAAGATCGCAGCGCGGGCGCGATCGGCACGCAGCCACTGTAGCATTAGCCGAGCGATGCCCTGTGGGCGGTCAACGACGTCGCAGAGTAGCCAGTCTACCTCGCCGCGCGTGCGGAAGCGAAAGGCGTCGGCGCGGTGGTGCTCAACGCCAGGATCGTCGGCGACTTCCGTTGCCAGTGACCCGTTGTCCACGGCTGTGACTGTGGTGCCACGCTCGCGCATCAGCCATGTCCATCCGCCGGGGGCGGCGCCTAAGTCTACGGCGTGTTCCCCCGGATAGGGGCGTTCCGGTTCGGGGACCAGCCGATGGAGCGCTTCCTCAAGCTTGAGCACCGAGCGGCTCGGGGCGTTGCGCGGCATACGTAGCCGTGGGATGCCGGCGGGCCAGCGCCCGCTAGGGGCAAGGCCGACGAAGCAGTGCCGGGAGTCGGGGAAGAGCAGGTGCAGCCGTTGGTCCGGGGTGCCGCTGGTGACCCCGGCCGCCTCCAGGGCACGTCGGGCTGGACCAGCGAAGCGTCGGCAGAAGCGGGCCAGAGGGCGTCCATCGTCGCTATCGGGATGCTCCAGCCATGGCTCGGCAGCACCAAGCCCACGGGGGAGGGCGGCAGCGATGGCCTCGGCCCGCCTGCCCTCGGGAAGATCGGTCAGCTCGGTGAACAGCCCTAGGCCAGCACGTGCGAAGGTGAGTGGCGGCGGCACAGGGGCATCGCCAGCAGGTGCCTCGAAGACGACGTAGGCGCTCTGCGGGCGGGCTCGGCAGTAGCCATAGACACCCCTTGTTGCCGCGGCGGCGATCGCCTCGGCAGCAAGGGTCTTCTCATAGCCGGCACGGCAATGCAGGATCCAGCCTCTTCGCTCCATGCCGCTATTGTATGGCACCGCGATGGCGCTTCGGACGGGAAAGCGTTTTCGCCGCTGCGCTCCCCCTAGGTGGCGAGAAGCGTGCAGTGGCGACTATCCTGAGCGGTACGCATGCTTTCATGCGAGCCGCTCCGCCTGCCCCGGGCGGGCGCCTGGCGGGCTTGAAAGGCCCGCGCCGCTGTAGAGAGGGAGGGCTCATGACAACGGCTTTGATCGTGGTGTTCGCCGTTCTGCTCGCGATCGCTGCTTCGGCGATACGGATCCTGCGCGAGTATGAGCGCGGTGTCATTTTTCAGCTCGGTCGCTTCTGGCGGGTTAAGGGGCCCGGGCTGATCTTAGTGATCCCGGTGATCCAGCAGATGGTACGCGTGGATCTGCGTACGGTGGTCATGGATGTGCCCAGCCAGGACGTCATCTCCCGCGACAACGTCTCGGTGGGGGTGAATGCGGTCCTCTACTTCCGTGTGGTTGATCCGGAGCGAGCGATCATCAACGTCGAGGACTTCTACTCTGCGGTCAGCCAGCTCGCCCAGACGACCTTGCGCTCGGTGCTCGGTCAGCACGAGCTCGACGAGATGCTCGCCGAGCGCGATAAGCTCAACGCCCATATTCAGGAAATCCTCGATCAGCAGACGGACCATTGGGGCGTAAAGGTAGCCAATGTAGAGATCAAGCATGTGGATATCGACGAGTCGATGATCCGTGCCATCGCCCAGCAGGCTGAGGCTGAGCGTGCTCGCCGGGCCAAGGTCATCCATGCTGAGGGCGAGATGCAGGCAGCGGAGAAGCTGCGTGATGCTGCTGACATCCTCGGCCAGAGTCCCTCCTCGTTGCAGCTGCGCTACCTGCAGACGCTGGTTACCGTGGCCAACGAGAACGAGAGTTCCTCGATTGTCTTCCCTCTGCCGCTGGAACTGTTGCGCGCCTTCGGGTACAGCGAAGGCTATGGGCCTGCCGCCGCTGCAGCGGCTGAGGGCAGTGGTGAGGCGGGAGCCGGTGCGGGGCGCTGATGGCGGCGGGGCGCCGCAGCCGCCAGGCTGTTGATGGCGAACGTCGGGGACGCTCCCGTACCCGGCCGGCGCCATCTGCCGTGGATGCCGATCGCATCGAGGGGTTCTTGGACGCGCTATGGGCTGAGCAGGGGGTCGCCGAGGCCACACTGGCGGCCTATCGCTCCGACCTAGAGGGGTTTGCTGCCTATCTGGTGCGGCAGCAGGCAGGGGATCTGGCCCGTGCGAGCCGAGAGGCCGTGCTCGGCTACCTCGCGGAGCGGGTCGCTGCAGGCGCACAGCCCCGGACGACGGCGCGTCTGCTCAGCAGCCTGCGGCGCTTCTATCGGCGTCAAGTGCAAGCGGGGATGCGCGAAGATGATCCGACGGCCGAGGTGATAAGCCCACGGCTGGGGCAGCCCCTGCCTGGGGTGTTGACCGAGCGCCAGGTAGAGGCGCTGCTGGGGGCTCCGGATACCACCGAGCCGCTTGGCCTGCGTGATCGGTGCTTGCTGGAGGTACTCTACGCCACGGGGCTGCGGGTCTCGGAGCTGGTTGGCCTGAGCGTGGATGCGCTAAATACGCGCCAAGGGGTGGTCCGGGTTGCCGGCAAGGGGGGGCGAGAGCGTCTTGTGCCGCTGGGTGAGGAGGCCCTCGACTGGGTCGTGCGTTACCTGCGTGAGGGTCGGCCGGCGCTGCTCGGGCAGCGCCGTAGCGAGGCCCTGTTCGTTACCCGGCGCGGCGAGGGGCTGACCCGGCAGGCCTTCTGGTACCGGGTCAAGCGCTATGCGCCTGTGGCGGGGATCGATCCGTCGATCTCACCGCACACCTTGCGCCATGCCTTCGCCACGCATCTTCTCAACCACGGAGCTGATCTGCGCGCTGTGCAGATGCTGCTCGGGCACGCCGATCTGTCGACGACCCAGATCTATACCCATGTCGCCCGTCAGCGCCTGCAGCAGCTCCACGCTGAGCATCACCCGCGTGGTTGAGCGCTGGTGCTCAGCGCTCCAGGTACTGGAACTTGTCGGGCACCCCGTCCCACTCCTCGGCGTCCGGCGGCGGATCCTTCTTCTCCGTAATCAGCGGCCATTTCTTGGCCAGCTCGGCGTTGAGATCGAGGAAATGTTCCATGGACGGCGGCAGGTCGTCCTCGGAGTAGATCGCTTCGGCCGGGCACTCCGGCTCGCAAAGGGTGCAGTCGATGCACTCTTCCGGGTCGATCACTAGGAAGTTGGGCCCTTCGTGGAAGCAGTCCACAGGGCAGACCTCCACGCAATCGGTGTACTTGCACTTTATGCAGTTCTCGGTGACGACGTAGGTCATGTGACTGGCTCCGTTGCCGTTGCAGGTCCTTCACCTGGATGGTGTTGATGGCGCACGTTGGGTCGCTACAACACGCACCACAGCTATTCTAACGGCTCATTTCCCGCGCTCCTACTGCATTGCTCCTTGAGACTATAGAGGGTCTCCAAGGCCTGGCGCGGGGTCAACGCATCCGGGTCGAGGTTGGCTACCTCGGTACGGATGGGGTCCGGCTCAGGAGGGGGGGGCGCCCCCTCGCTCGGTTCAGCTGAGGGGGGGGGCTCGGGACCGAACAGCGGTAGCTGCGCCGATCCGGTGTCCGTGCTGCCCCCGGATTCCAGGCTACGCAGCTTCTCGCGTGCGGCCTGCAAGACCTCCTGGGGCACGCCGGCGAGTGCGGCGACCTGTAGGCCGTAGCTCTGGTTCGCCGGTCCCTCGCGCACAGCGTGGAGGAAGACGATACGTTCGCCATGCTCAGCGGCCTCAAGGTGGACGTTGGCTACGCCGCGGTGGCGCTGCTCGAGGGCGGTCATCTCGAAATAGTGGGTGGCGAACAGGGTGAAGGCCCGGATGTGCGTGGCCAGCCGCTCGGCGGTGGCCCAGGCCAGGGCTAGGCCGTCGAAGGTGCTCGTGCCGCGACCGATCTCGTCCATGAGCACGAGGCTCTCGGCGGTGGCGTTGTGGAGGATATTGGCCGTCTCGGTCATCTCCACCATGAAGGTCGAGCGCCCGGAGGCGAGGTCATCGGCGGCACCGATGCGGGTAAAGATCCGGTCGATGGGCCCGAGGACTGCCCGCTGCGCGGGCACGAAGGCACCGGCGTAAGCGAGCAGGGTGATCAAAGCCGTCTGCCGCATGTAGGTGGATTTGCCCCCCATGTTGGGGCCGGTGATGAGCAGCATGCGTCGACGTTTGTCGAGACGTACGTCGTTCGGGACGAAAGGGCTATCCAGCGCTTGCTCGACCACCGGGTGGCGCCCTCCCTCGATGCGTAGCCCGGGGCTGTCGCTAAGTCGCGGCTGCACATAATCCAGGGTGCGGGCACGCTCGGCGAAGGCGGCCAGGGCGTCGAGTTCGGCAAGCGCCGTGGCGCTGCGCTGCAGCGGCGGTAGCTGTTCCGCGAGCTGTGCCACGAGTTGCTCGTAAAGGGCCTTTTCGCGGGCCAGGGCTCGTTCGCGAGCGGAGAGAACTTGCTCTTCGAAGCGCTTGAGCTCCGGGGTGATAAAGCGCTCGGCCGCCTTGAGCGTCTGCCGCCGGGTGTAGCGCTCGGGGACTTGGTCGCTCTGGCCTCGGCTGACTTCGATGTAATAGCCGTGAATGCGGTTGAAGCCGACCTTGAGCGTGGGGATGCCGGTGGCTTCACGTTCCTCGGCCTCAAGGGAAGCGAGGTACTCATCGGCGTTGCGTGATAGGGCACGCAGCTCATCGAGCTCGGTGTCATAACCATCGGCGATGACGCCGCCGTCGCGTACCGTCGCTGGCGGAGCATCGATGACCGCCCGTTGGAGCAGCTCCACGGTCTGCGGGTGCTCGTCCAGCTCCCTAGCAAGTGCGTGGAGCCGGTGGCTGTTGAGCTGGTGAAGCTGCAGCTGCAGCTGCGGTAGGCGCTCAAGGGCATCCCGTAGCCCGGTCAAATCTCGTGGCCGGGCGCTGCCTAAGGCCACGCGCGCAAGGATGCGCTCAACGTCGGCGCAGCCCTCGAGGGTGGCGCGCAAGTTGGTGAAGCTCCCCTCGGCCAGGGCGGCGACAGCGGCATGACGTGCGGCGATGGTATCTCGGTCGCGCAGCGGTCGCTGCAGCCAGCGTCGCAGGAGCCGGCCGCCCATGGCGGTAATGCTGCTGTCCATCACCGCGGCGAGCGTGTGGCTTGAGCCGCCCGAGAGGTTGAGCTCAATCTCCAGGTTGCGCCGGCTGGCGGCGTCGATGGTGATCGCCTCATCGCGCGACTCGACGGTGAGGGCGCAGACGTGGGGGAGCGTGGCGCGCTGGGTCTCGCTGATGTACTGCAGCAATGCGCCCGCGGCGGCTACCGGTGCGTCGAGGTCCTCGGCACCAAAGCCGGAGAGGTCCTGGGTGCCGAGCTGGCGCAGCAGCAGCCGCCGTGCTGACTCACGCTCGAAATGCCATGGTGGTCGGCGCCTGGCGACACCGCTGCCCTCTGGGGCAGGAGTGGTATCGTCATCGGGGAGGATGAGCTCCGCCGGGCGCAGGCGTTCGAGCTCTGCGTCGAGTCCCTCGGCATGGGGGGCCTCAAGCACCGTAAAGCGCCCGGAGGAAAGCTCTAGGGTGGCGATGCCGAAGCGCCCCCGCGATGCCGGGGCCACAGCAGCGATCAGGTTGGTGCTGCGCTCCTCGAGCAGGGCCTCCTCGGTCAAGGTCCCTGGCGTGACCACGCGCACGACCTGACGTTCGACAGGTCCTTTGGCGGCAGTGGGGTCGCCGATCTGCTCGCAGATAGCCACCGACTCGCCTAGGCGTACTAGCCGTGCGAGGTAGCTCTCCACGGACTGGACGGGTACGCCGGCCATGGGGATGGGGGCGCCAGCGGACTCGCCACGGGTGGTCAAGGTGATGTCAAGCAGTTTCGCGGCGCGCTCGGCATCCTCATAGAATAACTCGTAGAAGTCACCCATCCGGTAGAAGAGCAGGGTCTGCGGGTACGCCGCCTTGATCCGCAGGTACTGGCGCATCATGGGCGTGTGCCCGGCTGCGATCTCGGCTTTCGGGGTTGCCTCTGCCTCGCTCTGCTCTGCCATTGAAGATCGATCCGGTGCCGCAGTGGAAGTGGAGGAAAGAGACGATATGGTACACGACGATAGCGCGCTTCAGGAGCGAGTCTGGCGGCTCGGCGAGGTGCTGCGCGCCAAGGATATGAGTCTGGCGGTGGCTGAGTCATGCACCGGTGGGCTGCTCGCTAAGATCCTCACCGACCGCGGCGGCGCCTCGACGTGGTTCGAGCGCGGGCTGGTGGTTTACAGCAATGCCGCTAAGCAGGAGCTGCTTGGGGTGCCGGCGCGGGTGATCGAGAAGCACGGTGCCGTGAGCGAAGCGGTAGCAGAAGCCCTGGCCCTGGGGCTGCTCGCTCGTGCGCCGGTGACCCACAGCGTGGCCATTACCGGTATTGCTGGGCCGGAGGGTGGCACCCCGGATAAGCCTGTGGGGACGGTCTGGATCGGCTGGGGGACACCGAATGGTGTCGATGCTGCATGCCTGCAGCTTGCCGGTCATCGAGACGCAGTGCGCCGGGCAAGCGCCGCAGCCGCCCTCGATGGCCTTCTGCAGCGCTGCCGGAGGCGAAAATGAGCGGGAAGCAGCGGCTGTTCATTGCGTTATGGCCACAGCCTTGCTTGGCTGACGCGCTGTCCGATCTACAAAGTGAGCTAGGATGTGCCGGCCGGCCTGTGGCCCGGGGGCAGCTCCATATGACACTGCTGTTCGTTGGGGCAGGCGAGAGGGCGCGCGTGGCTGAGGCGGGGGCGCAGGCAGCGGCTCGTGCCGAG
>JBKGYE010000019.1:0-25996 GCA_046546255.1 Halorhodospira sp. | reverse complement strand
CCCATGGCACGCTGCCCGGGTGTGGTTGAGGTAGCGGTTCGCGTGCGGGTCCCTCACCCGCACCGGGCGGTGGGATCACCGACCGCCGCCCTGTCCTAGGAAGAAGCGCCTTGGATCATCTGGCGCACCCCTTCCGGGTCCACCACGCCACGCACCTTGAAGCCGGTACCGTCGCGGCAGACGAAGCTCACCCGTCCGAACCCGAGGAGCTTGCCGAACCATCCCTGATGGACTCCGACCGCCTGGATATGATTGCGCTTGAGCACCCGGGCCGTACGGGCGATCAGCCCGGAGGCCGCAATCAGCTTGTGCGGGGTCAGCTCCAGCTCGGTGTTGAGGAAGATTGTCAGGGCATGGGCCCCCATCGCGGGGAGCACAATCAAGTAGAGGATGGTGGCCAGAACATAGCCGATAGCCCCCAAGGGCGCTAGGATCAGCAGCAGGGTGGCGGTCAGCACGAGGATGGAAGGGACGAAGACGCCCCAGTGGATCTCGGCCTGGTAGACGATAGGCTCACCTGGGTCGAGCATCGAGTCGGCTAGCCGCTCACGCTCGCGCAGGGAGAAGGCCAGCAACCCCAGCATCACTGCGGGCGGAAGGAGCATGGTCCCGGCCACCAAGAGCACGGTGCCCGGCGCCGAGCCGAACCAAACAACCCCGATGAGCAAGCAGGCCAAGGCGGCGAAGGCCAGGCCGCCGGCGCTGATATACAGCCGTCGGCGCCAGTCCAGGCCGTAGCGCACGCCCTCGGCGGAACGCCGCGGCCACCAGCGCATCAGCGCCGAGATCAACGCCGCCGGGAAGAGCACGACAAAGGCCAGCAGGAATCCGAAGGCACCCTCGCCCCAGATGATCAAGGTCCCGATCAAGGCGATGATCGCCCCTATCCACAGGGCGACGGTCAACCAGCGCCCGGTCCAGTTTCGCCAAGCGTGACGGGAGTTGGCAGATTCTCCTTCCTTCATGTCTCGGCCTCGCAGGGATGCAGTAGAAGTGCAGCGCAGCAGGCGCTGGCTCAAGCGACAATGGCTCGGAACATAGCCGTCATCTCCCAGGCCCGCAACCGACGTGTTGCCACCCGTTGGCCTAGCGATTTGCTCAAGCCATTCAAATCGAGCCGTGGAGGTAGGCTGCAGCGATCAAGCCAGCCGCTGCGACCAACACGAGCAGCAGTTGGAAGACACCTGTCCGTGCCAGGCAAACGTTATAGGCGACGGGGTCGGTGGTCGTCATCAGGGTCCGCCAGATCCGCACCCCAAAAGGCAGTGCAGCCAAGCCCACAGCGGCACCGCTCCAAGGCACCCCGAGCGCGGCAAGCCCCAGCAGCCCCAGGGCGACGCCAGCGAGCAGCCCCCCGAACAACCACATCGACCCGCCCGGGCCGAGCAGGATAGCCAGGGTCCGTCGCCCTGCGCAGTGGTCACCCTCGCGATCGCGCAGGTTGTTGACCAACAGCACTGCTGCCGCGGGGAGCCCCACCACGGTGCCCATGATCAGCGCTGGCGGGCTAACCCCGCCACTGTAGAGATAAGCCACGCCGCCGACAGCCACCAGGCCGAAGAAGAAGATCACGAAGACTTCCCCCAGCGGTCCACGGGAGATCGGGAAGGGACCACCGGAATAGGCGTAGGCGGCTGCCAGGGAGAGCAGCCCCAGGATCAAGATGGGCACTCCGCCCAACGCTACCAAGTAGAGACCGCATAGCAGGGCAAAGATGAAGGAGGCGTACGCCGCCCCCAGGACCTGCCGTGGCGACAGCCAGCCCCGCTCAGTCACCCGCACCGGCCCGACACGCCCGGCGCTATCGGTCTGGTTGAGGGTATCCGCGGCGTCATTCTGCAGGTTGGTACCGATCTGGATTGCAGCGGCCGAGAGGGCAGCGGCCAGCGTGATATCGGGACGCACGCCGCCTGTCTCCACCCAACCGACCGCCGAGCCGGCAAGCACCGGGGAGAGGGACAGCGGAAGCGTCCGCGGCCGGATCGCCTGCCAGACAACCACCGGCCACGAGGGACGCGAGGAGGTTTGCGTCATCGACGGTTCCATGCGAGAACTGAGACTTATTGACGGTTGACGGGGATCGATCCCAGGTTAACACCCCGAGCGCAAGCGCGCCGATTGTGACCCGTCCGCCAGGAGAGGTCCACCGCCAAGGAGGTCGGGATGCGAATCGAACTTTACGGCATGCTCGCCGAGGCCGCCGGCCACCCGAGCCTGGAGATACCGGTCCCGGCCGAGGGGACGGTGGCCGGCGCACTGGAGGCAGCAGCGCACGCTTGCCCCGCCCTGCAGCCCCATCTATCGCAGGTGGCTGTAGCGGTTGGGGATCACCTCGTACCCCCGGAGGCCGCCGTGGATGATGACAGCGAGCTCGCGTTGCTGCCACCGGTCAGCGGCGGCTGAAGCGCCCTAGGCTATTTGCGCAGGAGCCAGAGCAGCAGCGAGAGGACACCACTGAGCAACAGCATGGTGGTGACCGGGAAGTAGAAGCTGAACCCTTCGCGCTCGACGACGATATCGCCTGGCAGCCGGCCCAGGCCGAGCTTGTCGATCCACGGCCAGGCGAGTCCGACCACCACCAGGATGATCCCCACTATCACCAGCAGACGCGGGAACGCCGGCATGGGACCTGCTTCCCGTTCGGCTTACCAGGGCTTACTCTGCGCGCAGGCGGCGCACGCCCGAGTCGCTGCCCACCAAAAGCAGATCCGCCGGGCGCAGGGCGAAGATCCCGTTGGTCACCACGCCCGGGATATTGTTCAGGGTCTGCTCAAGCTTCAGTGGCTCGGTAATCGACAGGCCGTGGACATCGAGGATGATATTGCCGTTATCGGTGGTCATACCCTCGCGCAGCTCCGGGCGCCCCCCCAGGCGGACCAGCTCACGGGCCACCGTGCTGCGGGCCATGGGAATAACCTCCACCGGCAGGGGGAAGGCACCGAGCACATCTACCAGCTTACCCTCGTCGGCGATGCAGACGAAGCGATCCGAGGCCGAAGCCACGATCTTCTCGCGGGTGAGCGCACCACCGCCGCCCTTGATCAGCTGCAGAAAGCGGTTGGCCTCGTCGGCGCCATCCACGTACAACGTCAACCGTCCGGTGCTGTTCAGATCCAGCACGTCAATACCGCGATCTCGCAGCCGCCGGGTGCTCGCCTCCGAGCTAGAGACGGCGCCAGCGATACGCGAGCGCATGTCCGCAAGCGCATCGATAAACCAATCCACCGTCGAGCCGGTACCGACCCCGACGACCGTATCCTCCTCAACGTACTCAAGCGCCGCCTCAGCGGCCAAACGCTTGCCTTGATCGCTCATCATGGACTCCCGATCTGCTCTTGCCTGTGGGTTCGGTCTCACCGGCACTTAGCGGTATGCTAGGGCGTATGTCTACCTATCATAACCAAGTCAACGCGACAGCCGGCAAACCCGACTTGCCGAGTGACGAGCGCGGCTACCTCGAGCGCACGCTCACCGCCTGTGTCTACGATGTCGCCGAGCAGACCCCGCTTGAGGCCGCGCCGATCCTCTCGGCCCGGATCGGCAACCAGCTCCTGCTCAAGCGCGAGGACCTGCAGCCGGTTTTCTCGTTTAAGCTACGCGGGGCGTATAACCGCATCATCCGCCTCTCCGAGGAGGCGCGGCAGCGGGGCGTGATCTGTGCCTCTGCAGGCAACCATGCCCAGGGCGTAGCCCTCTCAGGCCGACGGCTAGGTATCGAGGCAACCATCGTCATGCCCCGGACCACGCCGCAGATCAAGATCGACGCGGTACGCCGCTTCGGCGGCAACGTCGTCCTCCACGGGGATGGCTACGACGCCGCCTCGGCCAAGGCGCAGGAGCTGATCGAGACCCACGGGCTGACCTATATCCCCCCCTACGACCACCCGGACGTCATTGCCGGGCAAGGCACGGTCGGCATGGAGATCCTCCATCAGCATCCGCGGGATATCCACGCCGTGTTCATCCCCGTCGGCGGCGGCGGCTTGGCTGCCGGCATCGCCGTCTACATCAGCCAGCTGCGCCCGGACATCCGCATCGTAGCGGTCGAGCCGGAGGAGGCCCCTACGCTAGCCACCAGCCTAGCCCAGGATGAGCGGGTCCGCCTTGACCAGGTAGGACTGTTCGCCGATGGCGTGGCCGTACGCCAGATCGGCGAGCATACCTGGCCGATCCTGCGCCGCCACGTCGATGAGGTCGTGCTGGTCAGCACGGACGAGATCTGCGCGGCGATCAAGGAGGTCTTTGAGGAAACCCGCTCCATCCTTGAGCCCGCCGGCGCCCTAGGGGTCGCCGGCGCCAAGCGGTACGCCGAGCGCTACGGCATCCGCGACGAGACCCTGGTGGCGATCAACAGCGGCGCCAACATGAACTTCTCCCGACTATCCCATGTCGCCGAGCGGGCCGAGCTCGGCGAGCACCGGGAGGCCGTGCTAGCGGTTACCATCCCCGAACGGCCCGGTGCCTTCCGGCGCTTCTGTGAGACCATCGGGGAACGCCCGATCACCGAGTTCAACTATCGGATGGCCGACCCCGACACCGCCCACGTCTACGCCGGGGTAGCGCTGCAACGCGGAGATGAGGAACGCCATGCGCTCATCAACCAGCTGCACGAGCAGGGCTACCCGGTCCTTGACCTGACCCGTGACGAGATGGCCAAGGTCCATGTCCGTCACATGGTCGGCGGCCGTGGGCACGGAGTGGAGCACGAGCGTGTCTACCGCTTTGAGTTCCCCGAGCGCCCCGGGGCGCTGATGCAGTTCCTCGCCAGCCTAGGCGGACGCTGGAACATCAGCCTGTTCCATTATCGCAACAACGGAGCCGCCTACGGCCGGGTGCTCTGCGGTATCCAGGTCCCGGAGCTGGAGCAAGCCGAGTTCCAGGCGTTCCTTGAGGCGCTCGACTACAGCCACGCCGAGGAGACGGACAATCCGGCCTATAAGCTGTTCCTCAGCTGAGGCCTAACGGGAGAAGCACCATGATCAGCAGGATCCACCTGGCTTGGGCCGCAGCATTGACGGCCCTGATCACAAGCGGCGGTGCAGCTGCGATAGAGCCCATCGGCCAGGACACCGGCGCCGAGGGTAGCGCCGTGGCCTTCGTCTACCACCGCTTTGGCGAGGACGAGTACCCGAGCACCAGCATCCAGCTAGCGCAGTTCGAGGCACAGCTGGACTACCTCGAGGAGCACGAATACACGGTCTGGCCGCTAGAGTGGATCGTCGATGTACTACGCCATGGCGGCGAGCTACCGGAGCGCACCGTCGCCCTCACCGTGGATGACGCCTACGCTTCGGTCTACGAGGAGGCCTTCCCACGCCTGCAGGAGCGGGGCTGGCCGTTGACCGTTTTCGTCGCCACCGACCCGGTGGATGCCGGCCGCCCGAACTACATGGACTGGGAGCAGATGCGCGAGATGCGCGACTCTGGACTGGTCCGCTTCGCCAATCACTCGGCGGGCCACGACTATATGGCCCGGCGCGATCCTGACGAGGATCGCGAGACATGGCAGGAGCGCGTACGCGCCGACCTCGCCGAGGCCGAGCAGCGGTTGCAGGAGGAGCTCGGCGAAGGCGTGAGCAACGACCCGAAGCTGTTCGCCTACCCCTACGGGGAGTACGATCCGCACCTCGCTGAGATCGTCCGAGAAGCGGGGTATGTGGGTCTGGGCCAGCACTCCGGCGCCATCGGGCCATTGAGCGACGTGCGCGCCCTGCCCCGCTTCCCGGTCAACGAGCAGTTCGGGGCACTGGAGGATTTTACGCTACGGGCGCAGAGCCTGCCGCTGCCGGTGGTCGAGATGACGCCCTTTGATCCGCTCATTGCTGAGAACAACCCACCGCGCATGGAGCTGCACCTCGCCTCGGCAGAGGAGGTTGCCACCGACCGGGTCAACTGCTTTGCCAGTGGCCAGGGGGATATGGAGATCGAGTGGCTCGATGCCGAGCGTACCCAGTTCGCCGTTGAGGCCGACGCGCCCTTCGGCGAAGGGCGCGCGCGCTACAACTGCACAGCGCCTGCAGACGACGGTAGTGGACGCTTCTTCTGGTACAGCAAGCAGTGGCTCAACCACTGAGCGCCGAGGGGTCAATCCGCTACTCCTCAAGCGCCTCCGCCTCAGCCTCAGCCTGGACCAGCTCCTTCAAGGGGACGCGGTCGGTCGGCTGCAGGCGCAGGTCCGCCACCTGATCGAGGTCATTGAAGCGGATCATGGACTGAATCTCCTCAACATACTCGCTGCCACGCTCGGAGTACGCCTCCAGCCCTTCACTTAGGGCCTCACCATCAAGGGGTTCGCCGTCCTGCCGCAACGCTTCGCGCTGGGCCCGCAGATCCTGGTAGGAGTGGCCGACATTGAGTAGGTAGATGTAGGAGCGTACGGAGTGCTGCAGGGATGGGAAGAGGCGTACACGATGGGTCTTGCCCTCCTCGCGTTGCTCGGGGACTAAGCCCTCATCGGTCCAGGTCCACTCACCGAAGAGGTTGTTGGCCTTGCGGGTAAAGCGTGAGGTCCCCCAGCCGCTCTCGTTAGCAGCCTGAGCAAGTGCCATCGCCGGCGCCACCTCATCAACCCGGCGGAGCAGCCGCTGCTCGGCGTCTTCTGCATCGAGATCGACCCGATAGTGCTCGGCGATCTCGGCAAGCCGCTGCTGCTCCGCCTCGCTCAATGCCTCGCGCCGCTCAAAGGCCTGCTCGACAAAGGCGCGCGCCTCGCGGAGGCGCGCGTTCTCAGCCAGCACCATGGGCATCAGCACCCGGAAGAAGAGCTCCTTGCGCTTGCTCACCTCAAGCTCAGGCAGGTCGGGCGGGAACGCGCGAGCCGTCACCGGGGCAACCTGCTCCTCCGGCAGCCATTGCTTGTTGCCGCGCTCACGGAGTTCCGCCAACAAGGCGGCACTGCTCTCCGCCTCCACGAACTCGAGCTCTGGCACCCGGAAGGGCTCCGTGCCCATAGCTATAGCCTCGTCCGTTGCTTGCTCGTCCCCGCCGAGCCAGACCCACCCGCCGGCCAAGCCCGCGCCGAGGGCTGCCGCCCCGAGTATCGACGCCCCAAGCCAGCGATATCGAGATTCTTCGCTCATAATGTGCTCCATCAACAAGAAACCACCACCCCCTGTACGCGGTAGCGAGCCGGGCGAAAAGGCGGTCCTTCATAAGTTTTTCTCCCAGCAGGTTCGGCGGATTCGGGCAACCCTGAAGCCAGAGCCGAGAGCTTCTCTGAAGCTCGGCTTGAAACAACACAGCAACCCAGAAGTGCCGGAAGCGCGATAGCGTTAGCTCTCCGCACCGAGGCGGCAGATGGCCTGCCACTGCGACCCGGTCACCGGCACGATCGAGAGACGGTTGCCGCGGCGGACCAGGGGGGAGCCCTTGAGCTCGGCACAATCACGGAGCTGCTGGAGCGTCACCATCCGCGGCCAACGCTGGCGGAAGAGGACGTCCACGCAGTACCAGTGGGGAGCGGCGGGATCGCTCTTCGGATCATAGTAGGGGTCCTGGGGATCGAAGGCCGTGGGATCGGGATACGGCTCACTGGCCACCTCCATGACCCCCACAACCCCGGGGGGGCGGACATTGGAGTGATAGAAGAGTGCGGGGTCACCGAGGCGCATGTGGTCGCGGATCATGTTCCGTACCTGGTAGTTGCGCACCCCGTCCCATCGTTCTACCCCGCCTGGTGCTGAGGCCAGATCATCAATTCCGAAGACATGAGGCTCAGACTTCATCAGCCAGCGATTCATCATCTATTCAGTCCTGCCGGGCAACCACTTGTGGCAGCTTGACATACCCACGCTCGGTCATCACACCGGTCAACGGCAGATCCCAGGCCTCACCGGGCAACCTCGGTACCTGCTGCGAGGCGAAGGCCAGCCCGAGCAGCCGCGGCGGGTGCCAGGGATGCGTACGCAAGAAACTGAAGGTGGCATCGTAGTAACCTCCTCCCATACCCAGGCGGCGACCGCCAAGGTCGAAAGCCACTAGCGGCACGAAAGCCAGATCGAGACGGCGCGCCGGTAGCTCCGGTGCATGGCCGGGCGGGGGCTCTGGGAGGCCGTAGCGATTGAGCCGCAAAGGGGTACCAGGATCGTAGCGGCGAAAGGCCAATCGCCGGGCGCCTTGGCATACTGCCGGTAAGTAGAGCACCACCCCTGCCTCATGCAGGGCGGTGACGAGTGCGCCTGTGGGCGCCTCCCCGTCAGCGTCGAGGTAGCAGGCTACATGACGCGCTTGGAGCCGGCGTACAGCGACAAGGCTCTCATCGCGTAGCCGATACGCAGCACGGCAACGATGGCTGCTAGGGATCGTACGACGGTGATGACGCAGGCGGCGACGAATCTCGCGCTTGGCTTCCAAGGCGTGCGCCTTCTTCTGTAGCTAGCGGTTGTATGAAGTGCGGGGCAGGGAGTCGCTTGCCGCTGGAGAAGAAGAATAAGGACATCCCCCGCTTGTGCCGTACAGGCCTGCCCTTGAACCCTGGGGTTCAGGTAGGGACGGAGGGAACTGCCTTAGGCTTTCCGCTCGCGGCGGACCTGCTCACCGGACAGCTCACGCCCGGTCCCTTGGGCATTGCGGTGAGGGTCAAGATAACTCGGCCTGAGCCCGGACACCGCAGGGGATGCCATGGTTAATATGATCGCGTACCACTAGCGCACGCGCAAGCCGCGCTCAGGAGCCATCGACGGCTTCGGCGATGCGGGCATCGAGCCGCGCGAGGCGATCACGGACATCAGCGAGCTCCTCGTTCTCGGCCTGCGCGGCAAGAAGCTCGTGAGCGATGTTCAGGGCAGCCATGACCGCCACCCGATCGGTGCCTACCACATTGCCGCTCTTGCGGATCTCGCGCATCTTGCGATCAACGTAGTCCGCAGACTGCAGCAGGTCATTCTTGGCGTCCTCGGGGCACGCCACGGTGAAGTCCTGATCGAGGATGCGTACCTTGACCGCTTCGGTCATCCTGCTACTGCTCCATCGCTTTGAGCCGGCTGATCATCGCCTCGATCTGGGAGCGGGCCAACTCGTTTTTCTCTTGCAGCGAGGCGCGCTCAGCCTGCAACTGCTCTTGCGCCTGGCGCAGGAGACAGTTCTCCTCGCGCAGGCTCTCGTGCTGGCGCAGGAGCTCGTCGACGCGCTGCTCCAAGCGAGCCAGCTCTTCGACCGAGCAATCAGTCACTTGGCTTCACCTCCATTACACATCGACTATAGTGCTCCGGTAGAAGCCGGTCAATCGGCAGCCGCCACTGTTATGATGACTGTCTCCCTAGCAGTCGAGACAGCGAGGCGCGTCACCCATGGCTTCCGGACAACGTTACGCAGAGGTCACCGAGGTCCTCGAGGCCGTTGGTGCCCAAATGGGCGCCGCTGAAGCCCACGGCATGCTCGCCGGCATGCTCACCGGCGCCGACGATACCAGCCAGGCGCGCTGGATCGCCGAGGTGCTTGCCGATACCGAGCCACGCGGGGAAGCGGCGCGCAGCTGCCTTGAGATGCTGGCGCTACTCTACGACGAAACGTCCACCGCGCTGGCCGATGATGCCATGGGCTTCGAACCCATGCTCCCTGCCGAAGAAGAGCCACTGACTGAGCGGACGCGGGCGCTGGCCAGCTGGTGCAGCGGTTTCCTCTTTGGGCTCGGGCGTACGGAGCCGGGCGCTGACAGCGAGCTACCGGCGGAGGTGCGCGAGTACCTAACGGATATGGCCGAGATCGCCCGCGTCGCCGCCGAGCCCGCCGAGGACGAGGACGATGAGGGCTCTTTCACCGAGCTCATCGAGTATGTGCGGATCGGCGTCCTCCTCTGCCGCGAGTCCATGGGTCACCCGAGCATCGAAACGGGGGAGAGATGAGCAGCGCACCCGACCCCTTGCAGATGGCAAAGACGCACCGCGAGCACCTGGCCCAGAAGCTCGGCGAGCAGGCGGCCGCGGTCATCCCCGCGGCCCTGGAGCAGCCGCGCAACCGTGATGTGGCTCATCCCTTCCGGCAAGATAGCGACTTCCACTACCTCACGGCGTTCCCCGAGCCCGACGCGGTAGCGGTCCTGGTCCCGGGGCGCGCAACGGGCAGCTTCATCCTCTTCGTACGCGAGCGTGCTCCGGAAGAGGAACGCTGGAGCGGCTCGCGTATCGGTCCCGAAGGTGCTTGCAGCGAGTATGGCGCCGACCAAGCCTGGCCGCTGAGCGAGATCGATCAGCATCTGCCGGCTCTGCTCGCCGGGCGCGAGCGCGTGGTTGCCCCCCTGGGTCGGGACGAGCGCTGGGACCAGCAGCTGCTGCGCTGGCTACAGGCCGCCCGGAGGCATTCCCGCGGCCCGGCACGAGCACCGACAATGCTGGAGCTGCTCGACCACAACCTCCACGAGTTGCGCTTGGTGAAGGATACCGAGGAGCTGGAGCTCATGCGCCGTGCCGCCGGTGTTTCCGTAGCAGCTCACCGCCGTGCCATGCAGGTGGCGCAGCCGGGGATGCCGGAGTACACCCTCGCCGCCGAGCTCGAGCATGTCTTCCGGCGCCAGGGGGGCGAGCCGGCCTATCCGAGCATCGTCGCCGGCGGCGCCAATGCCTGCGTCCTCCACTACGTGACGCAGCGCGACACCCTACAGGACGGCGACCTGGTACTCATCGACGCTGGTGCAGAGCTCGCCGGTTACACTGCCGATATCACGCGCACCTTCCCTGCCAACGGCCATTTCAGCGCCGAGCAGCGTGCTGTCTACGACATCGTCCTTTGTGCGCAACGGGCGGCCATCGAGGAAGTGCGCAGTGGTCGTGATTTCGACGCTTTCCACCGCCGCGCCACCCGCATCCTTATCGAGGGTATGGTTGAGCTCGGCTGGCTCGACGGTGAGATCGACGGGCTCCTTGAGCAAGAGGCCCACCGGCGCTTCTTCCCTCATCGGACCGGGCATTGGCTGGGACTGGACGTCCACGATGTGGGCAACTATTCCTTAGAGGGAAGGTGGCGTACCTTGGCACCAGGCATGGTGGTTACTGTCGAGCCAGGACTTTACTGCCCGCCCGATAGCGAGGGGGTACATCCGCGCTGGCACGGCATCGGGGTACGGATCGAGGACGACGTAGCGGCCACGGAAGACATCCCCTGGGTGCTTACCGAGAGCGCCCCCAAGGAGCCGGGGGCGATAGAGGAGCTCATGGGCGCCGTCCGAGCCGCTGGCTATGAGGAGAGCGAGGCGTTCGACTGAGCACCCTTGCGCCACAGCAGCAGCGAAGGTTCGGCCAGCGCGCTGACAAGGGGAACGAAGCGGCCTTGAGCAGCCAAACCTACGACGTCATCCTCGCCGGGGCCGGCTTGGTAGGCGGCGCCTTGGCCTGTGCGCTCGCCGACGGCGGCGCCCGCGTAGCCGTAATCGAGGCAGCCTCACTCCAAGACCACGGCCAACCGAGTTTCGATGGCCGGCATACGGCACTGGCCCCGTCGAGCCGCTATATCCTTGAGGCCTGGGCGCTATGGCAGCCCTTACGCGGGGCGTTAACCCCAATACGCCATATCCACATCTCCGAGCAAGGCGGCTGGGGGTTCACCCACCTAGATGCGGCGGCGGAAGGCCTTGGCGCCCTCGGGTGGGTGCTTCCCAACCGGCGCCTCGGCGAGGCGGTCATCCAGCGGCTGACCGCCCACTCCACCCAGGTCACCCTACAGAGCCCGGGCTGGATCACTCAGCTTGAGCACACCGACGAGGCGGTCACCGTGACCGTCGAGAGGCCGGACACCAGCGCACAGCTCAGGGGGCGGCTGCTGGTCATCACCGATGGCGCTGAATCCCGGACTCGCGAGCTAGCCGGCCTCTCCACCCGACGGCGGGACTATGGGCAGAGCGCGTTGTTCACTACGCTCACCCCAGGTCGAAACCCGCAGGGGTGGGCCTACGAGCGTTTCAGCCGGGAAGGCCCTCTGGCGATGTTGCCCATCGCTCAGGGGCGCTGCGCGGTGATCTGGTCCCTGCCCCACGCCCGGGCACAGCATTATGCCGAAGGTGGCGAGCAGGCCCTGCTCGCGGGTCTGCAGGCGGCCTTCGGCCACCGCCTCGGGCGGCTACGAGCCTGTGATCCCCCCCGCAGCTATGCCCTGCGGGAGGTGCTCGCCTCACGCTTGACGGCAACACGCGTAGCCCTGGCTGGCAATGCCGCCCATACCTTGCACCCGGTCGCTGCCCAGGGTCTCAACCTATCGCTGCGCGATGCCGCCACGCTTGCCGAGCTCGTCCTAGCGCAGCTGCGCAAAGGCGGCGATCCAGGCGAAGCCGCACTGCTGCAACGCTACGCCTACCAGCGTCGGCCCGACATCCGGCGCACCCAGTGGCTTACCGACGTGCTAGTGCGCGGCTTCAGCCTCGACGCCGCGCCACTGCGGCTGATACGCAGCGGCGCGCTAACCGCCCTGGAGCGCATCGACCCGGCTCGGCGCGCGCTGATGCGCGCCGCTGGTGGTCGTATCGGGCCGCTACCAGCGATCGCCTGCCGACCGCCGGAGGCTAACGATGAGGAAGGGGAGGCCATGTGACCGATACGGACGTCCTCATCCAGGGCACAGGCACGGCTGCCCTTGCGGCAGCGGTCATGCTCGTGCGGGGTGGCTTAACCGTAACCCTCACCGAGGGGATCGGCCCTGAGGAGGCTGCAGGGGAGCAGCCAGCTCCGCCAGAGCCCGGGCTAGTCTCCCTGCTCGACACCAACGCCGAGCGGATCCTGCGCCGGCTCGGGGCCTGGCGCCGCATCCAGGCCCATGCCATCGACACCCTGGAGCTGGAAGACACCGGCAGCCGGGCCCATCTCGTGCTTGAGGCCAGTGAGATCGGCGAGCGCCGCCTCGGGCACGTGCTCGAGACGGGACAGCTACAGCCGGCGCTGCGCGAGCTGCTAGAGGCCCTACCCGGTGGCCGGTGCCTGGCCGGGACGCGGATCGACGCGTATACGGTTGACCAGTACCAAGTGCGGGTCCGACTGAGCGACGCTCGGAGCCTCCGCGCGCGGGTGCTGATCGCTGCCGATGGGATCGAGTCGCCGCTACGCGAGCTTGCGGGAATCCCATGGCAGTGCGCAGGCTACGGGCAGGAGGCACTCCTCGCCCGGGTGCAGCCCCAGCGCCCCCCAGGCCACACCATCCGCCAATGCCTGCAGGGTGAGGCAGCCCTGACCCTGCTGCCGGTCAATGACCGGGAGGCCATGGTGCTCTGGCCACTGCCCCGGGCCCGGACGCGCCAGCTGAAAGAGGCAGAGGCCACGGTGCTCGCTCACCGGCTGACTGAGGCCAGCGGGGCGATGCTCGGCCCCATCGAGCGAGTGGCCTCGCACCGCAGCTTGCGGCTGCTCCGTGGGCGAGCGGAGCGCTATACCGCGCCGCGGCTGGCCCTGATCGGCAATGCGGCGCACACCATCCATCCGCTTACGGGCCAGGCTGCCAACCTCGCCCTGCTCGACGCCGCAACCCTGGCCGAGTCGCTCCTCGAGGCTCAGCAAGCGGGCCGTGATCCGGGTGGCCTCGGCCCGCTACGGCGCTACGAGCGCCGGCGGCGGGCGCACAACCAGCGCATCCAGACCGGGGTGGATCTGCTGCAGTGGGCCCTCGAGCCACAGCGAGGGCCATGGCTGCTCCTGCGCGGTACAGGCCTGCGCGCCCTGGCTACTGCCGCGCCCTTGCGGCGGGCATGCCTGCGAGCCCTGCTCGAGGTGCACGGCGACCTGCCGGGACTTGCCCAGGGACCAAAGGTCTAGGCCTGTTTGTACGCGCCCAGGGGCAGCGGTGGCAATACCCCGACTGCTCGCAGGGCCACGGGTCTGGTTTGGGTTTATCGGACTTTGTGCGTATAGTATTTCGCCACCCTAGCGACCGATAGCAACCCATGCCGCAAAGAACGCCGCTCTACGAACAGCACGTGGGCGAGGGTGCCCGCATGGTCGACTTCGCCGGCTGGTCGATGCCGCTGAGCTACGGCTCGCAGCTGGCTGAGCACCAGGCCGTCCGCACCGAGGCCGGCCTCTTTGATGTCTCTCACATGGCCATCACCGATCTCGCCGGAGAAGGCGCACGCGAGCTGCTACGGGCGCTGCTCGCCAACGATGTGGCAAAGCTTGACCAGCGCCCCGGCAGTGCCCTCTACAGCTGCATGCTCAACGAGCGCGGCGGGGTCATCGACGATCTCATCGTCTACCACCGTGGCGAGCATACCTACCGTATCGTCTCCAACGCAGCCACCCGCGAGAAGGTCCGCCCCTACCTGCTTGCGCAGGTCCCCCGCTACGAGGCGCACGCCGAGGCACGCGATGATCTGGCGATGATCGCCGTACAGGGGCCGCGTACGGCGGCCCTGCTAGAGGCGCTTTTCGGCGAGGAAGCGGCGGCTGCCCTGGCGCTGCGCCCTTTTCAGTCAGCGGCTATCGGCGATAGGGTCTTCGCCGGCCGTACCGGCTACACCGGCGAGGACGGCTTCGAGCTGCTCCTCCCTGCCGAGGACGCCGCAGCCCTATGGCAGCGGCTCGTGGCGTCCGGCGCCCACCCCTGCGGGCTCGGCGCACGGGATACGTTGCGCCTAGAGGCCGGCCTGAATCTCAACGGGCACGAGATGGACGAGCAGACCACGCCGCTGGAGGCCGGGCTGGGCTGGACCGTAGCGTGGGAGCCGGAGACACGCGATTTCGTGGGCCGCCAGGCCCTGGAGGCTCAGCGGCGCAAGGGGATCGGCTGGCGGCTCATCGGCCTGGTGGTCGAGGGTCGCGCCCCCGCTCGCGAGGGCTATACCGTGCATACGGACGCCGGCGACGGCGTGATCACCAGCGGCGCCTACGGGCCGACGCTGGGCGGTCCCATCGCCCTGGCCCGCATCCCCGCCGAGGCCGAGGGCGGCTTCCGTGTGGCCATCCGCCAGCGGGAAGTCGAGGCACGGCCGGTGAAACCGCCCTTCGTCCGCCATGGTAAGGTATGCGTCTAGCCCAACAGCGGCGAGCAGACGCGAATTCATCTCCGAATTGCGAGGAACGCATCCGATGAGCCAGGTACCCGCAGACCTCAAGTACACACGTAACCATGAATGGGTCCGTGTCGAGGCCGACGGCATCGTCACTGTCGGGATCACCGACCACGCCCAGGAGTCGCTGGGCGACCTGGTGTTTGTGGAGCCGCCCGAAGTCGGCACCCAGGTGCAGGCCGAGGAGGCATGCGCCGTGGTCGAGTCGGTCAAGGCCGCCTCCGATGTCTACGCCCCGATCTCCGGAGAGGTGACGCAAGGCAACGACGACCTCGCCGATAATCCGGAGGCCGTCAATAATGATCCCTACGGCGATGGGTGGATCTTCCGGGTCCAACCCGCAGATACTGGGGAGCTGGACGGCTTGCTCGATGCCAGCGCCTACCAGCAGCTGGTCGAGGAAGAGGATTAAGCCCGTCCGCTCAACACGGGGCCCGAATGATGCCGTTTGTACCGCACACTGAGCAGGAGGTTCGCGAGATGCTCGACGCCATCGGCGTGGAGCGCATCGAGGACCTCTTCGATGAGATCCCGGCTTCGCTGCGCCAGCCCTCTATCGACGCTGTCCCGCCGGGGATGAGCGAGATGGAGGTGACGCGGGTCATGCGCCGCCGGGCCACCCAGGATGAGCAGGCCACCTGCTTTCTCGGCGCGGGCGCCTACGATCACCACGTGCCGGCGGCGGTCTGGGAGATCACCACCCGGGGCGAGTACTACACAGCGTACACGCCGTACCAGGCGGAGGCCTCCCAGGGGACGCTGCAGCTGCTCTATGAGTTCCAGACCATGATGTCGGAGCTCACCGGCCTGTACGCCGCCAACGCCTCGCTTTACGACGGCGCTACGGCGCTCGCCGAGGCCGTGCTCATGGCCGTGCGCGCCAATCGCAAAGCCAAGAGCAAGCGCATCCTCATGCCGTACAGTGTCCACCCCTACTACCGGCGGGTGGTCGAGACGATCGTGGCCAACCAGGGCATCGAGCTGATCGAGGCGCCGCTTGACAAGAGCGTGGGCCGAATTGATCCCGAGGCGCTGGAGCGCTTCGAGGATGAGCCGTTCGCCGCGCTGGTGATACCTCAACCGAATTTCTTCGGTGCCCTGGAGGAGGTGGACCGGCTGACCGACTGGGCCCATCAGCGCAATGCACTGGTGATCTCGGTCTGCAACCCGGTTGCCCTAGCCCTGCTCGCCCCTCCAGGCGAATGGGGGACGGCGGGGGCCGACATCGCCTGCGGTGAGGGGCAGCCGCTAGGGATCCCGCTCTCCTCAGGGGGGCCCTACTTCGGCTACATGACGACCCGTAAGGACTACGTCCGGCAGCTGCCTGGCCGGATTGTCGGCCGGACGGTGGACGCCGACGGGCGTACCGGCTATACCTTGACGCTACAGGCCCGAGAGCAGCACATCCGCCGCTCGAAGGCTACCTCAAACATCTGTACCAACCAGGGGCTGATGGTGACCGCTGCGACCATCCACCTCTCCTTGCTCGGCGCCGAGGGCCTCTCGCGCGTGGCCGCGGTCAGCCATGAGCGCACCCGCGAGCTGGTGCAGAAGCTTACGGCCATCGACGGTGTGGAGCGGCTGTTCGACGGACCGTTCTTCCATGAGGTACCGCTGCGCCTCCCGATATCCGCCCAGGAGGTGCTCCCGGCACTCGCCGAGCGCGGTGTACTCGGCGGCTTTGACCTCAGCCAGGAGTTCCCGGAGTGGGGGCCGGCGCTGCTAGTCTGTTCCACCGAGACCCGCACCTCTGACGAGATCGATCATTTCGCTGCAGCGCTGGCCGAGACCCTGCAGGAGCGCGGGCAGCGCGCCCGCGCCTGAGCCCATAACCGCGCACGTCGCGGAGGAGGTTATGCGCCATGGCCACCATCACCCTCAAGGGAACCCGCATCGAGACCAGCGGCGAGCTACCGGCCGTCGGCTCGGTCACCCCGGACTTCCGCCTCGTAGATAGCGAGCTGCAAGATCACCGGCTCGCGGACTACCAAGGGCGGACCCTGGTGCTCAGCATCGTGCCAAGCCTCGATACCGGAGTATGCGCCGCCTCGGCCAAGCGCTTCGATGAGATGGCCCGCAGCCATCCGGCGGTCACCTTCGCCACAGTCTCGGCGGATCTCCCCTTCGCGCAGCAGCGCTTCTGCGGTGCAGAAGGTGTCGACAACGTCATCATGCTCTCGGTGATGCGAGACCCATCCTTCGCGCGCGCCTATGGTGTACGCATTGAGCAAGGCCCGATGGAAGGGCTGTGCGCCCGGGCCGTGGTGGTGATCGACGATGCCGGGCGGGTGCGCTATACCCAGCTCGTCCCCGAGATCGCCCAAGAACCCGACTACGACGACGTGCAGCGCGCCCTGTGATGATGACTGAGGAGTCCCAAGGTTTGCTCATCTACGACATCAGCCGCGAGGGTCGGCGCGCCTACGCCCAGGCCCCTTCTGAGGCGCCAACGGCCGAGAGCCTGCCGCGCCGTTTCCGCCGGCGGCAACCGCCCCGGCTGCCACAGGTCTCGGAGCTCGAGACGGTGCGCCACTATACCCGGCTGTCACAGAAGAATTTCTCCATCGATACCCATTTCTACCCGCTCGGCTCCTGTACCATGAAGTACAACCCGCGTGGTGCCAATCGCCTTGCGATGCTGCCGCAGTTCCTCGAGCGCCATCCGCTAGCGCCCGAGGCCTCGGGGCAGGGCTTCCTGGCGTGCATCCATGAA
This sequence comes from Halorhodospira sp., assembly GCA_046546255.1. Classification (GTDB taxonomy): domain Bacteria; phylum Pseudomonadota; class Gammaproteobacteria; order Nitrococcales; family Halorhodospiraceae; genus Halorhodospira. Next base: position 8,306 of record JBKGYE010000019.1, on the reverse strand, counting down.
CTGCAGCACGACCTGGCGGTGATCACCGGCATGCAGGAGGTCACCCTCTCGGTGATGGCCGGTGCCCAAGGTGAGCTCGCCGGTGTGGCCATGATCCGCGCTTACCACCAAGCCCGCGGGGATACCGAGCGGTCGGAGATCTTGGTCCCTGACGCTGCCCACGGCACCAATCCGGCTACCGCCACCATGTGCGGCTTCAAGGCGCGGGAGATCCCCACAGGGGCGGATGGCGACGTGGACATGGAGGCCTTCCGCGCCGCCGTCGGCCCCCAGACTGCCGGAATCATGCTCACCAACCCCTCCACCGTGGGTGTCTTCGAGCGCCGGATCGAGGAGATCGCCCGAGTGGTACATGAGGCTGGCGGCCTCCTTTACTACGACGGCGCCAACCTCAACGCCATCCTCGGCAAGGCACGGCCTGGGGATATGGGCTTCGACGTCATCCACATGAACCTGCACAAGACCTTCTCCACCCCGCACGGCGGCGGCGGCCCCGGTGCTGGGGCGGTCGGGGTCAGCGAGCGGCTGCTCCCGTATCTGCCGATCCCTCGGGTCACGGGTGAAGGGGCGCAGTACCGCTGGCTCAGCGAGGCCGACTGCCCGGATTCCATCGGTCGGCTATGCACCTTCAACGGCAATTCAGGGGTGCTCCTGCGCGCCTATGCCTACCTGCGCATGCTCGGCCGCGAGGGCGTCACACGGGTTGCGGAATACTCCACCCTCAACGGCAACTACTTGATGAAGCGGCTGCAGGAGGCCGGTTTCACGGTCGCCTACCCCCAACGACGGGCGAGCCACGAATTCATCGTCAGCCTCAAGAGAGAGTCGAAGGAACTCGGCGTCAACGTGATGGATTTCGCCAAGCGCCTGCTTGACCTCGGCTACCACGCGCCCACTACTTACTTTCCCCTGCTCGTGCCGGAGGCGCTGCTCATCGAGCCGACGGAGACCGAGTCCAAGCGCGAGATCGACGGCTTCGTCGAGGCCATGGTGCGCATCCGCGAGGAGGCGCGGGAGAACCTCGATATGGTCAAGGGCGCGCCCCACCGCCTGCCCGTGCGCCGGCTCGACGACGTGAAAGCAGCGCGCGAGCTGAACCTGCGCTGGGAAGGGTAAACGAACACCCAATCCAAGGAGGATTCCATGTCCGCCATTATCAGCGGATCGGTGGCTTTCGACACCATCATGGTCTTCAATGACCGCTTCCGGAACCACATCCTGCCGGAGCAGGTCCACATCCTGAACGTCTCGTTCTTGGTGCCGCAGTTGCGCCGCGAGTACGGCGGCTGCGCCGGCAATATCGCCTACAACCTGAAGATGCTCGGCGAGGAGCCATTGACCCTGGCCACGGTCGGTACCGATATCAGCAGCTATGCCGACTGGATGCGCGACCATGGCATCGACCAGCGCTATATCGCCAAGCTGGACGAGCACTATACCGCGCAGGCCTACATCACCACGGATATGGACGACAACCAGATCACGGCGTTCCATCCGGGCGCCATGGGCGAGGCCCATCAGGTTGACGTCCCCACGGAGGCCGGAGCCAAGGTCGGCGTGGTGGCCCCGAACGGCCCCGAGGGCATGGTCAAGCATGCCCGTCAATTCGCCGAGGCGGGGATCCCGTTCATCTTCGACCCGGGCCAGGCGATGCCGGCATTCGACGGCGACCAGCTGCGTGAGTTCGTCGAGAAGGCAACCTGGGTGGCGGTGAACGACTACGAGTCACGCCTGCTTACCGAGAAGACGCATATGGAGCTCGAGGACGTCGCCAAGCAAGTCGACGCTCTCATTGTCACTCGCGGCGGCGAGGGATCCCACATCTACACCCAAGGCGAGTGCATCCACATCCCAGCTGCACCGATCGGCCAGGTCGCTGACCCGACCGGCTGTGGAGACGCCTTCCGCGCTGGCTTGCTCTTCGGCCTGATCCGCGGCATCGATTGGGAGACCACGGGACGTATCGCCTCCCTGATGGGCGCGATCAAGGTGGAGCATAGCGGTACCCAGAATCACCATATCGATGCGGGAGGCTTCAAGAGCCGTTATCAGTCGGCCTTCGGCCGCAGCCTGGACGTGCCGATCGGCCGCTAGTGCCTTCCGGTACTGGCTTACTCAAGGTCCCCCGGCCGCCGGGGGACCGAAGACTTGGATCCCGCCTGTGGAGCTGAACCCGTGACCGATCCCGGGCCTTTCTTCATCGACCCATGCACCGGTCTCGTCCATCCGGCACGCCAAGTGCCCTCTCCCAACCAAGATCTGCGTCCGCCGGGCTGCGGGATCGAACTCGCCATCATCCACGCCATCAGCCTACCCCCGGGGGTTTTCGGCAGTGGCTGGATCGACCGCTTATTCACCAACACCCTAGCGCCTCAAGCCCACCCCTATTTTCAGCAGATCGCCCACCTGAGGGTCTCTGCCCATCTGCTCATTGATCGTCACGGGTCAATCACCCAATACGTACCGCTGGATCGACGCGCCTGGCACGCTGGGGCCTCTAGCTTCCAGCAGAGGTCAGAATGCAACGACTATGCAGTCGGGATCGAGCTGGAGGGGGACGAGCAGACCGCTTACACCGATGCCCAGTACGCCACCCTGACCGCTCTGTTGCGCACGCTGCGGGCGCACTACCCGTGGGTGACGCCAGAGCGGATCGTCGGTCACAGCGATGTAGCCCCCCAGCGCAAGACCGATCCGGGTCCTACCTTCGACTGGGAAAGGCTCTATGCTGGGCTTAGCAGTCCGGGCACTTGAGGCTGTGGATGGTCTCGCTACCTTCGTCGATACGCACGGCGGTAAGGCTATGCCCCCATTGACAGCCGGTATCGATACTGAGCACCCCGTCGCCATTATGGAAGCCGAGCAGCGCCCAGTGCCCGGTGACGAGCTTGACCGGATCATCCGAACCGCGCAGCCGGCGGCGGATCACGAACCAGGGGTGGTGGCCCGCGGGCGCCTGTGCGGGGCTGCCCTTGTAGCGCAGCAGTAGGCGGCCCTCGTCATCGACGAAGCGCATCCGCATGAACGCGTTGGTGATATAGCGCAGGCGGTCGTAGCCGGTCAGCTCTTCGGACCAATCCGCGGGTTGATCGCCGTAGAGATTTGCCATCAGCTCGTTGAGCGGGATCCCGCCGCGCAGGGCCACCTCGAGCTCGTAAGCGCGACGCTGGGCCTCGGCTACGCTCCACACCGGCGGTATCCCGGCATGCACCAGGGCGTAGCCTAGATCGCTATCCACGTGCATCAGCGGCCGCTGCCGCAACCACTCGATGAGTTCCTCACCATCCGGCGCTGTAAGCGTACTACGTAGCGTATCGGCCTCTTTCAGGCTGCCCTGGCCACACCAGACCGACAGCAGGTGGATATCGTGATTGCCGAGCACCGTGATCGCACGCTCACCGAGCTCATTGCGCACCAGGCGCAGGACACCGAGGGAATCGGGCCCCCGGTTGACCAGGTCACCGACGAACCAGATACGGTCCTGCGCCGGGTCGAAGCGAAGCTGTTCCAGCAGCCGCTTGAGAGGATCGCAGCACCCCTGAATATCACCGATTGCGTACGTGGCCAATGGCAGCCTCCTTCCTGATTCTACGCCCTGGCTACAGCCCTTTGGCAGCTCCTCCTGAACAAGGGTCTCATGCTGGCACTGTACGCTGCAGCTTCTGATCCAGCGCGCTGAGCAGCTCCTGATAGGCCTTGCTGAAGGCCTCGATACCCTCGCGCTCCAGATCAGCGAGGATCCTCTCAAGCCCTACCCCCATACCGCGCAGCCCCTCAAGCTCTGCCGGGGCCTGCGCTAGCCCTACCGTAAGCTGCTCTTGGGGGACACCGACACGCCGGTACGCCTCGTAGGTGGCCGGGGGCAGAGTCGTCACCGTCTCCGGGCCGGCGAGCGCGTCCACGTAATAGGTCTCGGGGTAGCGCTCGCCCTTAACCCCAGTGCTGGCCCACAACAGCCGTTGCGCTCGCGCGCCGGCTTCACGCAGCGCTGCAAAGGCCTCGCCATGGAAGAGTTCGCGAAAGACCCCGTAGGCCGTGCGCGCGTTGGCAATCGCCGCTCGGCCGAGCCACTGCTCGGCATGCTGCGGTGCGAGCTCCGGTAGCAGCGCATCGACCTTGGCATCGAGCCGGCTGATGAAAAGGCTTGCCACTGAGACCGGCTCACTCACTGGCTCTCCCGCCTCACGCCGGCGTTGCAGGGCACGAATGTACGCCTCGGCGACCTGGCGGTAACGCTCAACGCCGAAGATCAGCGTGACGTTGACCGGGACACCACGGACCGTGAGCTCTTCGAAGGCCGCCACGCCCGCGTCGGTCGCCGGCACCTTGATCATGACGTTGGGCTGGCCGACCTCGGCATGCAGCCGCAGCGCTTCCGTCACCGTCCCTCGCAGGTCTGTCGCCAGCCGCGGCGCTACCTCGATACTGACGTAGCCATCGCCCCCCTGGGCTCGATCGTAGACCGGGCGTAGCACCGCCGCCGCCTTGCGGATATCAGCCATCGCTAGCTCCTCGAAAACCGCCTCCGGGTCACGGCCGACCCGCGCAAAGGCGCCCACGAGAGCATCATCGTAGGCCTCAGAGCCACCGATGGCCTTCTGGAAGATAGCCGGATTGGTGGTCACGCCGGAGAGCCCATCCTCCGCCACCAGGTGTTCCAACCCCTCCGGCAGCATGCCGCGGTGGATGTTGTCGTACCAGACGCTCTGGCCCAGCTCGGTCAGCCCACGAAGAGGATTTTCCGTCATGGCCCCACTCGTTTTCTTAATTCGTCTGATGGTTCGATCAGTATAACGAGGGGGAACAAGTACGGGAACCGAGCTGACCGGCCCGGCTGATAGCCCGGAAGGCTGGCAGACACCGCTCCGGTAACCCCGGCGAAGGCCTCTCACGCATCGTGGCAAGAGCCGGTATAATTAGCTCTTTTACCCTCATCCAAGCGGAGGCGGCAATGTCGAGGAGCGGCCGCCAGGCAGTCGGCGTTGTCAACATCAGCCTGATCCTGGCCCTGATCTTGGGCCTTCTAGCCGGCTGCGGGCAAAAGACCGAGCTGTACCTCCCCGAGGAGGAGGAGCAGAGCGGAGCAGCAGCGTCATGAGCACCGCCGCTACGGGTTTCCGCGAGCAGGACGGCCAGTTGTGGGTCGAGGCGCTCACCCTCGAGGCGTTGGCGCAGGAGTTCGGCACACCGTGCTATGTCTACTCACGTGCTGCCATCGAGGAGCGCTGGCAGCGCTATCAGCAGGCCCTCGGCGAACGGGGCAAGATCTGCTATGCCGTCAAGGCCAACGGCAATCTCGCCTTGCTCGATCTACTAGCCCGCCAAGGTGCAGGCTTCGATATCGTCTCGGGGGGTGAGCTGGCACGGGTCCTGGCCGCCGGCGGTAGGGCAGGGTCCGTGGTCTTCTCCGGCGTGGGCAAGGGCGCCGGAGAGATCCGCGAGGCCCTGGCGGCAGGGATCCATTGCTTTAACGTCGAGTCCGCTGCCGAGCTTGAGCGCATCGCTGCCATCGCCCGCGAGCAAGGGCAATCGGCGCGGATCGCCCTGCGTGTCAACCCGGACGTCGACCCCGAGACCCATCCTTATATCGCCACCGGCCTGGCCCAGAGCAAATTCGGCATCCCCTTAGAAGAGGCCGAGGCCCTCTACCGCAAGGCCCACGCAGACCGGCACCTCCAGGTCCGCGGCATCGCCTGCCATATCGGCTCGCAGCTAATGTCTGTCGCCCCCTTGGCCGAGGCCGCTGACCGCATAGCCCGCCTGGCCCGTCGGCTACAGGCCCAGGGCATCGACCTGGAGCATGTCGACGTCGGCGGCGGTCTAGGGGTGCGCTACACCGATGAGCAGCCCCCCAGTCCAGAAGCCCATGTGGCGGCTGTCACCGAGCCGCTCGCTGGGCTCGGGGTAGCCGTGCTCCTTGAGCCAGGGCGGGCGATCGTCGCCGAAGCTGGGGTACTGCTTACCCGCATCGAGTACCTCAAGCGCAATGGAGAGCAGACATTCGCCATTGTCGATGCCGGTATGAACGACTACTTGCGCCCGGCGCTTTACAACGCCGCCCACACCATCGAGCCCACCACACGGCGTCACCGTGCCCCCGAGCCGATGACCGTGGCCGGCCCGGTCTGTGAGTCGGCGGATACCTTCGCCCAGTCCTGCCCTCTGGCAGCCGAGGCCGGGGACCTCCTTGCCGTACGCAGCGCCGGAGCTTACGGTGCGGTCATGGCCTCCCAGTATAACGCCCGCCCTCGACCGCCGGAGATCCTCGTCGACGGCGCGCTGCCTCACCTGGTCCGCCGCCGCGAAGGCCATGACGACCTGATGCACGGCGAGTTCCGTCTGGCGGAGGGCTAGAGGTGCGCTTCGTCAAGATGGAAGCGCTGGGCAATGACTTCGTGGTCCTCGATGGCATCCGGCAGCGCCTGACGCTGAGCGCAGGGGCCATCCAGGAGCTCGCCGACCGCCGGCAGGGGGTTGGCTGTGATCAGCTGCTCGTCGCCGAACCGCCGGCTCACCTGGGCGCCGACGTGCGCTATCGCATCTTCAACGCCGATGGCACAGAGGTGGAGCATTGCGGCAACGGCGTCCGCTGTCTGGCCCGGTTCCTCGTAGCGGAAGGGCTGGCCCAGCCGGGGCGGCTTCGCATCGAGACCGCCGGTCGTATCACCGAGACCGAGGCCCATGCCGACGGTGGCGTCACGGTGGATATGGGCCCCCCGGAGCTGGAGCCAGCACGCATCCCGTTCCAAGCCTCCGCCCGGAGCAAGCACTACGCCCTGAGCACCCGCAGCGGTGAGCAAGCCATCGGTGCCGTCTCCATGGGGAATCCCCATGCCGTGATCGCTGTCGAGGACCTCGACACCGCCCCCGTGACCGAGCTCGGCGCTGAAATCGAGGCCCATTCGCGCTTCCCCAATCGGGTCAATGTCGGCTTCATGGAGTACATCGATCGCAAGCGGATCCGGCTACGGGTCTACGAGCGCGGGGTCGGCGAGACACCAGCCTGTGGTACTGGCGCCTGCGCTGCCGTAGTCGTCGGCCGGCTGTGGGAGCAGCTCGAGTCGACGGTGACCGTAGAGCTGCCAGGCGGGACGCTCATGATAAACTGGCACGGCCCCGGGCGCTCGGTCTGGATGACCGGGCCAGCACGTACAGTCTTCCACGGCGAGATCCCCTTGCCGGTCGCTGCACGGACCGAGCCGCGGGGCGCCTCCCGTTAGCAAACCAGGGCAAGACGGTGTGACAGAGAGCGCCACGCAGGATGGTCATCGGCTGATCGACGAGTCTGAAATCGTCGCGTACCTGATCGCGCATCCCGATCTGCTGCAGCGGTACCCGCAGGCCCTCGCGCAGCTAGAGCTGTATCACGATTGCGGGGACGCCCGCTCGCTGATTGAGCACCAGGTCCGGGTCCTACGCGAGGAGAGCGCTGGACTGCGGCGGCGCCTTGACGAGATGATCCGCGTCGCAAGGCAGAATGAAGGCACCGCCGAGCGGCTCCACGAGCTGACCCTCGACCTGTTCGCCGCTGATGACCTGCAGGCCGCGGTCGAGGCACTGCGCGCCGGCCTGCGCGAGGGCTTCCAGGCCGACGCCGTGGGCTTGCTGCTCATCGCCCCGGAGGGCGTGCCTCCCGGGGAGCCGATCCCTGAGCTGGTCGCCGACGGTGCCCCTGAGTTGCGCTGCTTCCGCCCGCTCCTTGAGCGGGGGCGTCCCAGCTGCGGCACACCGACCGAAGCTCAGCGCCGGGCCCTCTTCCCCGACATCGAGACCGGGGCGGCCAGCGCGGCACTGGTGCCGCTGATCGACAGGCGCGCAGTTGGAGTGCTCGGCATCGGCAGCCGTGACCCTGAGCATTACCACCCCGGACAGGGTACCGTCTTCCTGCGCCGTTTAGGCGCTACCGCAGCTCGTATCCTGGATCGCCTGTTGCAGCGAGGCTAAGCCCATGGATCCGGAGTGGCTCGAGCGCTTCGATCGCTACTTGGCCACGGAGCGGCGCCTGGCCGAGACCACGCGACAGCGCTACCGACGGGATTTGAAGGCCTTCCAGAGCTACTGCCGTGAGCGCGGTATCCACAGCTGGGGCGACATCGATCACGAGCTCGTACGCGGTTTCATCGGCCAGGGGCGGCGTCACGGACTAGCTGCTGCGACCCTCGGTCGTCGACTGGCAGCTGTGCGTAGCTTCTATCGCTACCTGCTGCGCGAGGGCGCGGTAGCTGCCGAGCCGGCCGCGGAGGTCCGTCCTCCTCGCCGCCAGCACCGCTTGCCGGGCACCTTGGATCCTGATGAGGTAGCCGGGC
>JBKGYE010000018.1:0-26234 GCA_046546255.1 Halorhodospira sp. | reverse complement strand
AGAGCAAGTCGGCGCTTATATCCCCGCCCTGAAGGACGGGGCTTTACGCGCCTTGCGGTAAGGCGCACGAGACGGGCACGGCTATTGCCTGTGGGGCCCTCTACACAGCAAGGCCCGGAGCTTGCTAAGAAGCCCCGGGCCTTCTCTGGGCGGGGACCGCTCCTCGAGCGGCCCTGGACCGGTTGGATGGCTGGGGGAGGTGGATTCGAACCACCGCTGACGGAGTCAGAGTCCGTAGTCCTACCGCTAGACGATCCCCCAGCAGAACCTGTAGCCAGCGCGTCAGCGCTTGGAGAACTGAGTAGCTCGACGGGCCTTGTGCAGCCCCACCTTCTTGCGCTCGACCATACGCGCATCGCGCGTAATGAAACCGGCGCGGCGCAACGGCGCCTTCAGGTCCGGATCATAGGTCGCCAGAGCCCGGGCGATGCCATGCCGCACAGCACCCGCCTGCCCGCTGGAGCCACCGCCGGAGACGGTCGCCTTGATGTCGAACTTGTCTGCCGCGTCCACCTGATCCAGCGCCTGCCGGACGATCATGCGGCCGGTCTCGCGCCCGAAATACTCATCGAGTGGACGGCCGTTGACAGTAATGTTACCTCCGCCTGGCGTCAAGAAGACGCGAGCGGATGAGGTCTTGCGGCGTCCGGTTCCGTAGTACTGCTGATTGACCATGGTCTTGTTCGATCCTGTTGTACCCTCAGAGCTCCAGCGGCTGCGGCTGCTGCGCATGATGCCGATGCTCGCTGCCGGCATAGACCTTGAGCTTTCTCAGCATCGAACGGCCCAGCCGGTTCTTCGGCAGCATCCCACGCACCGCGCTCTCGATCAGGCGCTCGGGGTGACGCGCACGCACCTCGGCTACGTTACGGCTTTTGATACCGCCCGGGTAGCCAGTGTGCCAGAAGTACTGCTTGTCCCGCTCTTTCTTGCCGGTCAGACGGACCTTGTCCGCATTGATCACGACGATATAGTCGCCTGTGTCGACATGCGGTGTAAAGACCGGCTTATGCTTGCCGCGCAGCCGACGCGCAATCTCGCTGGCCAGACGCCCGAGCGTTTTATCGGTAGCGTCGACCACGTACCAGTCGCGTTGTACCTCTGCGGGCTTGGCGCTATACGTCTTCATCGCTTCGCTCTCTCCGTCGAAGGCCGCGCATCATAACCAATGCCGGCGGGGATCGCAACCACCTTTGACAGTCCGGCGTACCGCTAGACCTCTTGATTGGCCGGCAGGTTTCGCCCAGCGAAGATCTCCATCATCTCCCGGCGCAGGTGCCGGCGGATCGTGCTCGCCTCCTCCTCGGTGAGATCAGCGCTGGACTCACCGAAGAGGTAGTTATCGAGGTCAAACTCCCGGAGGATCATCTTCGTATGGAAGATGTTTTCCTGATAGACGTTCACATCGAGCGTCTGGTAACGCTCCTTGGTGTCCTCGGACAGATAGTTCTGGATCGAGTTGATCTCGTGATCGATGAAGTGCTTATGCCCTTCTACATCGCGGGTGAAGCCGCGGACGCGGTAGTCCATCGTCACGATATCCGAGTCGAAGGAGTGGATCAGGTAGTTGAGCGCTGTCAGCGGTGAGATCACCCCGCAAGTGGAGACATCGATATCCGCGCGGAACGTGCTCACCCCCTTGTCCGGATGCATCTCCGGATAGGTGTGCACCGTGATATGGGATTTATCCAGATGCGCCGCGACATCCCCGGGGAGAGGCCCCGGCCGCGCCTCGGCGCTCTCCTCAGCCTCCTCGGGCGTCACCGGTCCTTCCGAGATCAGGATGGTGACGCTCGCCCCCTGAGGGTCATAGTCCTGCCGTGCCACATTGAGCACATTGGCCCCGATGATCTCAGCAACGTTGGTCAGGATCTCGGTCAACCGCTCCGCATTGTATTCCTCGTCGATGTACTCAATATACGCCCGACGCTGCTCCTCGGTCTTGGCGTAACAGACATCGTAGATGTTGAAGCTCAGCGACTTGGTCAAGTTGTTGAAGCCGTGGAGCCGGATGCGGGTGTAATCAACCAACGCCTAAGGCCCTCCCATCGTAGGTGGTGGCACGTTTTGCCCTAAAAAGGAGCGAGAATTATGCACAAATTCTGCAGGTACGCTACCATTCTACACCTACAGCAGGGGTGGCATGCACCGTGACACCGGGCTGCCCCTCCGGGCTCAAACGTCAGGCCGCCCCCTCCTGGAAGAGGGCTTGTAGACGCTCCCCCGGGCTCGGGGCCGCCATGAAGGCCTCGCCCACCAAGAAGGCATGGATCCCGGACGCTCGCATGCGGGCGACATCCTCACGGCGGTGGATGCCGCTCTCGGTCACCGCCAGAGCGCCCTCGGGGAGGCAGCCGGCCAACCTCTCGCTGGTGGCCAGATCTGTGGTGAAACTCCGCAGATTGCGGTTGTTCACGCCGATCAGCCCCGGCCCCAGGGGGCGTATCCGCTCCAGTTCTTCGGCATCATGAACCTCGACCAGCACATCCAGCCCCAGCTCGATGGCCAACGCATGGAACTCAGCAAGCTGGGCATCGCCGAGGGCTGAGGCGATGAGCAGGATACAGTCAGCACCGAGAGCCCGGGCCTCATAGACCTGATAGGTATCGATGGTGAAGTCCTTGCGCAGCACCGGCAGGCTTCCCGCTGCCCGAGCAGCTTGCAGGTGGGCATCATCCCCCTGGAAGAAATCACGGTCAGTGAGCACGGACAGGCAGGCCGCCCCGTGGCGCTCGTAATCGGCAGCAACGGCTGCCGGCTCGTAATCCGGCCGTATGACCCCACGGCTCGGGGATGCTCGCTTGATCTCGGCGATCACCGCCGCTTCATCCCGTGCCACCCGCTGCGCCAGCGCCGCCCGGAAGCCGCGCGCCGGAGGCATGTCCGATACCGCTGCAGAGAGCTCGCGCAAAGGACACGCCTCGGCACGCTCGATCAGCTCTTCCGCCTTGCGGCGGAGGATGCGCCGAAGCACATCAGGCGTGCTGCGGCCGCCGCTCATTGAGCCAGCTCCTGCGTAACAGCGACAAACCGGTCGACCCGCGCCGCAACAGCCCCGGAGCCCATGAGCTCGCGGGCTTGCTCGATACCTGCCGGCAGGCTCTCGGCACGGCCGGCGACATAGAGCGCCGCGCCGGCGTTGGCAGCGATGAGCTCAGCAGCAGCGATGCGTTCACCGGCGAAGGCGGCCCGGATCATGGCCAAGCTGTCACTCGCCCCGGCGACGGTCACCTCGTGCAGCGGCGCCCCACGTAGCCCTAGCTCGGCGGGCGTAACGGTATACTCCTGCACCTCGCCATCACGAAGCTCAGCGATCCGCGTCGGGGCTGCGATGCTGATCTCGTCGAGGCCATCCTCAGCGTGGACCGCCAGCACGTGCCTGCTGCCGAGCTCGCGCAGCACCTCCGCCACCGGGCGTACCCACTCCGGGGCATAGACACCCAGCAGCTGGCGCTGCGCCCCCGCCGGATTGGTCAACGGCCCGAGGATATTGAACAGGGTCCGCACCCCCATCTCCTTACGCGGCCCTACGGCGTGCCGCATAGCGCTATGGTGGGCCGGCGCGAAGAGGAAGCCGACCCCCGTACGCCGAAGGCACTCAGCGACGGCCTCGCTGCTGAGCTCAAGACGCGCGCCAGCGGCCTCAAGCAGATCGGCGCTACCGCTGCGCCCCGACACGGAGCGGTTACCATGTTTGGCTACCGAGGCACCACCGGCAGCGGCCACAAAGGCTGCCGCAGTGGAGACATTGAGCGTGCCGCTAGCATCCCCCCCGGTTCCGCAAGTATCGACCAGGCTGGTGACATCATCGGCTTGCATCTGCTCAGCCAGTTCACGCATCACACCGGCGGCCGCGGCGATCTCGGCGACCGTCTCGCCCTTCATCCGCAGCCCCACCAAGAAACCGCCGATCTGCGCCGGTGTAGCGCCGCCGGTCATGATGGTACGCATGACCTCGGCCATTTCCTCAGCGGTCAGGTCCTGTCGTTCAGTGACTCGGCGCAGCGCAGACTGTAGATCCATGGGGACGCCTCAACAGCTGGATATCGAGTGAAAGGTATCGGGATCTGGCGTGGCGCTAGTCTCCCGGGGGCAGCACAATGTTGCAAGCCCCCGATGGCTGCACCCCATGCAGCCACGACTACGCAGCCGCCCGCGGCTGCTCCAAGAAATTGCGCAACAGCTCATGGCCGGACCGAGTCAATATCGACTCAGGATGGAACTGCACCCCTTCTATCGGTAGCCGGCGATGGCGCAGCCCCATGATCTCGTCCACGACACCCTGCGGCCCTTCCGTCCAGGCTGTGATCTCTAGCTCCTCCGGCACGCTCTCACGCTCGACGATCAGCGAGTGGTAGCGCGTCGCCTCCAGCGGCTCAGGCAGACCGGCAAAGATCCCCTGGCCTCGGTGACGGACAGGGGAGGTCTTGCCATGCATAACCTTGCGAGCGCGTACCACACGCCCCCCGAAGACCTGCCCGATCGCCTGATGCCCCAGGCAGACACCCAGGATAGGGATCTCGCCAGCAAGGCTGCGTATCAGCTCCAGGGAGATACCGGCCTCGTTGGGCGTACAGGGGCCGGGCGAGATGACGAGACGCTCGGGGCGTAGCCGGCGGACCTCCGGGATGCTGATCTCGTCGTTGCGCACCACCTCGACCCGCGCACCCAGCTCCCCTAGGTACTGCACCAGGTTCCAGGTAAACGAGTCGTAGTTATCGATCATCAGGATCATAAGCCTGCCTCGGCCATCTCAACAGCACGCATCAGCGCCCGGCCCTTGTTCAGGGTCTCTTTCCATTCCAGCTCGGGGACGGAGTCAGCGACCACGCCGCCACCGGCCTGCACATGCACCTGCCCCTCGTGGATCACCGCGGTGCGGATCGCGATCGCAGTATCCATATTCCCCGACCAGGAGAGGTAGCCAACAGCCCCGGCGTAGAGACCGCGCTTGACCGGCTCCACCTCGTCAATGATCTCCATGGCCCGGATCTTCGGCGCCCCGGAGACCGTCCCGGCCGGAAAGGTAGCGCGCAGCACGTCCATAGGCCCGAGCCCGGGACGCAGATGGCCCACCACATTGGAGACGATATGCATCACCTGGGAGTAGCGCTCCACAACCATGCGCTCGCTCAACCGCACCGTCCCAGTCTCAGCGACCCGGCCCACGTCATTCCGCCCCAGATCGATGAGCATCACGTGCTCGGCGATCTCTTTCGGGTCGGAGACCAGCTCCTCCTCGAGCTCCCGGTCCCGCGCCTCCGTCGCCCCACGCTTACGGGTACCCGCAATGGGGCGCACCGTCACCTCCCCCTCCTCGAGACGAACCAGAATCTCCGGCGAGGACCCCACGACCTGGCAAGCGCCCAGGTCAAGGAAGTACATATAAGGTGACGGGTTGGTACAACGCAGCGCGCGGTAGAGATCCAGCGGCTCGGCACTGAACGGCATGCTCATCCGCTGAGAGGGGACCACCTGCATCACGTCGCCGGCGGCGATGTACTCGCGGATTCGTTCCACCGCGGCCTCGTAGCCTGCCTGGGTGAAGTTGTAGCGCGGCTCCCCGGGGACCCCGACGCCTCCCTCGTGATGCCGCTGGTGGCGCGCCAGCGGCTGGTTGAGCCGCTCGGCGAGCTCATCCAAGCGGGCCAGGCCAGCCGTATAGGCGCCCTCTTCGCGCGGATCGCAATGCACGACCAGGTAGAGCCGCCCGGCGAGGTTGTCGAAGACGGCCACCTCCTCAGCCTCAACCAGGAAGATATCCGGCAGCCCCAGGGCATCCGCCGGTGCGCTATCCGCGAGCCTAGGCTCGATGTAGCGCACCGTATCGTAGCCAAAGTAGCCGACCAGGCCACCTAGAAAGCGCGGCATCTGCGGAAACCCCGAGGGCGTCGCGGCACGGTGGCGGTGCTGATAGGCCTCAATCCAGGCCAAAGGATCGGCAACCTCCTGCTCATCCAGGAGCGCACCATCACGCCGGAGCCGGACACAGTGGCCGTGCACCGTGATCTCTGTGCGCGCCGGCAAGCCAATAATGGAGTAGCGACCCCACTTCTCGCCGCCTTCCACCGACTCGAAGAGAAAGGAACGCGGCCCACGGGCGAGCTTGAGGTAGGCGGAAAGGGGGGTGTCGAGATCGGCGATAACTTCGCGGATCAAGGGGATACGCGTATAGCCGGCCTCGGCAAGGCTATGGAACTCGTGCTCTTTCATGGTTCAGGCAACTCCGCGCAACAGGGCCGGAAGATCAGTCAGGGCCTCAACCAGTGCATCGGCCCGCAGCGCTTCCGGTGCCACCCCGCGGCGATAGCCGTAGGGGACACAGACGACAGGGACCCCGGCGTTGCGCGCAGCTTCCACATCGGTGAGCGAGTCGCCAACCATCAAGGCCGTCGCCGAGGCGACCCCCAGGCACTCCATGGCGAAGCGAAGCGGCTCCGGGCCCGGCTTGCGCGAGTCCGTGCTATCACCGCCAACCACTGCGTCGATGCGGTCCGCAAGACCCATCCGCTCAACGATCTCCCGGGCGAGGTGATAAGGCTTATTGGTGACAACCGCCAAGCGCATACCGGCCTCGCCAAGCTGGCGGATGCCGTCCAAAACCCCAGGATAAGGGCGAGAGTGGACATAGACCGCCTCCCCGTAGCAAGTCAAGAAGCGCTCCACGGCTGCTTCCAGCTCTGCTTCCGGAGGCGCACCGTCGATCTCACCCGTCAGCGCCCGAGCCACCAGGCGGCGGACTCCGTTACCGGTCCAGTCGCGGATCTGCTCTTCAGAGACTGGAGGCTGGTCGCGCTCAGCGAGCACCTGGTTGACAGCGACGGTCAGATCCGGGGCGCTGTCCACCAGCGTCCCGTCAAGATCGAAGAGGATAGCGCGTGTTCGGGAAAGATTCATGGCCAGCATATTAGGGTTAAATGGATACCCTACCGGCTGGCTCCATTCAGCCGCAAGCCACGAACCATTTCACCCCTAGCCTGGCCTAGCGGTGGCAGTGCCACCCGAGACTATTCGGCTACGCGACCACCGGCTGGTCGTAGGCGATGGGCAGCTCCTCGAACTCATCGAAGGTCACCTCTTCCCAGGCATGCTCCTGCTCAAGGAGCTTGCGCAATAGCCGATTGTTCAGGGCATGCCCCGATTTGTGGCCATGGAAAGCGCCGATCAGGCTGCTCCCGAGCAGGTAAAGATCCCCGATCGCATCCAGGATCTTGTGCTTGACGAACTCGTCACGATAGCGCAATCCGTCCTCATTGAGGACTCGGTAGTCATCGACCACGATAGCGTTATCAAGGCTCCCACCGAGCGCTAGCTGCGACCCCCGCAGGGCCTCGATCTCACGCATGAAACCGAAGGTCCGCGCGCGGCTGATCTCCTTGACGAAGGAGGTCGAGGAGAAATCCACTTCCGCCCGGGCGTACTCCTTGAGAAAGACCGGATGATCGAAATCGATGGTGAAGCTGACCTTAAACCCCTCAAAAGGCTGGAAGGCCACCCACTTGTCGCCATCCACCACCTGCACGGGCTCCAAGATCCGCACGAAGCGCTTAGGGACCTCCTGCTCCTTGACCCCCGCCGAGCGGATGAGGAACACGAAAGGCGCCGCGCTGCCATCCATGATCGGCACCTCGGCAGCGGATAGCTCGACATAGCAGTTGTCGATCCCGAGCCCAGCGAGCGCGGATAGCAGGTGCTCCACGGTGGAGACCCGGACCCCGTCGTCATCCACGAGGCAGGTGGATAGGCGGGTGTCCCCCACCGTCGCGGCAGTCGCCCTGATTTCCCGGTCGAGATCGGTACGCCGGAAGACGATCCCCGCGTTGGCCGGCGCCGGCCTCAAGGTCAGGTAGACCTTCTCGCCGGTATGCAGGCCCACGCCGGTCGCGCGGATGCTGTTCTTCAAGGTGCGTTGACGGATCATGTCTCGACTCGGCTCCACTGCTCGGCTGCATAAAGTGCGTTCAGGCGCGACCTACGCGGCCAGACACACCGCCTTACCCTTTAATAGCGGCAAGACGTCGCGTCATTTTAATGTAATAAACCCGAAAAGTATACTGCAGCGCAGCAATCCCTTGCCCTCAATCCGCCTGCCGACGCAGGAAGGCCGGGATATCCAGATACTCCATATCCTCTTCGGAGCCGGTCTCCTTGCTACGCTCACTCTGGGCGTTCTGGCGAATGACCGTTGGCCGATCGAGCTGGGCGTAGTCCACCTCGCCGGTTTGCTTGCGTGCCACTTGCTGAGCGGCCTTTGCCGGCTCGGTCGTGGTCTGCGGTGCAGGGCCTAACCCCGTAGCCACCACCGTCACACGCAGCTCCTCCTCCAGCTCCGAATCGATGACCGCACCGACCACCACCGTGGCGTCATCGGAGGCGTACTCACGCACGGCATTACCCACCTCATCGAACTCACCGATGGAGAGGTTGTTGCCGCCGGTCACATTGACCAACACGCCGTTGGCCCCGGCTAGGTTGAAATCCTCCAGCAGGGGGCAGGCGATAGCGCGATCGGCCGCCTCGCGGGCCCGCCCTTCGCCAGAGGCCACCCCGTTGCCCATGACAGCCATGCCCATCTCGGACATCACCGTCCGCACGTCGGCGAAGTCGACATTGATCAGTCCCGGACGGGTGATGAGCTCAGCAATCCCCCGAACGGCGCCATGAAGCACGTCATTGGCCGACTTGAAGGCATCGATCAAAGTCAGGTTCTTGCCGAGCACCGGCAACAACCTTTCATTGGGGATGGTGATCAGTGAATCGACGCTCTGCTCGAGCTCCTTGATCCCCTGCTCGGCCACCCCCATGCGCTTATTGCCCTCGAACGGGAACGGCTTGGTCACCACCGCCACGGCGAGGATGCCCATCTCCCGAGCCACCTCGGCGACGACCGGAGCAGCGCCAGTGCCCGTGCCACCGCCCATACCGGCAGTAATGAACACCATATCTGCCCCGTCGAGGACCTCCAGCAGGCGATCCCGGGACTCCTCAGCAGCCTGCCGACCGGTAGTCGGATCGGCACCGGCCCCCAGCCCCTTGGTAATACCCGAGCCGAGCTGCACCGTCACGCCGGCCCTGGTGTTCGCCAGGGCCTGGGCATCCGTGTTGGCGTAGATGAACTCCACGCCCTCGATCTCGCTGTCGACCATGTGCTGGACGGCGTTACCTCCGCCGCCGCCCACACCGATCACCTTGATAACCGCGTTCTGATTGGCGGTATCCATGAGCTCAAACATCGTGCTGCCCTCCTGACACTCGCTGGCGCGCCCTGCGGCGCACCGGGAAACCTAGAAATTGCCCTTAAACCAACTCTTCATGCGCCCCCATAGGGCGGCCATACCCGAATCCTCGCCCAGCGCCGGCGCTAGCCCACCATCGCGATTGCGCGCCCCAAAGGCGAGCAACCCTACGCCTGTGGAATACATCGGATTACGGACTACGTCAGAAAGACCGGTGACAAACTTAGGCACACCGATACGTACTGGTAAATGGAACACCTCCTCGGCCAAGTCCGTAACCCCCTCCATCTTGGAGCTGCCGCCGGTGAGCACGATCCCTGCCGGAATCAGATCCTCGAAACCGCTCTTGCGCAGCTCCGTGTGCACGAGCCCGAGCAGCTCCTCATAGCGAGGCTCTACCACAGAGGCTAGCGACTGCCGGGAGAGGCGTCGCGGCGGACGGTCCCCCACCGAGGGGACCTCGATACTCTCCTCAGGGTTCGCCAGCTGCGACAGAGCACAGGCGTAGCGGACCTTGATATCCTCGGCGTGATGCGTGGGCGTACGCAGGGCCACAGCGATATCGTTGGTCACCTGGTAGCCGGCAATCGGGATCACCGCCGTATGCCGAATAGCCCCGCCCGTAAACACGGCGATGTCCGTGGTGCCGCCGCCGATATCCACCAGGCAGACCCCGAGCTCTTTCTCGTCATCACTGAGCACGGCGTAGCTGGCTGCCAGCTGCTGGAGGACAATGTCATCAACCTCCAGCTGACAGCGCCGCACGCATTTCGTGATGTTATCCGCCGCGGAGACCGCCCCAGTCACCATATGTACCCGTGCCTCAAGACGCACACCGGCCATGCCCAGGGGATCCTTGATCCCTTCCTGGTTGTCGATAACAAACTCCTGGGGGATGACGTGGAGGATCTGCTGATCCGCCGGGATCGCTACCGCCTTGGCACCATCGAGGACCCGCTCAAGGTCGGTGCGCATCACCTCCCGATCGCGGATGGCAACCATGCCGTGGGAGTTGAGGCTGCGGATATGGCTACCAGAGATCCCTACGTAGGCTGAGTGGATCTCGCAGCCAGCCATCAGCTCGGCCTCCTCGACGGCGCGCTGGATCGACTGCACCGTGGAGTCGATATTCACCACCACGCCCTTCTTGAGCCCGTGGGATGGGTGACTACCGACCCCGATCACCTCCAGATCGCCGTCTTCCTTCGTCTCACCGACGATGGCAACCACCTTGGAGGTACCGATATCGAGCCCCACTAAAAGGCTGTCTTCGCTCTTTCGCACCATGGTCTGCTCCGCGTTCAGTCCGATTCCTCCGCTGCTCCCCAAGCCACTGCAAAGCCATTGGGATAGCGCAGGTCGACCCGCTCCATCGGGACTTGCTCTCGCTCCTTAAGCGCCGGCAACGCCGCCGCAAAACGAGCAGCACGCTCTTGAGGACGCTGACGCCCGAGCGCCATCGTCACGCCGCCAGCGAGCTCCGCACGCCATGACCCTCGCTGGCTAAGGCTCAGCGCCGTAATAGCCACCTCCTGGCCCTTGAAGGTCGCCTGTAGCTTCCGGAAGAGGGCTGCTACCTTCTCGGCACTGCCCTTCGGGCCACGCAAGCGTGGCAGTCCTTCGGGGATCGTCTCCGCAGCGGGGGCAAAGCGCACGCCGTCGCGATCCACCAGTCCACCACCGCCCCAGCGTGCCAGTGGACGGCGCTCGACCAAGGTCACCCGGACGGTTCCGGGCCAAGCCCGGCGGACTTGGGCCTTGGCTACCCAAGGCAGCCCTTCCAGCGCATCTCGAGCGCCCTGTACATCGACCCCGAGCAAGCTCCGATGCAAATACGGCGCCAACACCTCCCGTAGCTGGGCATCGTCGACCCGTTGCGGCGCCTCCGTGACCGCCACCCGCTCCAGAGGCAGCACACGCCCTTGCTGCAAAGCCTTGGTGGCCGCGCCGGCACCGGCCACAGCCACAAAGGCCACGGCCGCCCCCCACGCCCAGCCACGCAGACCAGGCAAGCGCGAGGACCATGGCCTCCGGCCCTGCTCGTCCTCCATCCCCATCCGGTCGCGCCAGCTTGCACGGCTCACGGCAAAGCCTCCCCTAGGATGCGAGCCACCAGCTCATCGAAGCTCATCCCGGCATGCGCCGCAGCCCTAGGCACCAATGAGTGGTCGGTCATGCCCGGGATGGTGTTGACCTCCAAGAGCCACCACGCCCCGGCGGCATCGCGGATCACGTCCACCCGCCCCCAGCCACGACCACCGACGGCACGGAAGGCGCGCAAGCAAAGGTCGCCAACCTCAGCCTCTTCCGCCTCGCTCAACCCACTCGGGCAATGGTGACCGGTATCCTCCGACTCGTACTTCGCGGCGTAGTCAAAGAAGGCATGGCTGGTCTCCAGCCGGATCGACGGCAGCGCTCGCTCACCGAGCACCGCCAAGGTGTACTCCTCGCCCTCGATCCACTGCTCCGCGAGCACAGCATCGTCGTAGATAGCGGCTTCCCGGTAAGCAGCAGCCATCCCCTGCGATCGGGTCACCCGGGTCATGCCCAGACTCGACCCTTCCCGGGCCGGTTTGACGATCAACGGCCACCCCAAGAGCTCGCCCGGGTCCTCGGTCGCGGCGCCGAGCAGGCAACCGGCTGGCGTGGGGAGGCCACTGCCCTGCCAAAGGCGCTTACAACGCCACTTATCCATCCCCAGCGCCGAGCCGAGCACCCCGCTGCCGGTATAGGGCATCCCGAGCAGGTCGAGCAGCCCCTGCACCGTGCCATCCTCGCCACCGCGCCCGTGCAGGGCGATAAAGACCACGTCATAACCACGCAATGCCTCCAGCGCACGATCGCGCGGATCAAAGGCCTCGGCGTCGTAGCCACCTCGCTGCAGGGCTGCGAGCACTGCCCCGCCGCTGCGCAGCGAGATCTCGCGCTCGGCAGAAGTGCCACCCATCAGCACGGCGATCCGCCCCGCTTGGCGGGATGAGGGAATCCCAGTCATGAGGTACCCTCCCCGGCAACGTGGACCTCCGGCTCCAGGCGCACCCCGTGCACAGCGGCAACCCGTTCACGGACATGCTCAATCAGGGCCTCGATATCCGCAGCACTCCCTCCCTCATTGAGGATGAAATTGGCGTGAAGGCTCGACACCCGCGCCCCACCAAGGCGCACCCCCTTGAGCCCAGCACGGTCGATCAGCTGCCCGGCAGCTGCCCCTGGCGGATTCCGGAACACCGAACCACAGGTAGGCTGGCCCACCGGCTGTGTGGCATTCCTTCGGCGTAGCAGCGCCCGGACCCGTTCACGCAATACCTCTACCTGCGCCCTCGGTAATTCCCACGTGGCAGCCAGAAAACGCTCCTCCCCGGGAGCGTGAACCCTGCGATAGCCAACCTCGAACGCTGCCGGTTCCCGGACGCGGATCCGCCCGGCGCGATCGATGGTCTCCACCGCCACGACACGCTCCCAGGTCTCGCCGCCCCAGGCACCGGCATTCAGCGCCAAGGCACCGCCCACCGTACCGGGAATGCCGGCAAGGAAGCACAGGCCATCCAGCCCCTCACGCACTGTGGCCCGCGCTAGACGGCCACAGGCGACGCCAGCCTCTGCGCGGACTCGATGGCCGTCGATGGACAGCCCATCCAGGGCTCCCTGGGTGAGGAGCACCGTACCTGCCACTCCGCCATCGCGGACCAGCAGGTTGCTACCCAGCCCGCACCAGAGCACAGCCTCCTGCGCGGGCAGAGTGGCCAGGAAGCTGGCCAAGTCCTCCACCCCCTTCGGGCAATAGAGCCGACGCGCCCGCCCACCCACCCGCCATGTGGTGTAAGCGGCCATGGGCTCATCCTCGCGCAGCTCCCCCGGACGAATCCGTCGCTGCTGCAGTGCCACGCTCATGAGCTACCTCCTGTGGGCAGCCCCTGCGCCAGCCGCGCCGGCAGGTTGCCGATACTCCCCGCTCCCAAGGTCAGGACAACGTCGTGGGCCCTAAGCAGCCCCGCGAGCAGCCCCGGCACCTCCTCCAGCGCCTCGGCAAAGATCGGCTGCACGCCGCCCCGGTCACGCACCGCGCCCGCTAAGGCCCGGCCATCGGCACCGGGCAGAGGCGCCTCGCCGGCGCCGTAGACCTCGGTCAGGATCAGCGTATCGGTGCTGCTGAGCACCCGCGCGAAGTCATCGAACAGCTCGCGGGTACGCGAATACCGATGCGGCTGGAAAACCACCACCAGCCGCTGCCCCGGCCAGGCCGCCCGAGCCGCCTGGAAGGTCGCCTCCAGCTCGCGGGGATGGTGGGCATAGTCGTCCACCAGCGCTGCGGTCCCGTCGGCGACGAGGATCTCCGGATAGACCTGAAAGCGCCGGCCAATGCCCTGGAAGTCGCCTAGCGCCCGCTGGATAGCAGCCCTTTCCACGCCTAGCTCACGGGCCAGGGCCACAGCGGCGGTGGCATTAAGCACGTTGTGCCAGCCGGGCAGGCTCAGCTCCACCGTAAAGGCGGTCCCGTCGCTCTCGCGGATGCGGAATCGGGTCCGCGGCCCCGCTGGCACCACATCCTCGGCACGGACGTCGGCCTCCTCGGTAAAGCCATAGGTCAGCACGGGACGACCAATTTCATCACGCAAGCGGCGCACCTGCGGATCGTCGATACACAGTACCGCCAGCCCATAGAAGGGGAGGTGATGCAAGAATTCGAAAAAGGTGCGGCGCAGCGCCTCGAAATCGCCTCCATAGGTCCCCAGATGGTCGGCGTCGACATTGGTAACCGCCGCCATCACCGGCTTGAGATGAAGGAAGGAAGCGTCGCTCTCGTCCGCCTCAGCCACCAGGTAAGGGCCGGCCCCGAGCCGAGCGTGGGCGCCGGCACTGATCAACCGCCCACCGATGACAAAGGTCGGGTCGAGCCCCCCCTCAGCAAGGCAGCTAGCGAGCAGCGAGGTCGTGGTCGTCTTGCCGTGGGTACCAGCTACTGCCACCCCCTGGCGAAAGCGCATGAGCTCAGCGAGCATCTCCGCCCGCGGTACCACCGGCGTGCGGGCGCGCCGCGCCGCTTGGACCTCGGGATTGTCCTCAGCCACGGCGGTCGAGACCACCACCGCATCGACCCCCTTGACGTGATCGGGGTCGTGCCCGAGATGAACCGTTACGCCGAGCCCGGCCAGCCGCTCCACGACCGCCCCGGAGCGCAAATCGGAGCCAGTGATGGTAAAGCCTAGGTTGTGCAGGACCTCAGCGATCCCACCCATTCCCGCGCCGCCGATCCCCACGAAGTGGATCCGGCGCACGCGGCCGAAAGCGCCGCGCCCGCTCGCCGGTGGCGCGAAGCACGGCTCCCTGATCGAGGGCCTTTCAGCCATGGGCCACCCCCTCGCACACGTCCGCCATCCGCTCCGCGGCTCCAGGGCGAGCAGCCGTCCGAGCAGCAACGGCCATGCGTGTGAGCCGATCACGGTCACCGAGCAATGACGCCAGCAAACCTGTCAACGCCCCCTCCTCCAGCTCGCGTTGCGGCAGCACCTGCGCAGCCCCAACATCATGCAGCGTTCGCGCGTTGGCACGCTGGTGATCGTCCACCGCCCAGGGCAATGGCACCAGCACCGCAGGCACGCCGGCAGCAGCGATCTCCGCCACGGTCAGCGCCCCGGCACGTGCGAGCACCAGGTCGGCCCAGCCATAGGCAGCGGCCATATCCTCGATGAACGGCACCACCTCAGCAGTAAGGCCAGCCCGGGCGTAGCCGGCACGGGCCTCCTCCAGCGTTGCCTCCCCGGCCTGATGCAGCACCTGCGGCGCCTCTCCATGCGCCTGCGCCAAAGCCGCCGGGACAGCCCGATTGAGCGCGCGCGCACCCTGGCTACCGCCGAGCACCAGCAGCCGAGGCGGCCCCTGACGCCCGGCATAGCGCATCTGTGGCGCCTCCAGGGCGTGAATAGCCGCCCGCACCGGGTTGCCCACCCATTCACCGCGCTCACCCAACGCCCCCGGGAAGCCGGTCAGCACCTGCTGCCCGAGTCTGGCCAGGAATCGGTTGGTCATGCCGGCCCGGGCATTCTGCTCATGGACGACCAGGGGCCTTCCGCTCAGGCGCGCAGCAAGCCCCGCCGGCCCTGCTACATACCCGCCCATGCCCAGGACCACATCCGGCTGCCAGCGCCTTAGCGCCCTAGCAGCCACCGCCACCGCACGAGCGAGCCGCCACGGTAGCGCCAACAAGGTGGCCATCCCCTTGCCCCGCAACCCACCGATCTCCAGCCACTCCGAAGCCAGCCCAGCAGCAGGGACTACTCGCGCCTCTAGGCCGTAGCGTGTACCGAGCCAGACGACCCGGTGCCCACGCTGCTGCAGCAGCTCGGCTACCACCAGCCCTGGATAGACATGGCCGCCTGTCCCGCCGGCGGCTATGGCAACGGTCAGCCCGCTCATGCTCGCTCCTCCTCGTCAGCCGGCCGTCGCCCGTCAGCTCGCACCTGCGCCAGCTCATAGCCGCAACGCAGCAACAAACCGGCCATGGCCCCGGTGGCCAGTGCGCTGCTGCCGCCGTAGCTGAATAGCGGCAACGTCAGCCCCTTGGTGGGCAGCAGACCGGTGGCCACGCCCATGTTGATGAAAGCCTGCAAGGCTAGAGCCAACCCCACCGCCCAAGCCAAGTAGCCGGCAAAGGGGAGCCGATAGCGATGGCACTCCCACCCCACTCGCATGGAGCGCCACACGATATAGGCGAAGAGCATCACCACCACCGTAACCCCCAGCAAACCCAGCTCCTCAGCAAGCACCGAGAAGACGAAGTCGGTATGGGCCTCGGGGAGATAGAACAGTTTTTGCACACTACCGCCGAGCCCGACCCCGAGCCATTCCCCACGCCCGATCGCGATCAGGGACTGGGTAAGCTGGAAGCCGGAGTTGAAAGGATCTGACCACGGATCCATGAAAGCGGTCACACGCTGCCAGCGGTACGGCGAATAGACCACCAGGGCCGCAGCAACGGCCACCAGGCCTCCCACCAGGGCCAAGAAGCGCCACAGCGGCACGCCGGCGAGGAAAAGCAGCCCCAGGGTCAGGGCCATGAGCATCAGCGCCGTGCCAAAATCCGGTTGGCGCAGCAGCAGGAAGGCACATACCCCCGCTACCGTCACCGGTACCAGGAAAGCCGCTGTTGAGACCTGCAGCTGCTCCTGCCGGCGCACGAGGAAGCCGGCCAGATAAAGGGCGATGAGGACCTTCACCGGCTCGGCCACCTGAAGGTTGAATATGCCCACTGGCAACCAGCGCACGGCGCCGTTGACTTCCCGCCCGACCCCAGGGATCAGGACTGCCAGCAGCAGCGCCAAGGCTGCCAGCATCAGGCCGGGACCGAGCCGCTCCCAAGTGCTCAGGGGCACCCTAAGAGCCACCACCGCCGCCCCGATCCCCACGCTCACAAACAGCGCCTGTCGCCTGAGGTAATAGAAAGGATCGCCGGCGGCCTGCTCGGCAACCGAGGTCGAGGCGGAGGCGACCATCACTAGCCCCAGTGCTGCCACCACCAACAGCACCCAGACCAGGCGCTGATCGATCGCTGGCCACAGCGGCAGCTGCATGGAACGGTCAGGGACTCCGGCGGCGTAATCAGCCATGCGCCATCTCCTCGCGTACGGCCTCACGGAACGCCATGCCCCGGTGCTCAAAGCCCTGGAAGGCGTCAAAGCTCGCGCATGCCGGTGCTAACAGGACGGCATCACCAGGCTCGGCCCAGCTCGCTGCATGGGCTACGGCCTCAGCCATGCTAGCGGCGTGCACGACAGGGACACGGCCTGCAATGGCCGCCTCGATGGCCGGCGCATCCTCACCCAGCAGGACCACCGCACGCACGTGCTCCGCACAGGCCCGGCCCAAAGGACGGAAGTCAGCCCCTTTGCCCTGGCCACCGGCGATGAGCAAAACCGGCCGGGACAACCCCTTGAGGGCTGCTACAGCGGCACCCACGTTGGTAGCCTTGGAGTCATTGATCCACTGCACCCCGTGCCACTCGCCCACAATCTCCATCCGATGGGGCAAGCCGGTAAAGCGGCGCAAGACCTGTTGTTGCACTGCCACGGGGACACCCCAGGCGTCGGCCAA
Organism: Halorhodospira sp.; assembly: GCA_046546255.1. GTDB lineage: Bacteria > Pseudomonadota > Gammaproteobacteria > Nitrococcales > Halorhodospiraceae > Halorhodospira. The sequence goes on along the minus strand of JBKGYE010000018.1, from coordinate 8,910 downwards.
GGCCATCGCCGCCAGGGCATTGGCGCAGTAGGCGCGCCCGGGTATCGGCAGCTCCGAAACGCAGATCCGCGGGACCCCATCGGCGAGCAGCCACTCCCCTCCTTCCCCCGAGGCCAGCTGATAGCCCGCCGCGGTCTCGCCCAAGGCGAAGGTGCGCACGCCGGCACCTCCCTCTGCCAAGGCCGCTGTACGTCGGTCATCGGCATTGAGCACCACCTGCCCGGCACCTTGCAGCACCCGGGACTTGGCTGCTGCATAGGCCTCCATGTCCTCGTAGCGATCCATGTGATCGGCACTGATATTGAGCACTGCCGCCACATCAGCCTGGAAACCCGGGCAGGCCTCAAGCTGGAAGCTCGACACCTCAAGCACGTAGCCATCCCGTGGCCTAGCAGCAAGCAGCTCCACCGCCGGGGTTCCGAGGTTCCCGCCGATCGCGATATCCTGACCAGCGGCCTGCGCCATCTCACCAACCAGGCTGACTACCGTGCTCTTGCCATTAGAACCCGTGACGGCACAGATCGGCGCCGCAGCGGACTCAGCGAACAGGGTCAGCTCCCCGACCACGGGGGGCCACCCAGCAGCCCGCAGCTCTGCTAGCACGCCCTGGCGTAGATCGAGGCCGGGACTGACCACGACTCGATCGGCCCCGAGGAGCAGATCGCGATCAAGGCCGCCGGTGACCACAGGGACTTCTGGCGCCTCAGCGCGCAGCTGTGCAAGCCGTGGCGGCTCGCCTCGACTGTCAACCACCGCCACCGCCTCACCGCGCCTGCACAGCTCAAGGACGCAGGCCAGACCGGTCGTCCCGAGACCGGCAACAGCGGTATACCCACGCTGGCGCTCGCCTGCTGCCATCAGCGCACCTTCAGCATCGCTAGGCCGACGAGCACGAGGACGACCGTGATGATCCAGAAGCGCACGATGACGCGCGGCTCCGGCCACCCCTTCAGCTCGTAGTGGTGGTGCAGCGGAGCCATACGGAAGACGCGCCGACCGGTGAGCTTATAAGAGAGGACCTGGATCATCACCGAGATGGTCTCCATGACAAAGACCCCGCCCATGATGAAAAGCACAATCTCCTGGCGCACCGCTACGGCAACGGCACCGAGCGCCGCTCCCAGCGCCAGGGCCCCGACGTCCCCCATGAAGACCTGCGCCGGATAGGTGTTGTACCAGAGGAACCCCAGGCCGGCGCCGACGATAGCGCCGCAGAAGATCACCAGCTCCCCTACGCCGGGCAGCGAGGGGATGCCGAGGTAATCGGCGAAGACCTGGTGGCCGGTGGCATAGGCAAACACCGCAAGCCCGCCGGCGACGAGCACCGTAGGCATGATGGCCAGGCCGTCGAGCCCGTCCGTGAGATTGACCGCATTGGAGCTGCCAACCATCACCAGGGTCGCCAACACCACGAACCCCACCCCTAGCGGCAGGACCCAGTCCTTGGCCAAGGGCAGGAGCAGGCTGGTCTCCACCGGGTCGGAGGCCGTGGCGAACAGGAACGCGCTAGCCACCATGGCAGCAAGCACTTGCAGCCCAAACTTGGTCCGTGCACGTAGCCCCTGGCTGTCACCACGGACAAGCTTGAGCGTATCGTCTACGCCGCCGATACCCCCGAAAGCGAGCGTGACCAGCAGCACGACCCAGACATAGCGGTTGGTCAGATCAGCCCACAGGAGCGTGGCGGCAGCGATGGCGATGAGGATCAAGGCCCCGCCCATGGTTGGCGTCCCGGCCTTATCCAGGTGCGCTTGCGGCCCGTCCAGCCGGACCTGCTGGCCGATCTGGTGGAGCACGAGACGCTGGATCACCGCCGGGCCGATGAGCAGCGCGATCCCCAGCGCGGTCAGCACCCCGAGGATGGTCCGGAATGTAATGTACTGGAAGACGTTGAAGCCGGAATGGAACGTCTCCAGGAGCATGGCCACGTGATAGAGCACCTAGACAACCCCCCCCTGTTCAGGATCCCCTGCGACTAGCGCCTGAGCGACCTGCTCCATGGCCGCGAAGCGCGACCCTTTGATCAGCACGACGGCATCCGCGGGCAGCTCCGAGGCACAGGCATCGATCAAGGCCTGATGATGCGGAAAGCACCGCCCCCCCTCGCCAAAGCCATCAGCTGCCGGCGCCGCCCCCTCGCCCACCGTCCAGAGCCGGGCGATCCCCGCAGCACGGGCCATCTCACCAGCCCGCCGGTGCCAATACGCTGTCTGCTCACCGAGCTCGCCCATCGCCCCGAGCATTAGCCATACCGGACCCTCGAGCTCGTGCAAGGCCTCCACCGCTGCTTGCAAGCTGCCGGGGTTGGCGTTGTACGTGTCATCGATCACCCAACCGCCGTGACAACCAGAGCACAGTTGCAGGCGCCCCGGCACAGGCCGAGCAGCCGCTACCGCCGAGAGGATCGATCGCGCCGGCACTTCCAGCGCAGCAGCACAGGCGCTTGCAGCTGCAATATTGGCGGCGTTGTGGGCACCGAGAAGCGCGGTCGGCGCAGCCATCCAACCGCTGCCGAAGTCCAGCTCCAGTCGGCGCCCCTGGCCGCGATAGCGGAACTGCCCGGCATGCCGACCGAAGGTCAAGCAGCGGCGGCTACCAGCCAACTCCCGCCAGAACCCGGCAAACTCATCATCGGCGTTGATCACCGCCACCCCGTCGTCCGGCAGCCCCTCGAAGAGCTCTCCCTTAGCATGAGCAACCCCGGCAAGGGAGCCGAATCCTTCCAAATGGGCAGGCCCTGCATTGGTCACCACGCCTACTTGGGGACACGCCCAGGCAGCAAGCTGGTTGATCTCGCCGGGCGCGTTGGCCCCCATCTCGATGACTGCATACTCGTAGCTTGCATCGAGCCGGCAGAGCATCTCCGGGACACCGATGAGGTTATTGCGATTGCCCTCGGTAGCGAGCGTGGTGCCAACTCCACCGAGCATGCCGGCGAGCAGCTCCTTGACGGTGGTCTTGCCGTTGCTACCCGTAACGGCCACCAAGCGCGCCGGGCTGCGATCTCTGCACGCTGCGCCCAGCGCTGCTAGCGCCGCAGCCGGCTGCTCCACCACGATCGTCGGCAGCGCATCCACCGGCCGGCTCGCGAGAACCGCCACCGCCCCTCGAGCAGCGGCGTCAGCAGCAAAGGCATACCCCTCAACCCGGCTGCCCGGCAGAGCGACGAACAAGGACCCCGGCACAGCACGCCGGCTGTCCAAGACCACCTTTGTCACAGGCCTGGATGGCGTCGCGCCGACCACCCGACCTTCGGTGATCATCGCAATCTGATCCAGGCTCAACGGATCCATCACCCCTCCCCTGGATAACCGAGCAGGCGGAGCACCTCAGTGCGATCGCAGAAGGGCTGACACACCCCATCGACCTCCTGGCTCCTCTCATGGCCCTTACCGGCGATCAGCACAACGTCCCCCGGACTACTCGCCTCGATGGCTGCGCCGATGGCCGCGCCCCGATCAGGGACTTCCTCGCTGGCGGCACCGGCGGCGTCAGCGATCGCCGCGCGAATCGACGCCGGCGGCTCACTACGCGGGTTGTCATCCGTAATGATCACCCGATCGGCCAGGCGTGCGGCCACCGCCCCCATCAACGGCCGCTTACCGGGATCCCGATCCCCCCCACAGCCGAAGACGACCGTCAATTGCCCGTTAGCATGCTCCCGCAGGGTCGTTAAGGCCTGCTCAAGGGCTCCCGGTGTATGGGCATAGTCGACGACGACCAGCGGATGGGCATCATCGACGGGCAGCCATTCCATACGCCCGGGGACCGGGCGCAACCGAGGCAGGCGAGCGAGGAGGGTCTCCAAGGGGCGCCCGAGCGCCAAGGCAGCAGCCACGGCGGCGAGGACATTCGCAACATTGAAGCGGCCGAAGAGCGGCAGATGGACCGCCCGCCGCATCCTGCCGACACACAGGGTCAAGCGCAGGCCTTCGGGCCCTGGGGTCACAGCCTCCGCGACCAGGTCGGCCGCCCTGCCGTCGGCGCTATAGGTCAATACCGGGCCGGCCGCACGATCGTAGAGCCGACGCCCTAGATCGTCATCGAGATTGAGCACCTGCCCACGCAGGCTGGCCAGCTCAAAGAGCCGGCTCTTGGCATCCGCGTAGGCCTCCATAGAGCCGTGATAGTCCAGATGATCTCGGCCCAGATGGGTCAGCACGGCCAGATCCACCTCCGTACCAGCTAGGCGCCCCTGCTCCAGGGCGTGGGAGGAGGCCTCCATGGCAACCCCGCATGCCCCTTCGTCCCGGCAAGCGGCCAAAGCCGCCTGGAGCGCTCCCGGGTCAGGCGTGGTCATCCCGCCAGTGTGGAACTGGCCCTCCAGGCCGTAGCCGAGCGTGCCTATCATCCCCCATGGGGCACCAGGCTCACTGAGCAGCTGCGCCACGAAATGGGTCACGGAGGTCTTGCCATCGGTTCCTGTAACCGCAACCACCTCCAGGGCCCGCGAGGGATCACCGTGCAGCCGTGCGGCGACAGCGCCCAGGTGACGACGCAGCCCTGGTATCGGGATCATGGGGACCTGCGCCGTCGCCGCAGCCGCTGCGGCCTCTTGGGCGTCCCCCCCGGTCTCCGGATCCCAAGCGACAGCAGCGGCACCAGCATCCAGCGCCGCAGGGACAAAGGTCAGACCGTGGTGGCTGCCTCCCGGTAACGCTACGAACAAGGCCCCTGGGCACAAGGACCGGCTATCCACCCCGATACCGCTGATCACTACCGAGGGCAACGGCTCCTCAACCCAAGGCTCGAGGAGCCAGTGCAAGGATACGGCTGGCACGCCCCCCGCCGCGCTCATGGCGTCCCCCCCTCGGCGACAGTCCGTTGCTGACGCTCCGGCAAATTGTCCGGGGGTATATTGAACACGCGCAGGGCTTCCCCCATCACCTGCGAGAAGACAGGGGCTGCCACTTGGCCGCCTAAATAGGCCTCCCCGCTCGGCTCATCGATTGTTACGGCCATTACCAAGCGCGGATCCGAGGCCGGCGCGAAACCGACAAATGAGGCGATATACTCGTCTTCGGCATACCCGCTCGGGCCGCTCTTGTGCACCGTGCCTGTCTTACCGCCTACCCGGTAGCCGGGGATCGCTGCGCGGGTGCCGGTACCCCCGGGCTCCACCACACCCACCAGCATCTTGCGCAGCCTCCGCGCAAGTGCTGGCTCGAGAGCCTGCCGGCCCTCAGGCGGCTCATCCACAGCCTCGATGGACACCGGACGGATCACCCCATCCCTGGCCAAGGCTGCGTAGGCGCGTGCGAGCTGCAGCGGCGTGGCCGTAATCCCATAGCCGTAGGAGAGGGTCGCCCGCTGGACGTCGCCTCGCGGCGGCGCAGGCAGGAAGATGCCGGGCGACTCCGCGGCAAGGCCGCTGCGGGTCTTCGCCCCGAAGCCGAAATCTTCCAGGGTCTTCCACAGCGCCCGCGGCTCTGTCTCCAGGGCCATCTGCACCGCGCCGACGTTGCTCGACTTTCTCAGGACGCCGGCGACCTCAAGCTCGCCGTAGTTCAAGAAATCCCGGACGGTGTGCCGTCCTACCTGCAGCGTCCCGGGCTCGGTATCGAAGACCTCCCCGGGCTCAACCGCACCGTCGGAAAGGGCGGCAGCCACTGTGAACGGCTTGATGACCGATCCCGGCTCTTGGGTCCAGCCAGCCACCCGGTTGCGCCGCTGCGCCGCTTCGACGCCGGAGCGCCGATGCGGGTTGAACGAGGGCTGGCTCACCATAGCCAGCACCTCGCCCGTGACAGCGTCGAGGATCACTGCAGCCCCTCCTTCGGCGCCGTGACCCTTGACGGCCCGCTTGAGCTCACGATAGGCGAGATACTGGATACGTCGATCCAGCGATAGCTGCACGTCCTCACCGGGCTGCGGCTCGCGCAGCAGCTCTACATCCTCCACCGTACGGCCGCGAGAGTCACGGACAACACGCTTGGCGCCCTCCTGACCGCTGAGCGTATCGTCGAAGGCCCGCTCGATGCCGGCTAACCCACGGCCGTCGATGTCCGTGAAGCCAACGAGCTGCGCGGCCACCTCCCCAGCCGGATAGAAGCGCCGGAACTCCCGCTGCAGCTCGACTCCCGGCGCATCGAGCTCCTCGATCTGCGCCGCCACATCCGGAGCGAGATGACGGCGCAGATAAACGAATTCACGCTCCGCCCGCGCTTGCAGGAAGTTATGCAGATCCGTCGCCGAACGCTCCAAGATGCCAGCCACAGCGCGCAACGCCGCGTCATCGCCGAGCAGCTCTGCCGGCTTAGCCCACGCGGACTGCATAGGAGAGCTGACTGCTAGCGGCTCGCCGTTGCGGTCGACGATCATGCCCCGGTGCGCTGGCATCTGCACGGTACGCAGATGCCGTGCCTCGGCCTCGCTGTGCAGAAATTCGGTGTTCATCACTTGCAGATCGAGCGCGCGCAAGAAGATCACCGCAGCGGTGAGCAGCAGGACGCCAAGCACGCTGACGAACCGCCAGCGCGGCGGTCCCTGCGGCCCCTGCTTGCGGCTTGCATGGCGGCTCACGGGTCTCTCCTAAGGCCGCTTGAGGATGATGATGTCATCACGTTCAGGCAGCTCCATGCCCAAGCGCTCGCCGGCCACCCTCTCTAGGCGGCTTTGCCCTGCCCAGGCGCTCTGCTCGAGCTGCAGCATGCTCCACTCTTCTCGGAGTCGGTCACCGCGCTCGATCTCCTCCTGCATGGCTACAAACGCAGTACGATGCTCGTGCTGCACCGCCACCAGCGCCAACGCACTAGCCAGCACCGCAACCGCGAGCCCAGCCAAGACCCAGGGCGTGGGGGACCGGGCTGTCACGGCAGCCGCTCCGCAGCCCGCAGCACAGCGCTGCGCGCCCGCCGGTTGCCTGAGACCTCATCCGCATCCGCCCGCACCGGGCGGCCAATACTGCGCAAGCGTGGCTGGCAGCCCTGCGGCGGCACTGGTACCGAAGGCGGCAGGTCGCCAACGCTGCTGCTCTGGCGGATGAAACGCTTGACCCTTCGATCCTCCAGGGAATGGAAGGCGATAACCGCCAGCCTCCCCCCTGGACGAAGCAGATCCACCACCGCCTCCAGGAAACGATCCAGCTGGCCGAGCTCATCGTTGACGGCAATGCGCAACGCCTGGAAGGTCCGGGTCGCCGGATGACGGCCCGGCTCTAGACGCGGCACGGCCTGCTCTACCAACGCTGCAAGCGCCTGCGTGGTACGCGGGGGGGCACCGGCATCGCGGGCAGCCACAATGGCTCGGGCGATGCGGCCGGCGTGGCGCTCTTCCCCGAGACGGCGTAGGATCCCGGCGATCTCACGGGCACTCGCACGCTCAAGCAGTGCCGCCGCGGGCTCCCCGGTGCCAGGGTCCATACGCATGTCCAGTGGCCCATCCAGCTGGAAGGAGAAGCCGCGCTCGGGCGTATCCACTTGCGGCGAAGAGAGACCGAGATCGACGAGCACCCCGTCCACTGACCCTGCGATGCCACGTTCTTGCAGGATCTGGGGCAGAACGGCCAGATCGACCTGGAGGATGGTACAGCGTGGCTCCTCACCCAGGCTCTCACGGGCATGGGCAATGGCCTCCGGGTCACGGTCGGCCACGACCAGGCGCCCTTGCCTGCCGAGCGCCGCGAGGATGCCGCGGGCATGCCCCCCTCGGCCATAAGTGGCGTCCACATAGCAGCCCTCCGGGCGTACAGCGAGCGCCTCGAGCGCAGCCTGATAGAGAACCGGCTGGTGGTGTGTCGACGTCGCTTGTTGATCCTCTGCCACTACACCCATCTCCGCGGTGGACAGCCCCCCCTCGCGATCGCTCAAAGCGCCAGGCTCTCCAGCTCAGCGGGGAGCTCTTCCCCAGAGGCGGCGGCCTCCTGCAGCCATTCCGCCCGACGCTGCTCCCATAGACCGGCTTCCCAAAGCTCCAGCTTGTTGCCCTGCCCGATCAGGACAACCTGCTTCTCCAGCCCGGCGTATTCCCGCAGCGGCCCCGGCACCAACACGCGGCCGTGGGCATCGACTTGAAGCTCTTGGGCATGACCGATCAAGAGGCGCTTGAGCCGCTTAGCGCTAGGCTGCAGATCCGGCAGGGCCACGAGCTTACGCTCGATCTCTTCCCATTCCGGGAGGGGATAGAGCACCAGGCAATAGTCCCTGTAGTCGATCGTCGCGACTGCCTCGCCCCTACAGTGGCTGAGCAGGCGATCGCGATGTCTGGCCGGAAAGGCCAATCGCCCCTTGTCATCGAGATTGAGCGGATTGACTCCCCGAAACACCGTGCCCCCCACTGCCCCATGGCTTACCCTTACAGCCCACAACGACCCACGTTGCGCCACTATAGGAAGGGGCCTCCCCCCCGTCAACCGAGCACCTCGGGAAAAAACCGCCCCAAACACAGGGTTAGGTCCATGCCTTTAAGCAAAAACCAAGCCCTCTCCCTAGAAAAAAATACAATCAGAAAAGATGGTTAAATCTTTTATTTCCCATGCTACTTTAGGAAATAGTCATAAGATCATGATTAAGAATTGACAGATGCTGCGAATGCGGTATGATTCAGGTGAGAGAGTCGGCCAGGCGGCCGCCGCGCTATAGCGGCGCGGAGGAAAGTCCGGGCTCCACAGGGCAGGGTGCCAGGTAACACCTGGGGGGCGTGAGCCCACGGAAAGTGCCACAGAAAACAGACCGCCGATGGCCGGCGCATCCGCCGGCACAGGCAAGGGTGAAAAGGTGCGGTAAGAGCGCACCGCGCGGCTGGTAACAGCCCGCGGCACGGTAAACCCCACCCGGAGCAAGGCCAAATAGGGGGGCTAAGGTGCGGCCCACACGGCTCCCGGGTAGGCCGCTAGAGGCATGCGGTGACGCATGCCCCAGAGGAATGGCCGCCCACGACAGAACCCGGCTTACAGGCCGGCTCTCTATCTTT
>JBKGYE010000017.1:0-27612 GCA_046546255.1 Halorhodospira sp. | reverse complement strand
TCGTCCGGCACCAGATCGAGGAAGCCTTGCAGAGTCAGGTGATCATGCGGCATACACAGAAGGTATGGAGAACAGAAGCGAAACGCAATAGGACCGCGCCTGAATATAGCCGCTCCGGGCCACAAGCGTCACCCTTCTCCCGGCACCACGAAGGCCTGGCCCGGTAAGCGGCTACAAAGCAGAGGGCCGGGAAGCTCGCGGCAGCGCAACGAAGTCACGGCGGATGATGCGGGCAGTGACGTTAGCGACGCGCGCGGAAGAAGGCGCGCAGCAGCTCACCGCAGGGCTCAGCAAGAACCCCTCCGGTCACGGCGATGCGATGATTGTGCCCAGGCAGGCTCAACAGATCGAATTGCCCGCCACACGCCCCGCTCTTCGCATCATCAGCAGCGTAGACAAGGCGCTCGATGCGCGCATGGAGCATCGCCCCGGCGCACATGAAGCAGGGCTCGAGGGTGACGTACAGGCACGCCCCGGGAAGGCGATAGGCGCCGACTGCTCGCCCCGCCGCACGCAGGGCATTGACCTCGGCGTGCGCGGTAGGATCGTGCGTGGCGATAGGGCAATTACACCCCTCGCCTAGCACCTCGCCCGCCCGAACCACGAGTGCCCCTACCGGCACCTCGCCGGCCTCGGACGCCCGGCGCGCCAGCGCCAGGGCCTGCCCCATCCACTCGGCATCAGTCTGCGCGGTGCTCACTCCCACTCGATGGTTGCCGGCGGCTTCCCGGAGATGTCGTAGACGACCCGGGCGATGCCGTCGATCTCGTTAATGATCCGCCGGGATACATGATCCAGGAAGTCATACGGCAACGGCGCCCAGCGAGCTGTCATAAAATCCACCGTCTCTACTGCACGCAGGGCGATGACGTACTCATAGCGACGGCCATCACCGGTCACCCCCACCGAACGCACCGGCAGGAAGACCGCGAACGCCTGGCTGGTGCGGTCGTACCACCCCTGCGCACGCAGCTCCTCCAAGAAGATGGCATCGGCCCGACGCAGGAGATCAGCGTACTGCTTTCGCACCTCACCGAGGATCCGCACCCCGAGCCCAGGCCCGGGGAAAGGGTGACGGTAGAGCATATCCGCCGGCAGCCCCAGCTCCAGCCCCACGCGCCGCACCTCATCCTTGAACAACTCGCGCAGCGGCTCGACGAGGCGCAGCTTCATGGTCTCGGGCAAGCCGCCGACATTATGGTGGGACTTGATCACATGGGCCTTACCACCGGCGCTGCCCGCCGACTCCACCACATCAGGGTAGATCGTCCCCTGAGCCAGGAACTCGACCCCCTCAAGCTTGCTGGCCTCTTCGTCGAAGATGTCGACAAAAAGGTTACCGATGATCCGGCGCTTCTCCTCCGGATCGGTCACCCCTTCCAGGGCGGCTAGGAACCGCGCCTCCGCGTCGATGTGGAGCACCCGCACGCCCATGTGCCGGGCAAAGGTGCTCATCACCTGCTCCGCCTCGCCCTCGCGCAGCAGTCCATTGTCGACGAAAACGCAGGTCAGCTGCTTTCCGATAGCCCGATGCAGCAGCGCAGCAGTCACCGAGGAATCGACCCCGCCGGAGAGGCCAAGGACTACGTGACACCCCCCGACCTGCTCACGGATGCGGGCGAGACTGTCCTCGACGATGTTGCCTGGCGTCCAGTCGCCCGGACAGCCACAGATCTCGCGGACAAAGCGCTCCAGGATCCGTCCCCCCTGTGGGGTGTGGGTCACCTCCGGATGGAACTGCACGCCGTAGAACCCACGCGTATCGTCGCCGATACCAGCCACTGGGGCCGCATCCGTCTCAGCGATCACCCGAAAGCCCTGCGGCGGCTGCACCACACGGTCGCCGTGGCTCATCCACACATCGAGCAGCCCATAGCCGTCAGCGCTGGCATGGTCCTCGATCGACTCCAACAACCGCGAATGGCCGCGGACGCGGACTTGGGCGTAGCCGAACTCCTTATGCGCTGAAGGCGCCACCTCGCCGCCGAGCTGTGCGGCCATGGCCTGCATGCCATAGCAGATCCCGAGCACCGGTGCCCCGAGCTCAAACACCGTTGCAGGGACACGGGGTGTCTCCGCCTCGGTTACCGTCTCCGGACCGCCGGAGAGGATGACCCCGGAGGGAGCAAAGCCACGCACCTCCTCGTCACCAACATCACAAGCGCGGATCTCGCAGTAGACCCCGACCTCGCGGACGCGGCGCGCAATCAGCTGGGTATACTGCGAACCGAAATCGAGGATCAGGATCCGGTGGGCGTGGATATCCGCCCCGCTGTCGCTGCACACGGGCGTCGACGCTTCAGTCAACACGGTAGTTAGGGGCCTCTTTCGTAATGGTCACATCGTGGACATGGCTCTCGCGCATACCGGCTCCGGTGATACGGGCAAACTGAGGCCGGGTACGCATCTCGGCCATCGTGGCGCAGCCTACATAACCCATACTGGCACGGATACCGCCGATGAGCTGGTTGGCGATCGTCACCATGCTGCCCTTATAAGGCACGCGCCCTTCGATGCCTTCAGGCACCAGCTTGTCCACCGACTGCGCCCCCTCCTGGAAGTAGCGGTCGGCACTGCCCTGGCTACCCGCCATAGCGCCAAGCGAGCCCATGCCGCGATAGGACTTATAGGAGCGCCCTTGGTAGAGCTCTACCTCGCCCGGCGCCTCTTCGGTGCCGGCGAAGAGGCTGCCGACCATCACCGAATGGGCACCACTCGCCAGGGCCTTGGCCGCATCCCCCGAGAAGCGGATACCGCCATCGGCGATCAAGGGCACCTCCATCCCCGCCAGGGCTGAGGAGACGTTATGGATCGCGGTCACCTGCGGCACACCAACACCGGCGACCACGCGCGTGGTGCAGATCGAGCCCGGACCGATCCCCACCTTGACCGCATCGGCCCCGGCCTCGGCCAGGCTCCGGGCCGCATCGCCGGTAGCAATATTCCCGGCAATGATCTCGATATCCGGGTAGTGCCGCTTGGCCCAGCGCACCCGGTCCATGACACCGCCTGAATGGCCATGGGCCGTATCGACCACCAGCACATCGACCCCAGCAGCAGCCAGCGCCTCAGCGCGCTCTTCCGTGCCTTCGCCGACGCCGACAGCGGCACCCACCCGCAGACGGCCATGATCATCCTTGCAGGCATTCGGGAAGTCCTGGCTCTTTTGGATGTCCTTAACGGTGATCATCCCGCGTAAGTGAAAGGCCTCATCCACCACCAAGATCTTTTCGATCCGGTGGTGATGGAGCTTGCCGAGGACCTCCTCACGCTCAGCGCCTTCGCGGACGGTGACCAGCTGGCTCTTCGGCGTCATGGCCACGGAGACCGGCTCGTTGACCCGATTCTCGAAGCGCAGGTCGCGCCCGGTGACAATACCCACCAGCTCTTCACCGTCCACCACCGGCACCCCGGAAATCCCATGCTGGCGGGTCTCCTCGAGGACCTGCCCAATGGTCATATGAGGCGAGACAGTAATGGGCTCTTTGATGATCCCGCTCTCGAACTTCTTCACCCGGCGCACCTCGGCAGCTTGCGCCTCGACCGTCATGTTCTTGTGCACAACCCCGAGACCGCCCTGCTCAGCCAAAGCGATCGCCAGCCGCGCCTCAGTCACCGTATCCATAGCCGCAGAGACCAGCGGCACGTTAAGCTGGATCCGCCGTGTCAAGGGCGTGCTCAAATCGACATCCCGAGGGAGCACGTGCGATTCGGCGGGAAGGAGTAGAACGTCATCAAAAGTCAAGGCTTCCTGGGCGATTCGCATGGTTTCAGACCTCGGGCGGTGATGCTGCAGTGTAAGATGAAAAGAATCGTTTATTTTACGGTGCTGTCACCATTGGGCTCAACAAAACTCCCCCCCCTTGACCCCGCCGTATAGCGTATCCTCGGCCACCCGGAGCAAGGCACCGCCGCTGATGGACCCTGCCCAGCCTGACGAGCTCAACGTCTACACCCCGTCCCAGCTGACCGAGGAAGTGCGGGGCATGCTCGAGACCGCCCTGCCCTCGATCTGGATCGAGGGGGAGATCTCCAACCTCGCTCGACCTACCTCAGGGCATTTATATTTCACCCTCAAGGATGCCCGAGCCCAGGTGCGTTGCGCCTTGTTCCGCGGGCGGGCCTCGGCGCTGCGCCACCGACCCGCCGACGGTGACCAGGTGCGAATCCGAGCCCGGGCGAGCATCTATCCGGCGCGCGGGACGTTCCAGCTCATCGTCGAGCACCTTGAAGAAGCCGGAGAAGGTGCCCTACAGCGGGCCTTCGAGGCTCTCAAGCAGCGGCTCGCTGCGGAGGGGCTGTTCGAGGTCGCATCCAAGCGGGACCTTCCCAGCCTGCCAAGGCGTCTCGGCGTGATTACCTCCCCCACCGGCGCCGCCATCCGCGATGTACTCCAGGTACTGGACCGACGTTTCCCAGCGCTGGCCGTGCTCATCTACCCCGTGCCCGTCCAAGGCGAGGCGGCCGCCCCGGCCATCGCCGAGGCCCTCGCCTTAGCCGGCCGGCGTGCCGAGGTAGACGCCCTGCTGCTCACCCGCGGCGGCGGCTCCCTTGAGGATCTCTGGCCCTTCAACGAGGAGAGCGTCGCCCGAGCCATCCGCGCCTGCCCCTTGCCGGTCGTCAGCGCCGTGGGGCACGAAGTCGATGTCACCATTGCCGATCTGGCTGCTGACCTGCGCGCCCCGACCCCATCGGCGGCGGCCGAGGCCCTATCCCCGGACCGCAAGGCTTGGCTTGAGCGCGTAGGCAGCCTCCAAAAACGCCTGAATGCAGCAGCACAGCGAAGGCTCAACCGCGACAAAGAACAGCTCCAGGGACTGCACCACCGCCTCAACGCCCAGCACCCTGGCCGCCGCCTCCATGATCACGCTCAGCGCCTCGACGAGCTAGAGACCCGCCTGCGACGGGCTGGAAGCCAGGGCCTCGCACTCCGTCGGCAACGCCTGGCGACAGCCCGGCTGCGCCTGCAGGCCCAGGATCCACGACGACAGGTCACGGAGCTGCGCCGTCAGGTCCGCGTCCTTGAGCAACACCTTCAGCAGCACATGCACTGGCACCTTGAGCGTGCTGGCGAGCGCCTGGGCAACACCAGCCGTGCGCTACACGCCGTCAGCCCCCTCGCCACCCTGGAACGCGGCTATGCCGTCGTGCGACGCACAACGGATGGGGCCATCTTGCGCCGCGCCGATGCCGTCGCCCCAGGCGAGCAAATACGTGCGCACCTAGCCCGGGGGACGCTAGACTGTCGCGTAGAAGCGGCCGACGCCGCTAGTCAAGAGGGGCCCGATGCGAGCTGACACCCTTGCGCAGTATCCGCGTACCCTCACGCTGGCCGCCCTTGCGCTCGGCCTGCTGGCAGCCGGGCCACTGCCAGCCACACCACCGGACAGGCCGGTCCCCGGCGGCGTCGCTCGGGTTGAGCTCGATACCGAGACACGCCCGGACTCGGTGCGCTACCGAGACCAGCCTGTCTTGACCCGCCCAAGCGACAAGGGCTGGCAGGCGCTGGTAGGGATCAGCCTCGATGCGGAGCCAGGCACGCATACCCTTGAGGTGGATGGAGCGTCTCACCCCTTCACCGTAGTACCCTACGAGTACGAGACGCAGCATATCGAGCTCGATCAAGATGAGCTGGTCTCACCACCCGAGGAGACCCTCGAGCGTATCCGCTCAGAACAACACGACATCCGGAAAGCCTTCCGAAGCCGGGCTCACGACGCCGAGCCGCAGCTAGCGCTCCACGCACCGGTACCCACCCAGCACATTTCCGGCGCCTTCGGGCTGCGCCGCGTCCTCAACGGGGAGCCGCGCAGCCCCCATAGCGGCCTCGATCTGGCTGCACCCTCCGGTAAGGCTGTCGAGGCTGCCGAGGCAGGACTGGTCATCGAGACCGGGGACTACTATTTCAACGGCAAGACCGTGCTCATCGACCACGGTGCAGGCCTGGTGACCATGTACTGCCACCTGGATGAGCGCACCGTGGCGCGTGGTGACCAGGTGGCACGCGGCGAACGGATCGGCACCGTCGGTGCCACAGGCCGGGCTACTGGTGCCCATCTCCACCTGAGCGTCATCCTCAACGGCAACCCAGTGGACCCGGAGCTTTTCCTGCAGCAGGACTAACCCCAGCGAGTACAGAAAGGAGGCAACATGACTGAGCGCCGAGTCGTCATCTGCTCGCCCACCCGCACCCCGATCGGGACCTTCAGCGGCACCCTCAAGGGCGTTCCGGCTCCTGACCTCGGGGCCACGACCGTCCGCTCCACCCTCGAGCGCTCCGGCCTCGACCCGGCAGCGGTAGATACCGTGGTCCTAGGGAACGTCATCCAGGCCGGCTGCAAGATGAACCCTGCTCGCCAGGCCTCGATCAACGGCGGCATCCCTGCCGAGGTACCCGCCATGACCGTGAACCGGGTCTGCGGCTCCGGCGCCCAGGCCATAGCTAACGCCTTCCAGGAGATCGCTCTCGGCTTCGCCGACACCGTTGTCGCTGGCGGCATGGAGAACATGGACCGCGCCCCGTATATGCTCACGCAAGGGCGCAGCGGCTATCGACTCGGGCATGGCCAGGTCCTGGATGCCGTGCTCACGGACGGCCTCAACGATGCCTTCTCCGATCAGCACTCAGGCTGGCATACCGAGGACCTTGTCGAGCGTTATCAGCTCTCCCGCGAGGAGCAGGACGAATGGGCCCTGCGCTCACAGCATCGCTTCAGCAGCGCGCAAGCGGAAGGCCGCTTTGAGGCAGAGATCACGCCGGTGGAGGTACCCGACCGCAAGGGCACCAAGCGCTTCGACACCGATGAGCATAACCGTGGCGACACCACCCTGGAAGGGCTGCAGAAGCTGCGTCCGGCCTTCCGCAAGGAGGGGACCATCACTGCCGGCAACGCCCCCGGCGTGAATACCGGGGCCGCGGCCATGGTGGTTGCTGAGGAGGAAACCGCCAAGCGACAGGGGCTGACTCCGGCGGCACGCCTGATTGCCTACGGCATCGGTGGGGTCGAGCCTGGGATGTTCGGGCTCGGTCCCGTACCGGCTGTCCATCAGTGCCTCCAGCGCGCTGGCTGGTCCACCGGGGACGTGCAGCGCTGGGAGATCAACGAGGCCTTCGCTGCCATTGCCATCGCCGTTATGCGTGACTTGGAACTGGACCCGGAGCGCGTCAACGTCGAGGGCGGTGCCGTCGCCCATGGCCACCCCATCGGCGCCACCGGCGCGGTGCTCACCACCCGCCTGACCCATTCGATGCAACGTGACAGCATCGACCGCGGCATCGTCACCATGTGCATCGGCGGTGGCCAGGGGATCGCCTTGGCGCTAGAGCGGCTCTAGCGGTACCATCCGTTCGCCCGCGACCGTAGCTGGTCGCGGGCGCAGCCCCTCTGATGGGCCGCGCCCTTTCCACCTTCCGGCAAGGCAGCCGCGCGCTTGCGGCTGCTCACGGGAGCCGAGGCTTCCGCTTAGAGTGGGAGTCCCCTGTCAGCAGGGCCTTGTAGCCACGCCGTTTCGAGCCGGCCGCCTGCAATGCGCTTCATAGAGCCTCCCGGCCGTGCGGGGCGTCGAGCTCGAGCCGCGGCATACGAGCCACGATGCCGGAAGGATTCAAGAAAGGGTGGCTCCGATAGTAATGGTGCCGGATGTGCTCAAAGTCGGTTGTCGCACGGAAAGCCGGCATCTGATAGAGTTCGCGCAGGTACCCCATCAGGGACGGGTACTCGCGAATGAGCCGTTGCGAGCACTTGAAATGTACCGCGTAGACCGCATCGAAACGGATGAGTGTGGTATATAGGCAAATATCCGCCTCGGTGAGTTGATCCCCGCACACATAACGCTGCCCCGCAAGCACCGCCTCCCATGCATCGAGGGCTGCATAGAGGGCATCCACCGCCTCCTCGTACGCCTCCTGGCTGCTGGCGAAGCCGCAACGGTATACCCCATTGTTGATGGACTGGTAGAGGGCATCGATAGCTGCATCCACCGCCTCGACGCGGTCGGGCGGCGCCAAATCGAGATCTTGGCCAGCCAGCGGCTCGAAGCGATGGTCGAGCATCCGCAACAGATCCCGTGACTCGTTGTTGACCAGGGTCCCTTCCCGGCAATCCCAGAGTGCCGGCACCGTCACCCGCCCGCTCGCCTGTGGGTCAGCTGTGGTATATACCTCATGAAGGTAACGCGCCCCGAGGATCGGATCCCCGGTTGCGCCGGGGAAATCACCCCGTAATTCCCAGCCCTGATCAAGCATCAGGGGATGGACTACTGAGACCGAAAGGACCGGCTCTAGCCCCTTCAGGTGGCGCACAATCAGCACCCGATGCGCCCAGGGGCAGGCTAGCGAGACATAGAGGTGATAGCGCCCCGCCTCCGGCTGGAAGCGCCCCTCGGGATCAACCCAGTGGCGAAAACGGCTCTCCTCGCGTTGGAAGCGTCCAGCCTCATCCCGCTTATAGGTCTCCTGTACCCACTGTCCGTCGAGCAGCACGCCCATGGCTCGCCCTCCCATCACAGCGCAACGCGGCTCAGCGCCGACCCGTTTCCCGCCAGGCCCAAAAAAAAAGGCGGCTAACTACGGCCGCCCTCTATCCAGCACCAGAGCCATACCAGCGGCTACTCTGCGGGCTCCCCCTCCGGAACCTGTTCCTGCATCTGCTGCTGGATCTGCTCCTGGAGCGTCTCTAGCTCCGTCATCAGCTCGGAGGTCTCCGGCTCATGCTCTTCCATAGCGGTGAGCAAGTCTTCTTGGAATGCGCGCATGTCACGCTCCATTTCCGAGCGGAAGTCCTCGTCCTGCATAGCCTCCTGCTGCTCCTCCTGGAGCTGCTGCTGAGCCTCATGGAACGCCTCGGCCAGCTCCTGCTGCTCCTCTTCGGAGACCTCGCCATCCTCGAAGCGCTGGTAAATCTCCTCCATGCGCTCGTAGTGGCTCTCAGGATCATAGCCGAGATCCTCCATCTTGGCGATGGCGCGCTCCTCAAGCTCCTGCTGCTTGCTTTGCAGCTCGTCGCTCTGCTCGAAGGCTTCCTGCTGGATCTCTCCAAGCCGCTGCCGGAGTTCCTGCAACCGCTGCTGAGCCTCCATCAAATCCGCATCCTGGGCCTCCGGTACTTCCTCCTCCTTCTGCTCCTCATCCTCTCCCTCCTGGGCAATCGCTCCCGAGTAAGGCACCGCCGCAAGCAGCAGCCCAAGGCAGAGCGCCGCCGTTGTCCCGCCTTTCATACGCATCCTCCTAGCTCCTCTGCACGCTCCGGTAGCAACAGCCACCGGAGCGCGTATGTTGCCACCGGTCAACGACGGCCCCGCCCCTCGGGAGGGACGGGGGAGCGGATTGTTACTGCGCCGTACCACCGCCCTCGGGCATACCCTGACCTTGACCTCCTTGCTGGTCCTGGCCTCCTTGCTGGCCCTGGCCTCCTTGCTGGCCCTGGCCACCCATCTGCTGTTGCATCTCGGCCTGCAGGTCCTCCATCTCCTGCATCAGCTCCTCGGCCTCGGAGTTCTCCTCGTACATGGCATCCACGAGATCCTCCTCTAGCTTTTGGCGGTCCTCCTGCCAGTCCTCGACGAAGTCCTCCTCCTGCATGGCCTCCTGCTGCGCCTGCTGCAGCTCCATCTGGAGCTCCTGATCCTTCTCCATGCGCTCGCGCATCTCCTCCTGGGACATGTCGCCGGACTGCATTTCCTCCATGGTTTCCTCAAGGCGCTCGATGTCCTCGCGGACATCCTCGTAGCCCATGTCCTCCATCTGATCCAACAGCCGGTCATCCAGCTCCTCGGCACGCTCCTCCAACTCCGGGTTCGACTCCAGGGTCTCTTGCTGCATCTCGCCCAGCTTCTGCTGGATCTCCTGCATGCGCTGCTGGTCCTCCGACATTTGCGGCTGCTGCATGCCCTGCCCGCCGCCGCCTTCTTCAGACATGCCCTGCCCCCCCTCTTGCTGGGCCTCCTGGGCGTGGGCAGCACCGACGGCGAACATCAGGACAAGCGCGGAAGCGGCAGTCTTGCGAAGCATAATAGACTCCTTAAAAAGGTTTCAGCTCGGGTTCTCAAACCGTCAGGACGGTTACGGAAAGAGACAGCAGTCGTTAGCCGATGGTTCCTCCTCTGTCATGTAAGCCATACCGTCTGCGTCCGAATGCCCACCAACCGGCGTCTTCAATCAACGCCTCCCGAGGAGAGCATTAGCAATTTTTATTGTACCTCCGAGAATGATCGACCAGAATCAGGATGAGATTTGACTAATTCTTATTCCACAAAGGAGGATCCCCATGTCGCACCACATGGAAGGCCATACCGTCCCTACCGTCACCTTCAGGACCCGGCAGGAGGGACAGTGGCGAGATGTCACCACGGAGGAGCTGTTCAGTGGTAAGACCGTGGTCGTCTTCGCACTGCCCGGCGCCTTCACACCAACCTGCTCCTCCACCCACCTGCCCCGCTATAACGAGCTCGCTCCGGTGTTCTGGGATAACGGCGTCGACGACATCGTCTGTCTCTCCGTGAATGACGCCTTCGTCATGGAGCAATGGCGCATCGATCAGCACGCAGAGAACATTACCTTCATCCCCGACGGCAACGGTGAGTTCACTGAGGGCATGGGGATGCTGGTGGACAAGAACGAGCTCGGTTTCGGCAAGCGCTCCTGGCGCTACGCCATGCTTGTCCGCGACGGCGTCATCGAGAAGATGCTCATCGAGCCAGAGAAGCCCGGCGACCCCTTTGAGGTCTCCGATGCCGACACCATGCTCCGTTACCTCAATCCCGAGGCACCCCACCCCGCCTTCGTAACGGTGTTCAGCAAGGCCGGCTGCCCGCATTGCGCCCGGGCCAAGCAGCTGCTAGAGGAGCACGGTTACGATTATGAGGAAATCCACCTCGGTAACGGTGTCACCACACGCTCCGTGCGTGCAGTCACCGGCTCGGGGACGGTACCGCAGGTGCTCATGGACGGCCGCCTGATTGGCGGCGCCGACGACCTATCACAGCGCCTCGGTCGGGTCCGCTCGGCGGCGTAAGCCGGGGAACCGCCAGGGCGGCTGGAGCCGCCCTGGCGGCCTGGATCGCGTCACACGCCCACAAAAGGAGACGAGGCCCCACAACATTAGCTCGCCTTCAAAAGCGCAGGAAGGCACCCGCATAAGGGCCGCTGAAGGAGAGATCGACGGTGACGTCGTCGAAGTCATCGAGCTCCAATGAGAGGTCCCGATAGCCGATCATGGCCCCAGCGTACCACCACTTATAGGCGAGATGGATCTGGCTGTCGGTAAGGGAATGATCGCCAACGTTCAAGGTCTTGATCGAGCCCTCGACCTTGAAGCGGGTGGTGGGGATCTCGACCCCTAGACGACCATAGGCCATGGGCAACGGCCCGGAGAAGCTGAGCTCTTCATGCTCACCTTCGCCTTCGACGCCGATGCGCCCATCGAGGATCTTCGCCGTCAGCCCCAGGTCGAGATCGATATAGGGCAGCGGCAGCGGCGACCAGAACAGGGTGACATCCGTCTGATCAAGATCGATCTCGCTATCGACTGATCCCGGATCTACTACGTTATATTTTTTACTGAGCTCGCCGCTCCCCTCCTCCTTCAACCCGGTGCGCTCCAGGCGCAGGCTTGGCAGCACTGGGATGACATGGTCCCATTCCAGCCAGAGGTGGCCATCGGTGTCACCGTCAAGCCCGAGATCGTCCTCGACATCGAAGGTGCTTCCCTTGAAGTCTTGGGTACCGTCCGGATCGTGGGACCAGAGGTTCGCCCCACCGGAAAGCCCCAGGATGCCGCCGGTGGCGTGTGCCGTACCAGCCCCGAGGGCGAGGGTGGCTGCCGTTGCGCTGATTAGGCTTCGCCGCATGGGAACGCTCCTGCAACAGTTGGAAGGCTAGGGTGCCAGCATAGCACCACCCCTTTTCGTGCCCAATCGCGGCCTTCGGCTGCGCCCCCCTCGCCCTCCGCTTTAAGCCACCGGCGACTGCGGCGAGACCGCTGGGTACTCGTTCATCACTCGTCCGGTTTCCGGGGCAACCTCGTAGAGCTTGACGTCATATCCCCAGAGGTTCGCCAGGTGGCGCAGCACAGCCATGGCGTCGTGCTTCTCCAAGGTCACGCCGTCAGCCACGCGGTGCTCAAGGACCAGCGTCCGATCCCCGTCAAGATCGACATCCACCACCTGGATGTCCGGCTCCAGTCGGGCAATGTCATGCCGTCGGGCCAGCGAGCGGCGCAGCTCCCGATAGCCGGCATCATCGTGGATCGCATCAACCACCAGCTCCGGCTCCTCAGCATCATCGTGAACCCGGAAGAGACGGAACTCCCGCATCACCTTGGGACTGAGGAACTGCAGGATAAAGCTCTCATCCCGGAACTCCCGCCAAGCCTCGTGCCAGACGCCCACCCAATCACCACAGCCGGCGATCTCCGGGAACCAGCGCCGGTCTTCCTCGGTAGGCTCCGTGGCCATGCGCTTGAGATCCTCGAGGATGGCGAACCCCAGGGCATAGGGATTGATCCCAGAGTAGCGCGGATCATCGAACTCCGGCTGGAAGACCACACTCGTGTGGCCATGCAAGAACTCCAAGAACGCCCCGTCGGTGAGCCGGCCCTGCTCATGGAGCCGGTTCATGATGTAGTAGTGCACCGCCGTGGCGCACCCCTCGTTCATCACCTTGGTCTGCTTCTGCGGATAGAAGTACTGCGCCACATTGCGCACGATACGCAGAACCTCCCGCTGCCAATGCTCCAGCCGCGGGGCCCGCTTCTCCAAGAAATAGAGCAGATTCTCCTCAGGCAGGCCGAGGCGCTGCAGCCGCTTCTCGAGCGGTGCCACGCCGCCTCTGGATGAGGCCTCCTCTTCCGAATCCGCTGGAACCGTACGCCACAGATCGTTGTAGGTCTGCTCCTCGTAGCGGATGCGCTCGATCTCGCGATCACGCTCCTCACGCAGGCTACGGGTCTGCGGCTTGGGATAGCGATGCACACCCTGGGTCATCAGGGCGTGGGCTGCGTCGAGGATCTGCTCCACCGCCTGCACCCCGTAACGCTCCTCGCACTCAGCGATATACCCCTGGGCGAAATCGAGATAGTCGAGGATCCCCTCGGCGTCGGTCCACTCCCGGAACAAGCGGTTGTTCTTAAAGAAGTGGTTGTGCCCGAATGCAGCGTGGGCCACCACCAGGGTCTGCATGGTAAGCGTATTCTCTTCCATGATGTAGGAGATGCACGGCTTGGAGTTGATCACGATCTCGTAGGCCAACCCGGTATAGCCCTTACGATAGAGCATCTCATCGCGGGCGAAGTGCTTCCCGAAGGACCAGTGCCGATAGAACAGGGGCATCCCCATCGAGGCGTAGGCATCGAGCATCCGCTCGGAGTCGATCACCTCGATCTGATTCGGGTAGGTATCTAGCCCGAGCTCCTCTACTGCGATGCGCTCGATGGCATCGTAGACACGCATGATATCGCGGTAGTCCCAGTCGGATCCTGTGAACAGGGGCTGCTGCTGGATAGCGGCGTTGGGTGCCATAGGCATCACCTCTCGATAGGGCCAGCAGGGATCGCCCGCCGACGTGCGACCGCCGGCACCCTGCGCCCGGCGAGGCGCCGTCGGCTCGGAGCCGTGTTATCGCCTCAGCTCTGCTGGCGTAAACAACTCCCGGAAGACCGGGAAGATATCTCCGCGGCCTTGGACCCGGCGCATCGCCAATGGCGAGTTACCCTGTGCCAGGCGCTCATAGGCCCGCCACAGATCCGAGGGCACGTGCGCCATCTGCCCGCCACCGACTTCGATATAGGCAAAGTACTGGGCCAACGGCAGGATCCCATCGGCCATCAGGCGCGTGGTCGCCGGATTGTCCGCAGGGGTGTTGTCACCGTCCGAGGCCTGCGCGCCATAGATGTTCCAATCGGCGGTGGGATAGCGGCCATCGATGATCTCGCGCATCATCGTCAGCGCTGGCGAGACCAGCGTTCCGCCGGTCTCCCGGGAGTAGAAGAAGGTATCCTCATCCACCTCCTGGGCGATGTGGGTATGCCGGATAAAGACGATATCCACGTACCGGTAGCGACGCTCAAGGAAAAGATAGAGGAGCATAAAGAAGCGCTTGGCTAGATCCTTCATCTCTTCGGTCATGGAGCCAGAGACGTCCATCAGGCAGAACATGACCGCCTGGGAAACCGGCTGCGGCACCTGATCGTAGCGGTTGTAGCGGATATCCACCGGGTCAATGTAGGGGATCGCCCGGCTGCGCTCCTGCTTGCTCCAGCGCAGCTCGATCAGCTCGCGCAGCCGCTCCGGGTCCGCCCCGGAACGCTCCAGGCGATCGATCTCCTCGTCCAGCGCCCGGATCTCCTCCCCTCGGGGGCGACGCAAAGCGATGCGCCGCGACAAAGAATTGCGCATGGTGCGCTCGACATTGAGGTTCGATGGTGAACCGCTGACCGAATACCCCGCCCGCTGCTGAGTATACTGCTCGGACTTCTTCACTTGGCGCTTGACCATGTCCGGCAGCTCTAGCCCCTCGAAGAAGAGGTCGAGGAACTCCTCACGGCTGACCGCGAAGGTGAATCCATCCTCCCCCTCCCCGTCGGGACTGCCCTGCCGACCACCGCCGCCGTTTCCCCCCTCGGGCCGAGGAATGGTGTCCCCGACCACATACTCCTTATTGCCCGGGACGACATGCTCCCGGACCCCGCGATCAGGGGCCTTTCGAAAGCTCGGCTCATTGAGGCCGTCGGCGGGGATGGTAATCTGCTCCCCGCCAGCGACATCCGTCACTTTGCGCTTGCCTGAGGCTTCGTTGACCGCATCGAGCACCTGACGCTTAGCCCGCCGCAAGAAGCGCTGGCGGTTGGCCAGGCTCTTACCCTTCGGATTACGACGCCGGTCGATGATATGGACCAAGAGCGCTCCTCCCCGCCGATTCACCCGGCCTGCTTGACGCGCATGTACCACTCCACCAAACGACGTACCTGCCGCTCGGTATAGCCCCGCTCCACCATACGGCGGACGAACTCACTATGCTTGCGCTCAGTCTCCGAGTCCCCCTTGGTGGTGAAGCTGATCACCGGCAGCAGATCCTCGACTTGGCTGAACATCCGCTTCTCGATGACCTCCCGGATCTTCTCGTAAGAGGTCCAGCGGGGCATCGTCCCGCCCTGCTGCGCCTTCGCCCGCAGGGCGAACTTGACCACCTCATTACGGAAGTCCTTGGGGTTGGCGATGCCTGCCGGCTTCTCGATCTTGGTCAGCTCCTGGTTCAGGGCCTGACGATCCATCAGCTGCCCCGTATCCGGGTCCTTGAAGTCCTGATCCTCAATCCAGGCATCGGCATAGCCAACATAGCGCTCGAACAGGTTCTGCCCGAACTCATCGTAGGACTCGAGGTAGGCCTTCTGGATCTCGTTGCCGATGAACTCCGCGTAGCGCGGAGCAAGCTCGGTCTTGATCAGCTCCAGGTACTTGCGCTCGGTCTCCTCCGGGAACTGCTCCCGCTTGATGTTCTGCTCGAGCAGATAGAGCAGATGCACCGGATCGGCGGCCACCTCCTCGGTCTCGTAGTTGAAGGTCTGCGAGAGGACCTTGAAGGCGAAGCGCGTGGAAATCCCGTCCATGCCCTCGTTCACCCCGGCCTGGTCACGGTACTCCTGCATCGACTTGGCCTTGGGGTCGGTTTCCTTGAGGCTCTCGCCATCGTAGATGCGCATCTTGGAGTAGAGGCTCGAGTTCTCATGCTCCTTGAGCCGGGTAAGCACCGAGAAACGGGCCAGGATCTCGAGCGTCCAAGGGGCGCAGGGGGCATCGGCGAGCTCACTCTCGCGGATGAGCTTGTCGTAAATCTGCTTCTCCTCGGTGACACGCAGGCAGTACGGAACCTTGATCACCGAGATACGATCGAGGAAGGCTTCATTGTTCTTATTATTGCGAAAGCTCTGCCACTCCGACTCGTTGGAGTGCGCCATCACCAACCCGCTGAAGGGGATCGCGCCAATGTTCTCGGAGCCTACGTAGTTCCCCTCCTGCGTAGCGGTCAGCAGCGGGTGGAGCATCTTGATCGGCGCCTTGAACATCTCAACAAACTCAAGGAGCCCTTGATTAGCCCGGTTCAAGCCGCCGGAGTAGCTATAGGCGTCGGTGTCATTCTGGCTATAGAGTTCCAGCTTACGGATATCGACCTTGCCCACCAACGAAGAGATGTCTTGGTTGTTCTCATCGCCGGGCTCGGTCTTGGCTACCGCAATCTGGCGCAGCTTGGACGGATACAGCCGCACCACCTGGAAACGGCTCAGGTCACCGCCGAGCTCGTCGAGACGCTTAACCGCCCAGGGAGAGAGCAGGCCGCTGAGCTTGCGCCGCGGGATCCCGAAGCGCTCCTCGAGTTCCGGCCCATGCTGCTCGGGATCGAAGAGCCCGAGCGGGCTCTCGAAAATCGGGCTGATCTCGTCGCCGGCCTTGAGCACGTAGACCGGGTATCGCTCCATCAGCTGCTTCAACCGCTCGGCCAGTGAGGACTTGCCCCCTCCCACAGGGCCAAGCAGGTAGAGGATCTGCTTGCGCTCCTCCAGCCCCTGAGCGGCGTAGTTCAGGAAACCGACCAGCCGCTCGATCGTCTCCTCCATGCCGTAGAAATCCTCGAAAGCGGGGTAGAGCTTGATGGTTCGGTTCAGGAAGATCCGCCCCAATCGCTCATCCTTCGAGGTGTCATAGACCTTCGGCTCGCCAATCGACGCGACTAGGCGCTCTGCCGGCGAGGCGTAAGCCATAGGGTCGTCCCGGCAGAGCTGCAAGTACTCCGCCAGCGACATCTGCTGCTCCTGGCGGTGCTCATAGCTACGGGCATAGCGTGCGATCAGGTCTTCGGCGGTATCCATAGACTGTACCCCCTCACGGAGTCTCGAGGCGAAGTCGCGGAATGGAAAGCGGCTTCATTGGATTGGACGCAAAAAGGCACGTCGATGTTCCGGAAAGCGAACGTCGGGTAGCGCCCTTCGGACGAAACTGATAACGACGCCCCCGCAGGCGGTACTCTGCGAGCCGGGATGCGAGGCAACCGCTCAGGCCAGCCCTCGCTCCGCCAGCCACCGGGGATTGAAGAGCCTGGAGTAATAGCGCCCCCCTCCGTCGCACAAGACGGTCACCAACGTGTGCCCGGGGCCGAGCTCCTGGGCCGCCCGTAGCGCTCCGCACACATTGACGCCTGAGGAGCTGCCCAGGAACAGCCCCTCCTCCCGCAGGAGCCGATAGACCATCGGTACCGATTCGGTGTCGGGTATGCAGAACGCATCATCGATGTCCGTATCCTGAAGATTAGCTGTCACACGGCTGCTGCCAATCCCCTCCGTAATGGAATTGCCTTCACTCGGCACTGGCTCACCTTCGCGGACATAATGGTAGAGAGCACTACCTGCGGGGTCGGCGAGGTAGATCCGGGTCGCTGCCGAGCGTTCCTTGAGCGCGCGCGAGACGCCAGCCAAGGTCCCGCCAGTACCGGTAGCCGCCACGAAAGCGTCTACTTGTCCGCCAGTCTGCGCACAGATTTCCGGGCCCGTCGTGCGATAATGGCCTTCTCGGTTGGCCGTGTTATCGAACTGGTTGGCCCAAACCGCGTTGTCCATCTCGGCAGCCATACGCCCAGCGACCTTCTGGTAGTTGCCAGGGTCGCGATAGGGAGCGGCAGGCACTGTGTGGACCTCTGCACCAAGGGTGCGCAGCAGCTCGATCTTCTCTTGGCTCTGTGTCTCGGGGATCACGATCACGCAGCGATAGCCACGAGCATTGCAGATATGGGCAAGACCGATACCGGTATTACCAGCAGTGCCCTCCACCACGGTACCTCCGGGGCGTAATACCCCGCTTCGCTCAGCCTCTTGGATGATCGCCAACGCAGCCCGGTCTTTCACTGAGCCGCCCGGGTTCATGAACTCCGCCTTGCCGAGGATCTCACAGCCGCTCTCGGCGCTCAGCCGCGCCAGGCGAATCAGCGGCGTATCCCCGATCGCGCCCACCAAACCATCACAGATCGACATACCCGACTCCCGCTTGCTGACTGCCCCCAACAAGGATGACGGGGGTAGAGCTAAGGACAGCATAGCGCGGAGGGGTGGTAGGGAGGGAAGTTTTCTTCGCAGGCTTGCGCAAAGACCGCACGCCCGGGCCACAGCGGCCCGGGCGCTCACCGCTCAGGGACGGTCGCTCGGCGGCATCGTAGCCTCGAGGTCATCCTGCTCAGCACCCTCCTTCTCAGGCGGCAGGAGGTCCTGCTTACTCACGCCCATCGCCAGCGAAGAGGCATTAGCGACAAAGATTGAGGAGTAGGTGCCTACAACCACCCCCACGAGCAAGGCCATGGCGAAACCGTAAAGCGCCTCCCCACCGAGGAAGAGCAAAGAGAGCACCACCAGCAAGGTCGTGAAGGAAGTCACCAGCGTCCGCGACAGGGTCTGGTTGATGGACAGGTTCATGATGAACTCGGTACTGCCCTTGCGCACCTTGAGGAAGTTCTCGCGGATGCGATCGGAGACCACGATGGTGTCGTTGAGCGAGTAGCCGATGGTCGCCAATAGCGCTGCGAGCACGGTCAGGTCGAAGGCCAGCCGGGTGACCGAGAAGACCCCGAGGATCAGCAGGATATCGTGGAGCAGCGCGGCCACCGCACCGAGCGCGAAGCGGTACTCGAAACGGAAAGCGACGTAGACGAGCACACCACCGAGGGCGTAAAGCAGCGCCAGCAGTCCCTGCTGGGTCAACTCCTGGCCGATCTGCGGGCCGACGAACTCTACCCGGCGCAACTCCACACCCTCGTGTGCCTCGCGCAGGTGCCCCATCACCGCCTCAGAGATCTCGGCCTCCTCGACCTCCTGCAGAGGCGGCACACGGACCATCACCTCCTCGGGCGAGCCGAAGTAAAGGACCTGGGCTTGCGCGTAGGGTGTATCTTGCAGCGCCGCCTCGATCTCGGGGAGGTCAACCGGCTCCTCGTAGCGCACCTCCACCAGGGTGCCCCCCGTGAAGTCGATCCCTAGGTTCAGGCCCTGCCAGAGCAGCGATCCGATAGCAAGCAGCAACAGCGTGCCTGAGAGGAGAAAGCCGGCTCGGCGACGACCGAGGAAGTCGATGTTCGGGTCTTGCTTGAAGATCTCCATGGTCTAGATCTTGAGCTCCGAGACCTTGCGGCCCCCGTAGATGAGGTTGATGACCGCCCGAGTACCCATGATGGCCGTGAACATCGACGTGATCAGGCCGATGGCCAGCGTCACGGCGAAGCCCTGAACTGGACCGTTACCGAAGAGGAACAGGACCAGGGCAGCGATCAGGGTGGTCACGTTGGCGTCGGCGATGGTCGACAAGGCCTTTCCGTAGCCGGCATCGATCGCTGTTTGCACCGGCGCCCCGTTGCTCAGCTCTTCACGAATGCGCTGGAAGATCAACACATTGGCGTCCACTGCCATGCCCACAGTAAGCACGATGCCGGCGATGCCAGGCAATGTAAGCGTAGCCTGGAGCATGGAGAGCACAGCAACGATGATCACCAGGTTCGCTAGCAAGGCCAAGTTCGAGACTAGGCCGAAGGTGCGGTAGTAGAAGGCCATGAAGGCGATCACCAGCAAGAAGCCAACGACAACCGCCAAGAAACCATTCTTGACGTTGTCCGCGCCCAGGCTCGGGCCGATGGTGCGCTCCTCGATAATCTCGATGGGTGCGGCCAAGGCACCAGCGCGCAGCAGCAGGGCCAGGTTGCTCGCCTCCTGGCTGGACTCAAGCCCGGTGATACGGAAGCGGCTGCTCAGCGGCTCGCGGATGCTTGCCACCGAGATCACCTCCTCCTCCTCGCTAGTGACCCGCTCGGGCTCCCCGTCGACCATCTCGGTTTCCGAAACCCGCTCCTGGAAGAGGACCGCCATGTGATCGCCGACCCGATCCCGCGTGGCCCGGTTCATGATCCGTCCGCCAGTACCGGAGAGCCGGATGCTGACCTGCGGCGAACCGGTCTCCTGGTCAAAGCCGGAGGAGGCATCGACGATGCGCTCACCCGTCAGGATCCGCTCGCGCTCCAGGGCCACATAGGCTTCATCCCGATCCTCATCCCGCTGCGGGAAGACCTCGGCTTCTGCCGGAGGATCCTCCGGATCTCCCTCGAACGGGAAATGACTCGGGTCCACGAAGCGAAACTCCAGCGTAGCCGTGGCTCCGAGGATCTCCTTAGCCTGAGCCGGGTCTTGGATACCCGGAAGCTGAACCACGATGCGCTCAGCCCCTTGGCGCTGGACCACCGGCTCGGCCACACCCAGCTCGTCGACACGATTGCGCAGCGTGGTCAAGTTCTGCTGGACCGCCAGATCCCGCATCTCGGCGAGCGCCTCCTCCGCCATGGTCGCATTCAGGCGGTATTCGCCGTCGACCTCTTCGGCGCGATAGGACAGCCCATCGATCTCTTCCTCAAGGAGGTCTCTCGCCTGCTCACGGTGATCGGCCTCGGAGAAGGACAAGCGTAGCTCTTGGTCCTCCTCGCCTAAGGTGAGGCCGGCGTAGCGGATCCGCTCTTCCCGCAACAGCGTCCGGATATCCCGCTGATGCTCCGTCATGGTCTCCTCGACCATGGCGTCGACGTCTACCTCGAGGAGGAAGTGAACACCACCCCGTAGGTCCAGCCCCAGGACCATAGGCTCAGCCCCGAGGGCACGCAGCCACTCCGGTGTCGACGGCACCAGGGTCATGGCCACGTCGTAGTCCCGATCCAGCCGAGCGGAGACCAGATCCGAGGCGCGCATCTGCGCCTCGGTGGAGGCGTAGCGCAGGATCCACTGGCCATCGCGCACCTCGGTTACCTCGGGCTGATGGCCCTGCTCCTCCAGGAAAGTGAGGATCTCGGTCTGGACCTCCTCATCGGGGACCCCTGTATCCCCCTGGGTGATCACCACCGAAGGATCCTTGCCGAAGAGGTTGGGCAGGGCAAACAGGCCACCTATCACCAAGACGGCAGCCACCAGCAGGTACTTCCAGAGCGGATAACGGTTCAAGAGCTACTTGCCCTTCTTCTCCTGTTCCTTAAGGGTGCCCTTGGGCATGACGTTGGCCACGGCGTTCTTTTGGATCTGCAACTGCACCCCATTGGCCACCTCCAACGTAGCGAAGGTATCGCCCACCTCGACGATCCGCCCCAGGGTGCCGCCGTTGGTCACCACCTCATCGCCCTTGGAGAGCTCCTCAACCATCTGCCGATGCTCTTTAGCCCGCTTCGTCTGCGGACGGATCAGCAGGAAATAGAACAGGGCGATCATAGCTACGAGCAGCAGCACGCTGAACCAGACGTTCGGCTCCTGCGGTTGTTGCTGCTGCGCGTAGGCGGCAGAGATCAGAAAGTCCATAACGCGCTCCATGGTGCTCATTCAGTGGATTCAGCGTCGGCATCCGGCTTGGCGCCGCGCGCTTCGTCGAGAGTGCCCCGGGGCATCACATTACCGATCATGTCGCGCTGGACGTTCCACGCGACGCCAGGGGCCACCTCAAGGCGCACGAACTGCTCGCCGACGTGGGTAATGCGCCCAAGCTCGCCGCCATTGGTGACCACTTCATCGCCCTCATTCAGCCCCTGGACCATTTCTTGGTGCTGCTTCATGCGCTGGCGCTGCGGACGGATCAGCAGGAAGTAGAAGACCGCCACGAGCAGGGCCGTGAAGGTCAGGAAGAAGAGCATGTCGCCGCCCTGTCCGCCCTGCTGCTGGGCATGGGCCGGCGCGATTAGCCAGTCCAACATCATGCGCGCATTCCCCTTGAAAATCTGTCGGTTAGCGCACGCCGCCAGGCACTTGGCGGCCCGAATGCGGCGTATTATGTCATAGTCGTGGCGGTGTTTGCCCACGACAGGCGTAGAAATCCTCGACGAAGGCCGTCAGCTTGCTGGCGCGGATTGCCGCACGCAACCCAGCCATCAGCTTTTGGTAGTAGTGAAGGTTATGGAGCGTAGCCAGGCGCGCGCCGAGCATCTCATTGCAACGCTCCAGGTGCTTGAGATAAGACCGGGAGTAGTGGCGACAGGTATAGCAATCACAGGCCGGGTCCACTGCAGCGGTGTCAGTGCGATAGCGACTATTGCGCAACCGCAGCATCCCCTGCGAGGTGAACAAGAACCCATTGCGCGCGTTGCGGGTAGGAAGGACGCAGTCGAACATGTCCACACCACGTCGGACGCATTCAACCAAATCCTCCGGCTTGCCCACCCCCATCAGGTAGCGCGGTTGATCGGCAGGCAGCCGCGGCTCTAGGTGCTCTAGGACAGCATCACGCTCCTTGCGCGGTTCGCCCACTGACAACCCGCCAATGGCGTAGCCATCGAAACCGAGCGCCAGCAGCCCTTCCAGCGATGCACGGCGCAGATCCTGATAGACTCCACCCTGGACGATACCGAACAGCGCCGCCGGGCTGTCGCCGTGGGCTAACCTGCTTCGCTCGGCCCAACGTAGGGAAAGCTCCATAGAGCGCTGCACCTCAGCACGCTCACCCGGATACGGCGGGCATTCGTCAAAGATCATGACGACGTCGGCACCCAACGCCCGCTGCACCGCTATGGAATCTTCTGGCCCCATAAAGACACGAGCACCGTCCACCGGTGAGCGGAAATACACCCCTTGCTCGGTGACCTTGCGCAACTCCCCGAGGCTATAGACCTGGAAGCCGCCGGAATCGGTGAGGATCGGCCCTGACCAGTTCATGAGACCATGCAGGCCGCCGTGGAGCTCGACCACCTCAGCGCCAGGGCGCAACCACAAATGAAAGGTATTGGCGAGGAGGATCTCAGCCCCCGCAGCGCGCAGCTCCTCCGGGGTCATGCCCTTGACGGTGCCGTAGGTCCCCACCGGCATAAACGCAGGGGTCTCGATGGTGCCACGACCCAGGTGGAGCCGCCCCCGCCGGGCTGCCCCATCCGTAGCTAGGCGCTCGAAACGCAGCGCTTCGCCGCCTGCCGCTCGGTACGCACCGCTCGTTCCGCTAGCCGCCACGTAGGGCCTCCGGCACGTTGGGCCCAAGTGCTGCCCCCCCACAGCGATCGATCGGCGGCACACCACCGAAGAGCTCGACCCGGCCGCTAGCCAGATCGTACTCGGCCGCAACGACAAGCAACGCCTGCTCATCTGCCAGGCGTGCAAGCACCGGCGACCCCTCAGACAGCAGCCGTACACTACGGCACACATTCTCACGGACCGCTTTGGCAGAGCGCTCTTGCTCCGACAGGTCTTGCTCCAGCAGAGGGGCCACCGCTGGCCGGATCCCTTCGACAATCGCCCGTAGGCCCTCGGTCGGCGGCGGCTCCGGCGCTCGCAGCGCCTGCAAGGTCGTCTCGATAGCGCCGCAGCTAGTATGGCCGAGCACCATTACCAGGGGCACGCCGAGCTGCTCGACAGCGAACTCCAGGCTGCCGACTTCCGCCGGCGCAGCGATATTGCCGGCCGTTCGCACCACGAACAGATCCCCGAGCCCCTGGTCGAAGATCAGCTCCGGTGGCACCCGGGAGTCAGCGCAAGCGAGGACAGCAGCGAGCGGCGCCTGGCCCCGGAGCAGTTCACTACGCCGCTCCTTCCCCCGGCGCTCAAGATTGCCGGCGGTACCGGCGACGAAGCGTTGATTGCCCTCAAGCAGGCGCTCAAGGGCCGCGGTCGGCTCCATCATCAATGCACTCCTCGCTCTTGGTCACACCACCTTGGATCCCAATAAGGCAAGGGAAGAAACCGAAGGCTCAGCGTAGCCGCTCCAGGCCCCGCTCCAGCGAGGCGCGGGAAACCTGACCAGTATGGGAATCGACGAGCTGGCCCTGCTCGTCGAAGAAGAAAGTCGCCGGCAACCCGCGGGTACCGGTAGCATCGCTCAGGCGTTGATGGCGATCGAGCAGGACATTCTCCAGCTCCGGGGCATACTCTGCTAGATAGTCCTCGATCTGCCCCGGGTCCTCGCCTTGATTGACGAAAGCGAAGGTGACCCCTTCCTCCTCCTGCTGAGCCTGCTGGAAAACCGCCTTCTCGTGTCGACAAGCCGGACACCAAGTGGCCCAGAGATTCACGACCAAGGGCTGCTCGCGCGATTCGATCAGGCGAGGCAGATCCGTCTGCTCTCCCTCCATAGTGGTCAATGCCACTTCCGGGACGCCGCGAGAATGCTGACCGATAACCAGCAGCGGCCCTGCGGTCACCCCCCAAGCAATAGCGCCAGCCACTAACGCCGTGGCCAGCGGCCCACGCTGGAGCGGGGCACGCCACAGCCGCCAAGCGGCATAGCCACCACCGGCGATAACACCGCCAAGCGGGCTGAAGCCGCCATCGCGAAGATCCAAGGTCGCCAAGAGACCGTCGAAGCTGCTCCAGTAGCTGATCACAAACAGGAGCCGCGCCCCGGCCAGGCTAACTAGGACCAGGGCGAAGAGGTTGCCACTGACCGGTATGCGACGACGCAAACCGGCCAAAGCGCCGGCAATCAATGCCACCACTAGGGCAAATACCAGCAACAGCTGGCCGATCGAGAGCACCAGCGGGCCAAGGGCGACAGTCTGGCTCAGCACGTTCATAAAGATACAGTTCCTTTCCGTGATTCCAGCCCAACCCTACGCTCAAGCGGGCATCCGGCCGACAACGATCCAGTGGCGATCACTTGCCGTTTCTACCGCCAACGCCTCAAGGCCTGCCTCATCCAACTGCGTACGCACCTCCGCCGGAGTGAAGGCAGCGTGCAGCGAG
This sequence comes from Halorhodospira sp., assembly GCA_046546255.1. Classification (GTDB taxonomy): domain Bacteria; phylum Pseudomonadota; class Gammaproteobacteria; order Nitrococcales; family Halorhodospiraceae; genus Halorhodospira. Next base: position 2,902 of record JBKGYE010000017.1, on the reverse strand, counting down.
TTATAGAAATCCTCGCGCAGCACCGCCGGCTCCGCCGCTGCGTAGGTATCAACAATCGCTTGTGCCGCCACCGATGTCGGCGGCCGCGACAGGTCCATGACCAGCACCGCCGCACCCGGCCGGGCATAGCGGCGCACAGCCTCCCAGAAGCAATCCGGCTCGTGCAGATGGTGGAGCAGGCTATTGCTGATCACCGCATCGAAAGACGCCGGCGGCAGCTCCAGCCGCTGCAGGGTGGAACAAAGCAAATGCAAGCGATCCCGCACGGCTAGATCGGCCTCTCGTGCGCGCTCAGCCAGCTCGATCATCGCCGGCGACCCATCCATCGCCGTCACCTCCACCTTAGGGGCACGCCGAGCGAAGCGTAGCGGGATATCCCCCGGGCCGCAGCCAAGATCGAGCATCCGCCCCTGCGGCTCACCGAAGCGAGCCAGGAAAGCCGCCACGAACTGGCTGTTCGGCTCCTCAAAATCGGCCTCAGCGTAGGCCAAGGCCTGCTCACGTCCATCCATCAGCTCAGGCTCAGGGGTACGCTCCATAGTGCCTCTATCACGGTCGGAGGCAGTCAAGACGCTAATGTTGAAAATCGCGCACTAAGATAACAAAAACCCGGACCGAAAGGGCCACCGCGCACATGGCCTAGCTCATCGAGCAGCCGCGCCAGGCCACCTTTTCCCCCGAACGCGGGCATTACTCGCCCCTTAGCGCCGACAGATACGACCGGACCACCGGGGTCATCGCCTGGACTCCGGGCTCCTCGCCCCGGTGCAGCGCGGCCCCGGCCGCCGCAGAGCAAACCGGCTGCGCCTCGGCGACAAACCGCGAGGCCACAGCACCACGAGGCTCGAGGCGCTCCACGCGGCCGTTACTGAGCGCCTGCTCCAGCCGCGGGTCCCGCGGGTGGACCAGATAGAGCCGACGCTGGGCCCGAGTGACAGCTACATAAAAGAGCCGGCGCTCAGCCTCAATATCCACGGCCGTTCCCTCCCCAGTGAGATACGGGAAGGTCCCTTCGGCCAGGCCGGGGACGATCACTACCGGCCACTCTAACCCCTTGGCCCGATGGATAGAGGTCACTCGGACGGCCTCCGCCGGCGGAGCCTGTTGCCACTGCGCCGAGCGAGCGATGAGCACCGCACAGCGCTCGAGGAACTCGGCAACCCCCCAGCCCCCGCTCGCGGCAAAGCGGCGCAACGCATCGATCATCATGGTCCGGTCAGTGGCCACCTCGGCACTTGATGAGCCACCGGCAATGGCCTCATACAAATCCAGCTCACCGATGATCTCATCGAGGGCCTGATCCACCGGATCCTCGCCATGCAGCTCGGCAATCACCGCCAGCGAGGCCATGCGCGCACGCAGGCGGCGGCCCTTCCACTTCGGCAGTTCTCCCGCCATCCGGCTCAGGCTACGCTCCAATGGCAAGCGGCTCTCGGCACACTCGCGCGCAAGGGCCTGCGCTTCCTGCCGGCGCAGACCAGCCACTGGCAGCATCAGCATCTCGGTGAGCAGCTCGGTCATCCCCGCCCCATCGGGCAACGGCTCACGCAGCAGACCGGCGGCGTAGCGCAGATAGCCAAGCAGGGCACGGATCTCGCGCCGCTGGAACAGCCCTGCCCGCCCCTCTAGATGCAGGGGCACCTCGGCCTCGAGCAGCTCCAGCTCCAGCGGTGCAGCCAGGCTATAGAGACGCACCAGCACCGCCATCTCTGCTAGCCGACCGCCGGCCTGACGATGATCAGCCACCATACGTCGATAGAGCTCTGGATCCTCGTCCGTGCAACGATGGACCTCAGTGGCCGGATTCGCCGGCGCCGCAAGGCAGAGCTTGCCATCCCGCTGACGATTGCGTACTACGCAATGGTTGCCGAGCAAGGCGACAGCATGGCCGAAGCGGAAGGTATGGGGCAGGGTATAATGGGCCGCACCGGGGAAGTCCTCCTCGAAACGGCGGACGATGTACTCCGGCCGTGCCCCACGCCACTGATAGACACACTGGTCAGGATCGCCGACCACCATCACCGCTGCCCGCTCGCCAGCGATGCAGCGGACAAGCTGTTGCTGTGCTTCGTTGACGTCCTGATACTCATCGATGATTAGATGATCGAAGTGATTCCGGAAGCGCCGGGCCAGGACGTCATCGGCAAGCAGGGCCCATACCGGTTCATGGATCAAATCATGGAGCAAGCGCACGCCTTGCTCATCGCGCAGAGCCTCAAAACGCCGATAGGCATCCAGGTAGTGCCGCGGCAGATACGTACCGAGCAAAGCAGGGGCGTCGGCGTGCACCAAGACCGGCTCTCGGATATCCGCCTTAACCACATCTATAAAGGCGAGGAAGGTCTCTACCTCTTCGTCCTCGACGGAAGCAGCCTCCCCATGCTCACCGAGCACCGCCTCTAGAGCGGCACGGGCTAGCTTGCGCCCGACCCAATCCGCCGTCTCCAGGCGACGGCGCGGCACGACCCCCTCCATCTCCAAGCGCTGGAGCAGCCGATAGCCAGCGCTGTGGAAGGTCTGCACCGGCACCTGCACCTCCAGAGCCGCCTCGCGCAGAGCCACAGCCAGCCGCCGCTCGAAATCCGCTCGTGCCGAGCGATTGAACATCAGCACACGTATGCGCGCAGGATCTGCACCTCTTTGCAGCAGTTCCAGCACGCGCGCGACTAGCGTGGCCGTCTTGCCGGATCCAGCAGCAGCACTGACCCGGGCGTGACCACCCTTGTGCGCGATGACCTCAGCCTGTTCTCGCGTAAAGACCAATAATGCAAGCCACCGACGAGCTAGAGACGATCAAGGGCTCCGGGCGGAGATGCTCAACGCCGTGCGAGAGAGAACGCCAGTATAAAGGCCTTTCAGGCAGGGCGGGCCAGCGAGCGGTGTGTCGTCCTTGACTGCACCG
>JBKGYE010000016.1:0-27804 GCA_046546255.1 Halorhodospira sp. | reverse complement strand
GCCTGAAACACAACAGGAGCGCAGCAACTCGTGGATCACCTCGAGCACACCTCGGAAGGCCGTCTGCTGCATGCCCTGTCGGATGGCCGTTTCCACTCCGGGACGGCGCTCGGAGCCGCCTTGGGGCTCACCCGGGCCGGGGTTGGCCGTGCCTTGGCCCGGCTTCGTGCGCGCGGTCTGCCGGTCGAGGCCGTGCGAGGACGGGGGTACCGGATCCCTGGGGGGTATGAGCCCCTGGTTGCCCGGGAGCTGCTGGCGCGTTGGCACGGTGCCGGCCTCCGTCCCTTGCCTGCGGCATTGCGCGTCGAGTTCTTCCCTGACTCCACCAATGACCTCGCCCTGCAGGCACCGGAGCGGGGCATCAGCGTCGTGCTCGCCGAGGGGCAGCGGGCTGGGCGCGGGCGCCTCGGCCGTAGCTGGCTCTCGCCGCTCGGGGGCCTCTACTGCTCCCTGGCCTGCGATTTCGATGCCTTGCCGGAGCCGCCGGTACCGCTGGCGCTGGGAGCGGCGGTGGCGCTGGCCGTCGCCTTGCGCGCGCGCGGGATCGAGGTCATGGTCAAATGGCCGAACGACCTCCTGATCGCTGGGCACAAGGTGGGAGGCATCCTCACCGAGCTGCGTGGCGAGCCCCAGGGACCGTGCCGGATCGTTGTCGGTGTTGGCCTCAACCTGCGTCCCCCGGGAGGGGCGGCACACCTCGGTGCGGAGCCGGGGACGCTGTTTGCTGCTGATGCAGCGCAGGGGATGCGCAATCAGCTAGCGGGCGATGCCGTCCTGGCGGTGGCCTCGGCAGCAGCACGGTTCCAGGCGGAAGGGGTGGCCCCCCTGCTGGCTGGCTGGGAAGCATTCGATGCTCTGCGCGGGCAACGCCTGTGGCTGGCCTGTGGCCCCCGTACCGTTATCGGGACGGCCTGCGGTATCGATGCCAGTGGCCGCTTGCGCTTGCATACCGAGGCCGGCTACGAGACCTTCTCCAGCGGAGAGGCGCAGCTGATCCCGGAGCATGGCTGAGGCGATGCACCTCCTTCTTGATCTCGGCAATACCTCGGTGAAGTGGGCCGCTGCAACAGCGGACGGCTCGTTGGTGCGGACGGGCCGCATCCCGTATCCCGCCAGCGGCGGGGCGGCGGCTACGGCGGAGGCCCTCGGTCGCGCCTGGCCCGGCGCGGTGGCTCCGGTACGCATCGATCTGGTCAGTGTCTGTGATCCGGCCTGGCAGCAGTGCCTGGAAGCACGCCTGGATGCCCTCTGGGCGGTGCCTCAGCATCGCCTGAGGAGCACGGCCGTGGCGGCCGGCGTACGTAGCGGTTACCGGCGTCCCGCGGAGCTTGGTGCCGATCGCTGGGCGGCGCTGATCGGCGCACGTCATCTGGTGGCCCCGGCGGGGGCCTGTATCCTCGACTGCGGTACGGCGATCACCGTCGACGGGATCGATCAGGAGGGGTGCCACTTGGGCGGGGCGATCTTCCCGGGGCCGAGGTTGCTGCTCGACGCCCTGGCGCAGGGTACGGCCGCCTTGCCGGAGCTGGCACCGGGGGTGGCCGCGAGCGTACCGGCGGACTCGACCGAGGCCGGGATGGTGAGCGGTGTAGCGGTTGGCACCATCGGGGCCGTTCATGCACTCACTGAACAGGTGCTCGCTGCTTGCCTACCTGGTGCCCGGCGGATCCTCACGGGCGGCGGTGCCGGGTGCCTGCACGAGGCGCTCGGCCCGGAGTGGGAGCATCGTCCGCACCTGGTCCTCGAAGGCGTTGCGGCATGGGCCCGCTGGCGCGATACCCTCGGATGATCGTCCCTCGCGGAGGCTTGTTGCTGCTGCTGGTGCCTGCGCTCACGGCTGCGGGGGAGGAGGGGCTTGAGATTGCGCCGCCGGCAGAGCGTGATGGCGGCTGCTATGCTACGCCATGGATCGCCGATCGGGATCGGGCCCGGGGGCTGTTGGCGGGGCTTCGGGAGCGGGGGTATGTCGCGGCGGTGGAGGAAGGGGTGTACGAGCGGCAGCTCGGCTATCGGCTCGCAGCACCCGAGCGGCTACCTCTGCAGCAGGCCCGAGCGCGGATCGAGCGGGCGCGGGCGGCTGGTTTCGAGGCCAGGTTGAGCCTTGGCGCCGATGGTCGGCCGACGGTCTCTTACGGTGTCTTCGCCGAGCGCGCGGCGGCCGATGAGCAGCTCCGCGAGATCCGCCGCAAGGGGTTCGCGGTGACCGTGGAGCCGGCCTATCGAACGTGGCGCACGGCGCGGGTGGTGCTCATGGCACCCGTGGCCGGGGTTTCGGTAGTGGAGATCGGCGGCCTGTGGCACCCCGTGCATTGCGATGCGCTCCAGTGGTGATTACTATATACGCTTATCAGCGCTGGCGTAGCTCAGTCGGTAGAGCGGCTGCCTTGTAAGCAGCGGGTCGCAGGTTCGAGTCCTGTCGCCAGCTCCAGCGTTGACAGTCAAAGGCTGGCTCTGCATAATCTTTCAGCCTGCATCTGGAGGGGTACCCAAGCGGTCAACGGGGGCAGACTGTAAATCTGCTGGCTCAGCCTTCGGGGGTTCGAATCCTCCCCCCTCCACCAGACGGAGCGCCGCCCGAGAGCGCCGTAAGCGCCTTTGAGGGCGCAGCAGGCGCGTGACGCCGAAGGTCAGGTTCTGCGGGTGTAGTTCAGTGGTAGAACCTCAGCCTTCCAAGCTGATGACGTGGGTTCGATTCCCATCACCCGCTCCAGGCACGGCACCACAAGGGGTACGGCGCAGACGGTTGTTGCGGGCCCATATAGCTCAGCAGGTAGAGCACTTCCTTGGTAAGGAAGAGGTCACCGGTTCGAGTCCGGTTATGGGCTCCATCTTTGTCACGGCGCAACGCGCGATACCGCCCTGTCCGATAACGAGCGATCTACGGGGAGAAGCCGTCGATGTCCAAGGAAAAGTTTGAGCGCAAGAAGCCGCACGTGAACGTCGGCACGATCGGCCACGTGGACCACGGTAAGACCACGCTGACCGCGGCCCTGACCAAGGTGCTGGCCGAAGCGCATGGCGGTGACGCGCGCGCCTTCGACCAGATCGACAACGCGCCGGAGGAGCGCGAGCGCGGGATCACCATCGCGACGGCGCACGTCGAGTACGAGTCGGAGAGCCGGCACTACGCCCACGTGGATTGCCCGGGCCACGCCGACTACGTCAAGAACATGATCACTGGCGCGGCGCAGATGGACGGCTCGATCCTGGTCGTCTCCGCCGCCGACGGCCCGATGCCGCAGACGCGTGAGCACATCCTGCTCTCCCGGCAGGTGGGTGTGCCGGCGATCGTGGTCTTCCTGAACAAGGCGGACATGGTCGACGACCCGGAGCTGCTCGAGCTCGTCGAGATGGAGGTCCGGGAGCTGCTCAGCGACTACGACTTTGACGGTGACAACATCCCGGTCATCACCGGCTCGGCGCTGAAGGCGCTTGAGGGGGACGACTCGGAGATGGGGCGGCCGGCGATCCTCAAGCTGGTCGAGGCGATGGACGAGTCGATCCCGACGCCGGAGCGTCCGGTGGACGGCGACTTCCTGATGCCGATCGAGGACGTCTTCTCCATCTCCGGGCGCGGTACGGTGGTCACCGGCCGGGTTGAGCGGGGCGTGATCAACGTCGGCGATGATGTCGAGATCGTCGGCCTCGGCGAGACGCGCAAGACGACCTGCACCGGTGTCGAGATGTTCCGCAAGATGCTCGACCAGGGGCAGGCGGGTGACAACATCGGCGCGCTGCTGCGCGGGGTCAAGCGCGACGAGGTGGAGCGCGGCCAGGTGCTGTGCAAGCCGAAGTCGATCACGCCGCACACGCACTTCGAGGCCGAGGTGTACGTGCTGAGCAAGGACGAGGGCGGTCGCCACACGCCGTTCTTCAACGGCTACCGGCCGCAGTTCTACTTCCGTACGACCGACGTGACCGGTTCGGTGACGCTGCCGGAGGGCACCGAGATGGTGATGCCGGGCGACAACGTCCAGATGACGGTGCAGCTGATCGCCCCCATCGCCATGGAGGAGGGCCTGCGCTTCGCCATCCGCGAGGGCGGCCGCACCGTCGGCGCCGGCGTCGTCTCCAAGATCATCGAGTAAAACGACTATGGCGACCGCAGCGGTTACACAGAACCAGCGTATCCGGATCCGGCTCAAGGCGTTCGATCACCGCCTGATCGATCAGTCTGCCCGGGAGATCGTGGATACCGCGAAGCGGACCGGGGCCCATGTCTGCGGCCCCATCCCGCTTCCGGTCAAGAAGGAGCGGTTCACCGTGCTGACCTCGCCGCACGTCAACAAGGACGCGCGGGACCAGTACGAGATCCGCACCCACAAGCGGCTGATGGACATCATCGATCCGACGGAGAAGACGGTCGACGCGCTGATGAAGCTCGACCTCGCCGCCGGCGTCGACGTCCAGATCAAGCTCTACTGATCCGTCGGCAGCCGTCGCAACGGGCGGCATCCGACGCTCCGGTCGGCAGACGGCATGCGGAGCGCAAGCTCCGGCGTGCCAGACGCCCGCCGGAGTCTATTCGTTCCCGGTGAGCCAGATCCGGGCAGTGACATTTGAGGAGACGCGGACGATGGCAATTGGAATCGTCGGTCGCAAGCGCGGCATGACGCGTATCTTTACCGAGGACGGGCAGTCGATCCCGGTGACCGTGGTTGAGGCGGAGCCGAATCGCGTGACCCAGGTGAAGACCGAGGAGCACGATGGCTACCGCGCGGTCCAGGTGACGGCAGGCCGGCGCAAGCCGCAACGGGTTAGCAAGCCCGAGGCGGGCCACTTCGCCCGTGCTGGGGTCGAGGCCGGACGCGGCCTGTGGGAGTTTCGCCTGGATCAGGGCCAACGCAGCAGCGAGGAAGCGCTGCCCGAGGCCGGCGACGCCATCGATGTCGGTCGCTTCGAGGCCGGTCAGAAGGTGGACGTGACCGGTACCTCCAAGGGGCGTGGCTTCGCCGGGACTGTGCGGCGGCATAACTTCCGGGCCCAGCGCAGCACCCACGGCAACAACAAGGCCCACCGGGTGCCGGGCTCCATCGGTCAATGCCAGAGCCCCGGGCGCGTATTCAAGGGCAAGAAGATGGCCGGCCAGATGGGCAATCGTCGCGCCACCATCCAGAACCTGGAGGTCGTGCGCGTCGATAGCGAGCGCAACTTGCTGCTGATTCGTGGCGCTGTGCCCGGGGCAGTGGGAGGTGATCTGATCGTCCGCCCGGCGAGCAAGGCGTAAGAGGTGACAGGGGGAGCCATGGAGCTCAAGCTCAGCAACGAAAAGGGCGAAGCGGCAGGCCAGCTCGAGGTCTCTGAGCAGACCTTCGATGCGCCGTTCCGCGAAGCGCTGATCCATCAGGTGGTCACCGCGCACCTCGCCGGCGCGCGTGCCGGCACCAAGGCGCAGAAGACCCGCAGCGAGGTCGCCGGCGGCGGCAAGAAGCCGTGGCGCCAGAAGGGGACTGGCAACGCCCGTGCCGGTACCATCCGCAGCCCGCTCTGGCGCGGTGGCGGCCGGAGCTTCGCGGCCAAGCCGCGGGATTTTGCGCAGAAGGTCAATCGCAAGATGTTCCGCGGCGCGATGCGCTCGATCCTCTCCGAGCTCGCCCGTCAGGAGCGGCTGGTGGCCGTGGAGCAGCTCACGGTCGCAGCGCCGAAGACCCGTGAGCTGCGAGCACGCCTGGACGACCTCGGTGTGGTCCAGGGCCTGATTGTCGTCGACGAGCTCGAAGAGAACCTGGCCTTGGCCGCCCGCAACCTGCCGCACGTCGATGTGGTCGAGGCCAGTCACGCCGATCCGGCGAGCCTGGTCGGCGCCGAGCAGGTCGTGATCACCGTGCCTGCCATCCGCCGTGTCGAGGAGTGGCTGTCATGAACCAGGAGAGACTCTACACCGTCCTGCGCGGACCGCACATCACCGAGAAGAGCACCGCCATCGCCGATGAGAGCGGCGGCCAGGTGGTCTTCCAAGTGGCGCCGGACGCGAACAAGCGAGAGATCAAGGCCGCCATCGAGCAGCTGTTCGAGGTACAGGTCTCCGGTGTGCGCACCGTTCATGCCAAGGGCAAGCGCAAGCGCTTCGGGCGCATCCCGGGGCGTCGCCGGGACTGGAAGAAGGCATACGTCACCCTCGCCGAGGGGCGGGATATCGACTTCCTCGGTGGGGAGTAAGGAGAGCCAGCCATGGCACTAGTCAAGAGCAAGCCGACATCGCCGGGCCGGCGCTTCGTCGTTAAGCCCAAGGATTCCCGGCTCCACAAGGGCGGTCCGTACGAGCCGCTGGTGGTACAGAAGACCAAGAGCGGCGGCCGCAACAGCCAGGGGCGGATCACGACCCGCCATCGCGGCGGTGGGCACAAGCAGCGCTACCGCATCATCGACTTCAAGCGCAACAAGGTCGGTGTCCCCGGCAAGGTCGAGCGCTTGGAGTACGATCCGAATCGCTCGGCGAATATTGCGCTGGTCCTTTATCAAGACGGCGAGAGAAGGTATATTATCGCGCCTCGTGGCGTCGAGGTCGGCTCGCCGATCCAGAGCGGCCGCGACGCGGCCATCCGGCCGGGCAACGCCCTGCCGCTGCGCAACATTCCGGTCGGCACCCAGGTGCACTGCGTCGAGCTCAAGCCCGGCAAGGGCGCCCAGCTCGCTCGCTCCGCCGGTGTCAGCGTCCAGGTCGTCGCCCGCGAGAGCGGCATGGCGACCCTGCGCCTGAAATCGGGGGAGATGCGCCGGGTGCCGGCCGATTGCATGGCGACCGTGGGTGAGGTCGGCAACACCGAGCACAGCCTGCGCAACCTCGGCAAGGCCGGAGCGAAGCGCTATGCCGGCCGGCGGCCGACGGTCCGCGGTGTCGCCATGAACCCGGTTGACCACCCGCACGGCGGCGGCGAAGGCCGCACCGCCGGTGGCCGTCACCCGGTCTCGCCGTGGGGTATGCCCACTAAGGGGCATAAGACCCGCAAGAATAAGCGCACCGATCAGTACATCGTGCGCCGACGGAAGCGTTGAGGGGTAAAGAATCGTGCCACGCTCGACCAAGAAAGGGCCGTTCATCGACCACCACCTGCTGAAGAAGGTGGAAGAGGCGAATGCCAGCAACAGCAAGCGGCCGATCAAGACCTGGTCGCGTCGCTCGGTGGTGATGCCGGACATGGTCGGGCTCACCATCGCGATCCACAACGGGCGCCAGCATGTTCCGGTGCTGATCAACGAGAACATGGTTGGCCACAAGCTGGGCGAGTTTGCGGTGACGCGTACCTTCCGCGGCCACGCTGCGGACAAGAAGTCGAAGCGATAACGGGAGCGCGCCATGGAGACCCAAGCGAAACTGCGTTTCTCGCGGATCTCGCCGCAAAAGGCCCGGCTTGTCGCGGATCAGATCCGTGGCCTGCCGGTAGATGACGCGCTGCGCACGCTGGAGTTTAGCCCGCGCAAGGGCGCCAAGATCGTGCGTAAGGTGCTCGAGTCGGCGATCGCGAACGCGGAGCACAATGACGGCGCCGATATCGACGAGCTGCGTGTAGCGCGTATCTGCGTCGACGAGGGCCCGACGATGAAGCGGATTCAGCCGCGCGCCAAGGGGCGCGCCAACCGAATCCTCAAACGGACCAGCCACATTACCGTGGCGGTCGCCGAGGACTGAAGCGGATCAAGCGAGAGAGGCCGGCATGGGAAATAAGACCCATCCCACAGGGTTTAGGCTGGGCGTCACCGAAGATTGGCGTTCCATGTGGTACGCCGATGGCTCGAACTTCAGCAAGTACCTGAATACCGACCTGGAGGTGCGGGAGTTCATTCGCTGGCGCCTGAAGAACGCCTCCGTGAGTCGTATCCAGATCGAGCGTCCGGCGAAGAATGCCCTGGTGACCATCCATACTGCCCGTCCGGGCATTGTGATCGGCAAGAAGGGCGAGGACATCGATCGGCTTCGCGGTGAGGTGGCGGCCCGGATGGGGGTGCCGGTCCACATCAATATCGAGGAGATCCGCAAGCCGGAGGCCGATGCCAACCTGGTGGCCGAGGGGATCGCCGGGCAGCTGGAGCGCCGCGTCATGTTCCGCCGGGCGCTCAAGCGGGCTGTCGGCAACGCCCAGCGCGTTGGTGCCCAGGGGATCAAGGTGCAAGTCGCGGGCCGGCTCAACGGCTCCGAGATCGCCCGGACCGAGTGGTACCGCGAGGGGCGTGTGCCGCTGCATACGCTACGCGCCGACATCGATTACGGCTTCGCCGAGGCGAAAACGACCTACGGCGTGATCGGTGTGAAGGTCTGGATCTTCAAGGGCGAGATCATCGACACCGAAAACGAAGGGGCGCGGGCGGAGCGCGTCAAACGCGCCGCCGCGGCCCAGGGCTGAGCGGACGGGAGCTCGTAAGCCATGTTACAGCCGAAACGGACCAAGTACCGGAAGAAGCAGAAGGGCCGCAACAGCGGCCTAGCGACCCGCGGTGATCGGGTGAGCTTCGGCGAGTACGGCCTCAAGGCGACCACTCGCGGGCCGATCACGTCGCGGCAAATCGAGGCTGCGCGGCGCGCTATCAATCGCTACATCCGCCGCGGCGGCAAGATCTGGATCCGGGTCTTCCCGGATAAGCCGGTCACCGAGAAGCCGCTCGAGGTCCGGATGGGCAAGGGTAAGGGCAACGTCGACCACTGGTGCGAGCCGGTCGCTCCGGGGCGCGTCCTCTACGAGCTTGAGGGCGTCTCCGAGGAGGTCGCCCGCGAGGCGTTCCGCCGTGCGGCTGCGAAGCTCCCGGTGAAGACCACCTTTGTGAACCGGACGGTGATGTGATGAAGGCGAGCGAGCTGCGCGAGAAAAGCACCGAGGAGCTAGAGAAAGAGCTGCTCGAGCGCCGCAAGGAGCAGTTCAACCTGCGGATGCAGAAGGCGAGCGGCCAGCTGTCCCGGTTTGATCAGCTCGGCAAGGTGCGCCGGAACATCGCGCGTATCAAAACCGTGCTCAACGAGCGTAAGCGTGCGGAGCGGCAGGCATGAGTGAAGAGAAGAATACCCGCACCGTGAACGGGCGCGTGGTCAGCGACAAGATGGACAAGACCCTGACGGTGCTGGTTGAGCGCCGCGTCAAGCATCCGCTGTACGGCAAGTTCATCCGGCGGTCGACCAAGCTCCACGCCCATGACGAGGGCAACGAGGGGCGCGAGGGCGATTGGGTCGCCATCCAGGAGTGCCGGCCGCTGTCCAAGAACAAGTCCTGGCGCTTGGTGAAGGTGCTGGAGCGGGCCGCGAGCTGAGCGCGCGCGGGAGTTTCCCCCGCAAGGGGGCGAGCAAGAACAAGAGCGGGTGAAGCGTCATGATCCAGATGGAGAGCCTCCTCAAGGCGGCGGATAACAGTGGCGCCCGGCAGGTGCAGTGCATCAAGGTGCTGGGTGGCTCCAAGCGCCGCTATGCGGGGATTGGTGATATCGTCAAGGTCAGCGTCAAGGACGCGATCCCGCGGGGGCGCGTCAAGAAAGGCGAGGTCTACAACGCCGTTGTGGTCCGCAGCAAGCGCGGCGTGCGCCGGGCCGACGGCTCCAAGATCCGTTTCGACGGCAATGCGGCCGTACTGCTAAACAACAACCTGCAGCCCATCGGCACGCGTGTCTTCGGCCCCGTGACCCGTGAGCTGCGCAATGAGCGCTTCATGCGGATTATCTCCCTGGCGCCCGAAGTACTGTAGGCGAGGTCATCATGCGCAAGATTCGTACGGGCGACGAGGTCATCGTCATCGCCGGGAAGGACAAGGGGCGTCGCGGCAAGGTCACCCGGGTGATCCCGGATCGTGATCGTGTGGTTGTCGACAACGTCAATATGGTCAAGCGCCACACCCGCGGCAATCCGATGCAGGGTACGACCGGCGGCATCATCGAGAAAGAGGCACCGATCCACATCTCGAATGTGGCGATCTACAACCCCGAGACGCAGAAAGCCGACCGCGTCGGCTGCCGTTGGGAGGGGGGTCGCAAGGTGCGCTATTTCAAGTCGAACCAGCAGCTGATTGACGCCTGAGGGGGCTGGGATGGCGACGTTGCGAAAGCTTTATCAGGAACAGGTATCACCGGCCCTGCAGGAGCGCTTCGGGTACCGGAACATCATGCAGGTCCCCCGGCTCGAGAAGATCGTGATCAACATGGGGCTGGGCGAGGCGACCAAGGACAAGAAGATCCTGGAGGCCGCACAGGAGGACCTGGCGAAGATCTCCGGGCAAAAGCCGATGGTGACCCGCGCCCGCAAGTCCGTGGCCGGGTTCAAGATCCGTGAGGGTTGGCCGATCGGCTGCAAGGTCACGCTGCGCCGCGAGCGGATGTATGAGTTCCTCGAGCGCTTTATCCACGTGGCTGCGCCGCGGGTGCGTGACTTCCGCGGGTTCTCGCCGCGCGCCTTCGACGGGCGCGGTAACTACAACCTCGGGATCCGGGAGCAGCTGATCTTCCCGGAGATCGACTACGACGAGATCGATCGGGTGCGCGGCATGGACATCACCATGACCACGACCGCTCGCACCGACGAGGAAGGGAAGGCCCTGCTGGAAGGGTTCGGCTTTCCTTTCCGGACCTGACGTCCAGAGGAGCAGCGCAGATGGCCAAGAAATCCATGGTTGAGCGCGACCGAAAGCGCCGTAAGCTGGCCCAGAAGCACGCCGCCAAGCACGAGCGGCTCAAGGCGGTCATCCACGACCCGGAGTCGAGCGTGGAGGAGCGCTTCGAAGCGCAGCTCAAGCTACAGCAGATCCCGCGGAACGCCAGCCCGGTGCGTCAGCGCAACCGCTGCGCCAAGTCCGGCCGGCCGCGCGGGTACTATCGCAAGTTCGGGCTAGCCCGCAATGAGCTGCGCCAGGCAGCCATGAACGGCGAGATCCCGGGCCTGACCCTCTCGAGCTGGTAAAGGGATACTACTGCCATGAGCATGACCGATCCCATTGCCGATATGCTGACCCGGGTACGGAACGCGCACCACGCCGAGAAGGCGGAAGTGCGTATGCCGTCGTCGAAGCTCAAGCGGGGCATCGCCGCGGTCCTCCTCGAGGAAGGGTATATCGAGGACTACCGCGTGGTCGGGGAAGAGAAGAAGCCGGTCCTGGAGATCAGCCTCCGCTACCATGAGGGGCAGCCGGCGATCCGGGAAATCCAGCGCTACAGCCGCCCGGGGCTGCGGATCTACCGTGGACGTGACGAGCTGCCGCGCGTGCGCAATGGGCTGGGCACGGCCGTGGTCTCCACGTCCAAGGGCGTGATGAGTGACCGTACGGCCCGCGCGCAGGGGCACGGCGGTGAGGTACTCTGCTGGGTCTTCTAGACAGGACGGGCAATCATGTCGAGAGTCGCAAAGGCACCCGTGGAGATCCCCTCCGGTGTGGAGGTGACGCTCCAGGGCAACGACATCCAGGTCAAGGGGCCGAAAGGGCAAATGGCCTGGCAATGCCACCGGCTGGTCGAGCCGAGCCATGACCCGGAGGCGGGCGCGCTGACGTTCCAGCCCCGGCAGCGGAGCACCCGCGCCGTGGCACTGGCGGGCACCACGCGTTCCGTGGTGAACAATATGGTCGTCGGCGTCAGCCAGGGCTTCGAGCGCAAGCTCGAGCTCAAGGGCGTCGGCTACCGGGCGCAGGTGCAGGGCAACACCCTCAACCTCACGCTCGGCTACTCCCACCCGGTGCACTACGAGATCCCGGAGGGGGTGACCATCGAGTGCCCCTCCCAGACCGAGGTGGTGGTCAAGGGCGCCGACAAGCAGCAGGTCGGCCAGGTGGCTGCTCAGATTCGCGGTTACCGCCCGCCGGAGCCCTATAAGGGTAAAGGCGTGCGCTACGCCGACGAGCGGGTGGTCCTCAAAGAAGCCAAGAAGAAGTAGGCGGTGGGGACGAAGATGGACAAGTACACAGCACGCATGCGGCGCGCGCGCAAGAGCCGCGGGCGCATCCGCGAGGCCGGTGCCTATCGGCTGTCGGTCCACCGCACGCCGCGCCACATCTATGCACAGGTCCAGCAGCCGGACGGCTCGCAGACCTTGGCGGCCGCCTCGACGGTGGAGCCCTTGCTGCGCAATCGCGATGAGGGCACCGGCAACGTGAGCGCCGCGAAAGAGGTCGGCCGGCTGATCGCTGAGCGCGCCAAGGAGGCCGGTATCGAGCAGGTAGCCTTCGACCGCGCTGGCTATCGATATCACGGCCGGGTGCAGGCGCTGGCCGAGGCCGCGCGCGAAGCCGGACTGAAGTTCTAGGTAGGGGCGAAAGCTATGTCGAACGGGGAACAAACCGGCGCGGACGGTCTCCGCGAGAAGCTGATCACGATCAACCGTGTGGCGAAGGTCGTCCAGGGTGGCCGGCAGTTCGGCTTCACGGCGCTGACCGTGGTCGGCGATGGCGAGGGCCGGGTCGGCTTCGGCTACGGCAAGGCTCGTGAGGTCCCGGCGGCCATCCAGAAGGCGATGGAGCGTGCCCGCAACGGCATGCGGACGGTGTCGCTCGATGGCACGACCTTGCGCTACCCGGTGACCCACTTCCACGGCTCGAGCAAGGTCTTCATGAAGCCTGCCTCCCCGGGGACCGGGATCATCGCCGGCGGCGCCATGCGCGCGGTCTTCGAGGTGGTTGGTGTCCAGGACGTGCTTGCCAAGTCGGTCGGCTCGCGCAACCCGATCAACGTGGTCCGCGCGACCGTGGATGGGCTCGCCTCCATGGATTCGCCCGAGGCGGTCGCCGCCCGGCGGGGCAAGTCGGTCGAGGAGATTACGGGCTGATGACGACGAACGGGAAGAAGCTTCGGGTCACGCTGCGGCGCAGCCCCCACGGCCGCCTCGAGCGCCATCGCAAGTGCGTGGCTGGCCTGGGCCTGCGCCGTATGCACCAGACGGTCATGGTGGACGACACCCCGGAGAATCGTGGGATGATCCGCAAGGTGTCCTACATGCTGGAAGTTCAGGAGGCGTAATGCGGCTCAACAACCTGTCGCCGGCCCCGGGCAGCCGGCCGGATGCCAAGCGCCTCGGGCGCGGTGAGGGCAGCGGCCTCGGCAAGACCTGTGGCCGTGGCCATAAAGGCCAGCACAGCCGCTCGGGCGGTTACCACAAGGTGGGCTTTGAGGGCGGCCAGATGCCGCTGCAGCGCCGGGTGCCGAAGTTCGGCTTCAAGTCCCGCAAGGGGCTGCGCACCACCGAGGTCCGCCTCCACGAGCTCGCCCGGGTCGAGGGTGACACGGTGGATCTGGGCGAGCTGCGGAAGGCTGGCGTCGTGCGCAAGAACATGGAGCACGTGAAGATCATCGCTGCGGGGCAGATCGACCGCGCCGTCACCGTGCGCGGCGTCAAGGTCACCAAGGGGGCCCGCGAGGCGATCGAGGCGGCCGGCGGCCAAGTCGTCGAGGAGGGCTAAGTTGGGACGTCCAGGTGGTGCCGCAGGAGGTCTCGGTGGCGTAGGACGCTTCACCGAGGTCCGTCAGCGTCTGCTCTTCGTGCTGCTCGCGCTGGTCATCTACCGGATCGGGACGCACATCACGATCCCCGGCATCGACCCTGAAGCGTTGGAGCAGATGGTCGAGGAGCAGCGCGGTACCATCCTGGAGATGTTCAACATGTTCGCCGGCGGGGCGCTGGAGCGGCTCTCCATCTTCGCCCTCGGCGTCATGCCCTATATCTCGGCCTCCATTATCATGCAGCTGCTCACGGCCGTGGTTCCGAGCCTGGAGCAGCTCAAGAAGGAGGGCGAGGCTGGCCGGCGGAAGATCACGCAGTACACCCGCTACGGCACCGTGGCGCTGGCCACCTTCCAGGGGATCGGCATCAGCATCGCGCTGCAGAATCAAGGCGTGGCGGGGATGCCGGGGCCGGCGTTCATCTTCATCGCCACGGTCACCCTGGCCACTGGCGTGGTCTTCCTGATGTGGCTCGGCGAGCAGATCACCGAGCGGGGCATCGGCAACGGCATCTCGATCCTTATCTTCGCAGGGATCGTCGCCGGGCTGCCGAGCGCGCTCGGCGGCACGCTCGAGCTGCAGCGCACCGGTGAACTTGGCACCGGGACGATCCTCCTGCTGCTGATCATGGGGGTGGCGGTAACGGCGTTTATCGTCTTCGTCGAGCGGGGGCAGCGGCGGATCACAGTGCAGTATGCTAAGCGCCAGCAGGGGCGCAAGATGTACGCCGCGCAGCAGAGCCACCTGCCGCTGAAGCTGAATATGGCCGGCGTGATCCCGCCGATCTTCGCCTCCAGCATCATCCTCTTCCCGGCCACGGCCGGGCAGTGGTTCGGCGACACCGAAGGGCTCGGCTTCATCGGCGACATCGCGGCTACGCTCTCGCCGGGGCAGCCGATCTACGTAGCACTCTACGCTGCGGCGATCATCTTCTTCTGCTTCTTTTACACGGCCCTGGTGTTCAACTCGCGGGATACCGCTGAGAACTTGAAGCGCTCCGGGGCGTTTATCCCGGGGATCCGTCCCGGTGAGCAGACAGCCCGCTACATCGATCAGGTCCAGAGCCGGCTGACCTTCATCGGTGCACTCTACATCACGGCGGTATGCCTGATGCCGGAGTTCCTGATCCTGTACTGGAACGTGCCGTTCTACTTCGGCGGTACCTCGTTGCTGATCAGCGTCATCGTGGTCATGGACTTCATGGCGCAGCTGCAGTCGCACCTGGTCTCCCATCAGTATGAGCCGCTGATGAAGAAGGCCAACCTCAAGGGCCATAGCCGGGCCGGCGGCGGGATGCTGCGCTGAATCGGATTGTAGGGGGAGCGGGCCTGCGGGGTGGCGTCCGGGCGCGAGGATTGGTATCCTTTCGCGCCTTTGGCGCTGCCCGTAAGGGCCGTGCCCGAAGACCTTGGAGAGGCGACCATGAAAGTCAATGCATCGGTCAAGCGGATTTGCCGGAACTGCAAGATCGTCAAGCGCCGTGGGACTGTGCGGGTGATCTGCACGGAGCCGCGGCATAAGCAGCGCCAGGGCTGAATCCGGCTCGGGCAGTCGGCCCGCGAGGATCGACCCGGTACCCACAAGCGCGAATCACGGGAGAGTTGGCCCCATGGCCCGAATCGCAGGAATCAATATACCGACGAACAAGCAGGCGTGGGTCGCGCTGACCTCGATCTACGGCATCGGCCACACGCGCGCGCTGAACATCTGTAAAGCGGCGGGCGTGCCCCATGACCGGCGGGTCCGCGATCTCAACGATGCCGAGGTCGAGGCGCTGCGCCAAGAGGTCGGTAACTACGTCATCGAGGGCGACCTGCGCCGCTCCGTGGCGATGGATATCAAGCGCCTGATGGACCTGGGCTGCTACCGCGGCATGCGCCATCGCCGCGGCCTGCCGGTCCGGGGGCAGCAGACGCAGACCAACGCACGGACCCGTAAGGGGCCGCGCCGCGGCCCCGCCAATCGCTAAGACGGGCAGCAAACAGACAACGCGTGGCCGGATCGGCGCCGCGTTCAGAGTGAACACGGGAACAGAGACCTATGGCGAAGGCATCCAGCCGCGGTGGCGGCAAGAAGAAAGTCAAGCGCACTGTCAGTGATGGCGTCGCGCATATCAATGCGACGTTCAACAATACGCTGATCACCATCACCGACCGGCAGGGCAATGCGCTGTCCTGGGCAAGCGCCGGCGGCAGCGGCTTCAAGGGCTCGCGCAAGAGCACGCCCTTCGCCGCCCAGGTGGCCTCGGAGCGAGCAGCACGGGCCGCTCAGGATTACGGCCTGAAGAACCTGGAGGTCCGCGTCAAGGGGCCGGGCCCGGGGCGTGAGTCCGCCGTGCGCGCGCTGAACGCCGTCGGCTATCGCATCACCAACATCGCCGACGTCTCGCCCATCCCGCACAACGGTTGCCGGCCGCCCAAGAAGCGGCGGGTCTGAGGAGGAAGCGCTCGCCATGGCCAAGTATATCGGTCCCAAGTGCAAGCTGATGCGCCGCGAGAAGACCGACCTGTTCCTGAAGAGCGGGGTGCGGTCGGTCGATACCAAGTGCAAGCTTGAGCAACCCCCCGGGCAGCACGGGCAGCGCCGCGGTGGCCGGCAGTCGGATTACGGCCTGCAGCTTCGCGAGAAGCAGAAGGTCCGCCGCATGTACGGCATCATGGAGCGGCAGTTCCGCAATTACTACAAGGAGGCCGCGCGGCGCAAGGACGCCACCGGCACGGCGCTGCTGCAGCTGCTGGAGAGCCGCCTGGACAATGTCGTCTACCGCATGGGGTTTGCGAGCACGCGCGCCGAGGCGCGGCAGCTGGTCAACCACCGCGGTATCCTGGTCAACGGCCGGGTGGTCAACGTCCCGTCCTATCAGGTGCAGCCGGGCGAAACGGTCGCCGTCAAGGAGAAGGCCAAGAAGCAGCTGCGCATCCAGGCCGCCCTGGAGCTGACGCAGCAGAACGGCTGGGTCCCGTGGGTCGAGGTCGACGCCAACAAGATGGAGGGCGTCTACAAGCAGGCGCCGGATCGCTCCGACCTGTCCCAAGAGATCAACGAACCGCTGATCGTCGAGCTGTACTCCAAGTAACAGCCGCAACTGCAAGGTGTCGTCCATGAAGGGGTACCTGAAGGACTTTCTCAAGCCGCGCTCGGTCGAGATCGAGCCGCTCTCGGACAACCGTGCCAAGGTGGTCCTGGAGCCGCTGGAGCGGGGCTTCGGCCACACGCTGGGCAATGCCCTGCGGCGGCTGTTGCTGTCGTCTATGCCCGGGACCGCGGTCACCGAGGTGGAGATCGAGGGCGTCCAGCACGAGTACACGGCGGTCGAGGGGATCCACGAGGATACCGTGGATATCCTGCTCAACCTCAAGGAGCTCGCCGTCCGGCTCAATGACCGCGACAGCGTTACCCTGAACCTGCAGAAGCAAGGGCCAGGGCAGGTGACAGCCGCGGACATCGTCACTGAGCACGATGTGGAGATCCAGAATCCGGAGCTGCACATCGCCACCATCACCCATGAGCAGACGTTCAAGGCCTCGCTCAAGATCGAGCGCGGTCGAGGGTACGTGCCGGTGACCGCTCGCCAGGAGGAGGATACGCGTACCATCGGGCATTTGGCGCTGGACGCCAGCTTCAGCCCGGTCCGGCGTGTCTCCTACGCGGTGGAGAGCGCCCGTGTCGAGCAGCGCACCGACCTGGACAAGTTGGTCCTGGATATCGAGACCAACGGCGTGGTCACGCCGGAGGAGGCGGTGAAGTTCGCCGCTAGCCTGCTGCGCGATCAGCTGTCTGTGTTCGTGGATCTCGAGGGGGGGGTGCTCGAAGGCGGCGAAGAGCAGGAGGAGCCGGAGATCGATCCGGTGCTGCTGCGGCCCATTGACGACCTCGAGCTGACTGTGCGCTCCGCCAATTGCCTCAAGGCCGAGAGTATCCACTACGTCGGCGATCTCGTCCAGCGCACCGAGGTGGAGCTGCTCAAGACGCCGAACCTCGGCAAGAAGTCGCTCAACGAGATCAAGGAGACCCTCGCCGAGCACGGTCTGGAGCTGGGGATGCAGCTGGACAACTGGCCGCCGCCGTCCCTCGGCGACCGTGCCCGTATCGCCGGCTAAACCGTCTAAAGGATCAACGTCATGCGCCATCGTAAAGCAGGACGTCACTTCAATCGTGACAACTCGCACCGCAAGGCGATGCTGAAGAACCTCGCCGCTGCGCTCTTCCGCGAGGAGGAGATCCGCACCACGGTGCCCAAGGCGAAGGAGCTGCGCCGGGTTGCCGAGCCGCTGATCACCCTCGCCAAGGAGGACACCACGGCGAATCGGCGCCTCGCCTTCGCGCGGCTGCGCGATAAGGAGATGGTCACCAAGCTCTTTGAGGAGCTAGGGCCGCACTTCAAGGAGCGCCCGGGCGGGTATACGCGTATCCTGCGCTGCGGCTACCGCCAGGGTGATGGGGCCCCCATGGCCATCATGCAGCTCGTTGAGCGTGAGGATGCTATCGCCGCGCGGCGCACCTCCGAGGAGGATGCCGAGGCGACGGCGGAGGCGTAAGCGATGAGCACCGGGGTCGCACCAGCTACCGCCCTCGGTGCCGTCTTCCTGTTCACCGACTATACCTTGCAGGGGCCGTATGTCGGCCAGCTTCACGGCCGCATCCTGCAGGCGGCGGAGTGCCTGCCGCGGACCATCGACCTGATGCATGATGCGCCGGCCTTCCGGCCGGATCATGCGGCCTACCTCCTCGCTGCGATCCTCCCTCATCTTCCGGAGCGCGCGACGGTGCTCGCGGTGGTCGACCCCGGTGTCGGCACCGAGCGCGGCGGGCTGGCCATGCAAATCGATGGGCGCTGGCTGGTGGGGCCGGACAACGGCTTGCTCGCCGTTGCCGCCGCCCGCGCCCGGCATGTCCACGCCTACGCCCTGCCGCCGGCCCCCTCCGGAACGCCGGCAACCTTCCACGGCCGCGATGTCTTCGCCGACGTCGCTGCGGCAGTGACCGGCCACGGTGCGCCGCCGCCGGGTGCGCGCCCGGTGGCCGATTGGGTCGGCCAGGATTGGCCAATGGACTGGGACGGGGTGGTTTACCAAGATGGCTTCGGCAACCTAATCAGCGGCCGGCGTGCTGCCACCCTGGGGCCTGAGGTGGCGCTGACCCTCGCTGGCCGGCGACTGCCGCGAGCCGAGAAGTTCGCCGATGTCGCCCCGGGGGAGGCCTTCTGGTACGCCAACTCTATGGGGCTGGTCGAGGTCTCGGTCAACGCCGGCTCCGCCGCCGCAGCGCTCGGCGCCGGGCCGGGGATGGAGCTGCGCTGGGTGGCGGGCTAGGGCGTGGGGGCGCCAGCCGCCACGCCGGGTCTGCTACAATCGCCGCCTTCATGACGGCACCGGACCGCTCGCGGGCGGGCCCCTCAGACAAGGAGAGAGCCATGAAAGCACCTGTACGCATCGCTGTGACCGGGGCCGCCGGCCAAATCGGCTACAGCCTGCTGTTCCGCATCGCCGCTGGTGAGATGCTCGGCAAGGATCAGCCGGTGATCCTGCAGCTGCTTGAGATCCCGCAGGCGCAGGAGGCGCTGCAGGGTACGGTCATGGAGCTCGAGGACTGCGCCTTCCCCCTCGTCGCCGATATCGTCGCGACCGATCAGGCCGAGGAGGCGTTCCGCAATGCCGACTATGTCCTGCTCGTCGGTGCCAAGCCCCGTGGCCCGGGGATGGAGCGCAAGGATCTGCTCGAGGCCAACGCTGCCATCTTCTCGGCCCAGGGGCAGGCGCTCAACGCCGTCGCCAGCCGCAAGGTCAAGGTCCTGGCCGTGGGCAATCCGGCGAACACCAACGCCCTGATCGCCCAGCGCAACGCCCCGGATCTTGAGCCGCGCAACTTTACCGCCATGACGCGGCTCGATCACAACCGTGCCCTGGCGCAGCTGGCCGGCAAGGTCGGCTGCCATGCCAACGACATCCAGGGCCTGGCGGTCTGGGGGAACCACTCCGCCACGCAGTATCCAGATATCAGCCACTGCACCGTCAATGGCCAGCCGGCGCCGGAGCTGGTGGATCACGCCTGGGTGCGGGATACCTTCATCCCCACCGTGCAGCAACGGGGCGCAGCCATCATCAAGGCTCGCGGCGCCTCCAGTGCCGCCTCCGCAGCGAGCGCCGCCATCGATCACATGCGGGCCTGGGCCCTGGGGACCCCTGATGGCGAGTGGACCAGCATGGCCGTGCCCTCCGACGGCAGCTACGGTATCGAGGCGGGGCTGATCTACTCTTTCCCCGTGACCTGCAGCGGCGGCGATTACCGGATCGTCCAGGGGCTGAGCATCGATGCCTTCAGCCGCGAGCGGATGGACGCCACCGCGCAGGAGCTCAGCGAGGAGCGCGACGCGGTCGAGCACCTGCTGCCCTAACAGCCGCTCGGCCGACGGCGCGGGGGGCGAAGCCCGAGGAGGGCTCATGGAGCGGAGCACGCAGCGCTGGGAGGTGGCCGTCATGCCCGGTGACGGCATTGGCCCTGAGGTGATGGCGGTAACCCGCGCGGTCCTGGCGGCCTTGCCGGAGGTCCAGCTGCACCTTACGGAGCTGGGCTGGCCTGCCCATGCCTGGCACCGCGAGCACGGCGTCATGATGCCCGCGGACTGGCGCGAGCGCCTCGCCGGCTACGATGCCCTGCTCCTGGGCGCGCTGGGCGATCCCGGGCCGGCCGACGATCCGTGGCGCTACCGTCTCCCCGACGGGATTTCCCTGGCACCGCTACTGACGCTACGCAAGGGCCTGGATCTTTGGGCTTGCGAGCGCCCGGCGGTGCCCATGGCCGGCGCACCCACGCCCCTGTCTGACCCGCGGGCGCTGCATACGGACATGCTCGTCATCCGCGAGAACAGCGAGGGCGAGTACGTCGACCAGGGCGGCCGCCTGGCCGCCGGCACCCCGCGCGAGACGGCTACCCAGCTGGAGGTTTTCACCCGCGCCGGCACCGAGCGGATCATCCGCTACGCCTTCGAGCGCGCCGCCCGCCGGGCTGAAGAGCGCCGCCAGGGGCTGCGCGCCCCGCGCTACGCCGCCGCGGACGGCGCCGCCGACGCTGCGGTCTGCGTGGTCACCAAACGCAACGCCGTGCAGTACTCCGGCGAGCTATGGAGCGAGGTGTTCGCCGAGGTGGCCGCCGACTACCCCGGCATCGCCACCCACCACGAGCTCATCGACGCCTGCTGCATGAAGTTCGTCAACCAGCCCTGGCAGTTCGACGTCGTGGTGGCCAGCAACCTCCACGGCGACATCCTCACCGACCTGGCTGCGGTCCTCGCCGGGGGTATGGGCGTCGCTCCCTCGGCCAACCTCAACCCCGCTGACCGCAGCGTACCGCCGCTGTTCGAGCCGACCCACGGCAGCGCCCCGGATATCGCCGGGCACGACCGTGCCCACCCGGCGGCCATGCTGCTCACCGCGGCCGCCATGCTCGAGTGGATGGGAGAGGTGGATCCGGTGGCCGCCCGCTCGGCGGTGCAGCTCCAGCGCGCTGTGGCCGAGGACATCGCCGAGCACGGCATGGACGGGCGCGGCTGCGCCGAGGTCGGCCGGGCCGTGGCACACCGGATCCGGACGGCGGATGCGCCGCCCGCGTAAAGGGAGGCAGAGTTCGATGCGAGCGCACTTCCACGGTGTCACCTGCCAGGCCACCGGCTACTGCATCCTGTCCGAGCTCGGCGACCGCCACATGCCCATCGGGCGCGGGCTGAGCGTCGATGCCGCGGAGGAGGGCGCCGAGCATCGATCTGCACCAGCTGCCCGTACGCTGCGCAGAGCCGCCCGAAATGGGCTAGTTTCGTCCAGAGAGGGCCGCCGGGGCGGTGGCCCTGCAGTCACCGGCCGAGGCAACCGGCCGAGCGGAGGACACGCACCATGAGCGACGCGCACAAGAACGGAGCCATCTCCCCCCTGCTCAAGCAGTCCAGTGACGTCGTTGCCGAGCGCGGCGAGGGCGCTTACCTCTTCGGCATCGACGGGCGCCGCTATCTGGACTTCACCTCGGGGATCGGGGTCACGGCCACGGGGCACTGCCATCCCAAGGTGGTGGCCGCGGCCCAGCGCCAGGTCGGCACCCTCATCCACGGTCAGTACGCCATCGTGCGGCATCCCGCCATGCTCCAGCTCGCCGAGCGCCTCGGCGAGATCATGCCCGGCGACATCGACCGCGTCTTCTTCTCCAACGCTGGCACCGAGGCCTGCGAGGCCGCCCTGCGCCTGGCGCGCCAGGCCACTGGTAAGCCCAATATCGTCGCCTTTCAGGGGGGGTTCCATGGCCGTACCATGGGCTCGCTTTCGATGACCTCCTCGAGCGTGGGCCTGCGTGCCGGTGTGCAGCCGATGATGCCCGGCGTGGTCTTCGCGCCGTTCCCGAACGCCCGGCGCTACGGCTGGGACGAGGAGGAGGCCGCCGCCTTCTGCTTGCGTGAGCTCGACCACCTCCTGGCGACACAGTCGATGCCGGCGGAGACCGCGGCCTTCTTCGTCGAGCCCATCCAGGGCGAGGCCGGCTACATCCCGGCGGGGCGGACCTTCCTGCAGGGGTTGCGTGAGCGGGCCGATCGCCACGGCATCCTGCTCATCGCCGACGAGGTGCAGAGCGGCTACGGGCGCAGTGGCGCCTTCTGGGCGCATAGCCACTTCGATGTGCAGCCCGATATGGTGGTCACGGCCAAGGGGCTGGCCAGCGGCTTCCCGCTCTCCGCCTTTGCTGCCTCGGAGGCGTTGATGGGCCGGGGCTGGCCGGCCTCCCAGGGGGGCACCTACGGTGCTAATGCCGTCGCCTGTGCCGCCGCCCTGGCGACCCTCGAGGTGATCGAGGAGGAGGGGCTGGTGGCCAATGCCCGGGAGCAGGGGGCGTACCTGCGCAGCCGCCTCGACGCCATCTGTGCCGAGGAGCCGGCCATCGCCCACGTCCAGGGTATGGGCCTGATGCACGGTACGGCGCTGATGGATGAGCAGGGGCAGCCCGACGGTGACCGTGCCGCGCGCGTGCTCAAGGCCCTTGAGGCGCGCGATGTGCTCATGATCCGCTGCGGGCCGCAGGGGCAGATCGTGCGCTGGCTGCCGCCGCTGATCATCACCCGCGAGGAGATCGACCGCGCCGTGGAGGCCTTCGCCGAGGCCCTGCGCGAGACAGCCTGAGCGCACCGGGGTGACCCCCGCTATCAGTGCTGTGTATCCGACAAGCTAGCAGAGGAGGTCCTTGCATCTATGGATCTGTCATCGATCCGCAACGCCTATCGGCGCTACGCCCGCTACTATGACGGCTTCTTCGGGCGCGTCTTCGCCCCGGGGCGCAAGTACACCATGCGCTATCTCAACGCCGAGCCAGGACGCCGGGTCCTGGAGGTCGGTGTCGGCACCGGGATCTCGCTGCCCGAGTACCGCGAGGACGTCTCTATCGTCGGTGTGGATGTCAGCCCGGAGATGCTTGAGATCGCCCGTCGGCGGGTAGCGGAGCACGGGCTCAGTCATGTCGAGGGGCTCTACGAGATGGACGCAGAGGCCTTGGAGTTCGCGGACGATAGCTTCGATGTGGTGGTGGCGATGTACGTCGCCTCGGTGGTGCCGAACCCGGAGCGCTTGATCGATGAGTGCCGACGGGTCTGCAAGCCGGGCGGGGAGGTCTTCATCATCAACCACTTCGCCTCCCGCAACCCGGTGATCCGGGGGCTGGAGAAGGCGATCCGGCCACTGTCCAGGCTGCTCGGCTTCCGTCCTGACATGGAGCTCCAGGACCTGCCGCAGCGCCCCGGTTTCGAGTGCTTGGGGGTGCATCCGGCGCACTTTTTCGGTTACTGGAAGCTGGTGCACTACCGTAATGGCGTCTCCGGAGCGCCGCGCTCCGAGGTGCACACCGAGCTGGCCGAGGCGGGTTGATCCGGGCAGGTGGCGATCGTCCCTATGGGCTCACCCATCTGTACGCGCTGTCCCGGTGCTAGGTCTGGGCGCCACCATACAGTGCCGGGGCCGAAGAGTAGGATGATGGTGGAGCCGAGGTTGAAGCGGCCCAGCTCATCGCCGCGCCGAAGGTGGGGGGCTTGGTCGCCGGGGTAGCTTCGCTGGTGGCCGGGCGGGTCGCCGGCCTCACCGCCCCAGACCGTTTCGATGCTGCCGACGTTGAGGGCGCCGACGGGGATGTAGGCCATGGGGCCCGCTGCGCTCTCCCAGGAGGTGACCAGCCGCTCGTTGCGCAGGAAAAGCCCCGGGATGCTGCGTACGGCGGCGGGGGCGACGGTGAGCAGCCGTCCCGGGACGTGGCGCTCGGCGACCAGGCGGGCGTCGAGCGGGGCGTGGAAGCGATGGTAGTCGCTCGGGGAGAGATAGAGGGTGAGGAAGGCCCCGTCACGGAAGTCCTCGGGATCGGCCGCCCCGTCGAGCAGTGCCGCAGCGCTGTAGTCGATGCCCTTGGCCTGCAGGAGCTGTCCGTGGCGCAGGTAGCCGACGGCGCTGACGGTGCCGTCGCAGGGGCTGGCCACCGCGCCCGGGTCCGCCGGCAGCGGACGGGCATCGGGGCGGAGGGCGCGGGTGAACAGTGCATGGAAGGTGGGGTAGGCCTCCGGCACAGGGTGCTCGGCCTCGCTGAGCTCGAGGCGGTAGCGCTCGGCGAAAAAGCGGTTGAGCCGGTCCTTGAGCCATGGCCATCGGCAGCGGGCGAGCTTGCGGGTCAGCCGCGAGAGCAGCCGGGTAGGCAGCAGGCGGTGGCCGATCCCGCGCAGGCGGTCGGCGGGACTGGCGCCGGGCTCGGCGCGGGGCGGCTCGGGCGGGTTGCGGTGGCTCATCTATCTCGGCCTTCGGGTCGGGAATCCCCGCCCTTCAGGGCGGGGAGGATGTCAACGTTGGAGTAGGTAGTCGAGCAGGCTGTCGCGGTGGTGCTGCATCAGGGTATGCAGGTCCTGGGCGATGATCTCCGGGTGGTGCGGCGGCATCAGCAGCGCCACCAGCTCGCCCTTGGGGTTCATCACCAGCAGTGCGCCCCGGGGCTGGAGGCTGAAGCGCCCCGGCTCCTGTTCCCGGTAGCGCACGCCCACGCTGGAGGCGAGCTTGCGGATGGCCTCGGGCTCACCGGTGAGGCCGTGGAACGCCTTGGGGTAGTCGGTGAGGTACGCGGCGAGCTGCTCGGGCCGATCGTGCTCCGGGTCGATGGTGACCAGGGCGATCTCCAGCTCATCGTCGAGCTCCGCCCGCGTGAGCTGCTCGCGGGCGCTGTGCAGCAGCCCCAGGGTGTCGGGCGTGGCCTCTTCTGAGCGGGTGTAGCCGAAGGTCAGCACCGTCCAGTGCTGGTCGAGCCGGTTCGGCGTGAACGGCTCGCCGTGCTGATCCACAAGCTGGAAGTCGGCAATGGGGCGGCCATCCTCAAGGTAGGTACCGCTGATGTCCGGGGCCGCGGGGTTGGGCTTCAGCGCGGTGGCGGCCAGCCAGACACCGACGACCGCGGCGAGCACGGAAGCGGCGGCGAGCAGGGCGCCCATATAGGGCCGCGGCTGGGGTGGCTCGGCGTCCGGGCGGTGGTCCGGCATGGACGATCAGCTCCTCCTGTAGCGCTTGCAGACGCGAACGCCTGCACGGGTGCATCCATCATCGGGTAGTGGCACGGTAAACCGCCATAATAACTGAAGACCACTCGCTGAGGGAGGAAGACCGTGGAGCCGATTGATCACGCCCCGGAGGGGATCGAGACCCTGCGCGATATCGTCCGCTATGCGGCGAGCCGCTTCAACGAGGCCGGTCTCGTCTTTGGCCACGGCACCGACAACGCCATCGATGAGGCTGCGGCCCTGGCCCTGCACGCCCTGCACCTGCCGGCGGACCTGCCGGATCCGTACTGGGGAGCACGGCTGACCCGGGGCGAGCGTGCGGCGGTCATGGCGCGGGTCCGGCGGCGCATCGAGGAGCGCCTGCCGCTACCCTACATCACCCACGAGACCTACTTCGCCGGGCTACCGTTCTATGTCGATCAGCGTGTGCTGGTGCCGCGCTCGCCGCTGGCGGAGCTGATCGAGGCCGGCTTCCGGCCGTGGCTCGACCCGGAGCGTGTTGAGCGGGTCCTGGAGATCGGCACCGGCTCCGGGTGTATCGCCGTCGCCTGCGCCTACGCCTTCCCCTACGCTCGGGTGGATGCCACCGATGTCGACCTTGACGCGCTGGATGTGGCCGCGATCAATGTCCACCGCCACGATCTGGAGGATCGGGTTGCGCTTGTTGAGGCCGATGTCTACGAGGGGTTGCCGCAGCAACGGCGCTATCAGCTCATCGTCACCAACCCGCCGTATGTGGATGCCTCGGCCATGGCGGCCCTGCCGGCGGAGTATCGCCATGAGCCTCGTTGCGCCCTTGCCGCCGGCGAGGATGGCCTGACGGTGGTGCGGCGCATCCTGCACGGCGCCGGCAAGCGCCTCGCCGAGGACGGGATCCTGGTGGTGGAGGTCGGTGATGCAGAGGACGCTGTAGCTGAGGCCTTCGGCGAGCTGCCGTTGACTTGGCTAGAGCTTGAGCGCGGCGGCTACGGAGTCTTCCTGCTCACCGGCGAGCAGCTCCAGGAAGCGCTCGCCGCAGGTGCGCTATAGTCACCCCGGAGCGGGGCCTATCACACACGTGGAGGCAGGCGACGGATGTGCGCGAAGAGCTGGCAGCGGCCGATCCGGATGGCATGGTTGGCGGGGCTGGTGCTGGTCGGCCTGGCCGGATGCTCCACCAACCCGGTCACGGGGGAGCGCGAGCTGCGCCTGATCTCCGAGGGTGAGGAGATCAGCCTGGGCGAGGAGCAGTACGAGCCCACCATGCAGGCCATGGGCGGCCCCTACAACGCCGACCCGGAGCTGGTCTCATACGTCGCCGAGGTAGGCGAGCGCATCGTCGAGTACAGCGACCGTCCGGGGCTGCCCTACGAGTTCGTCGTGCTCAATGATGGGACCCCCAACGCCTGGGCGCTGCCCGGTGGCAAGATCGCCATCAACCGCGGCTTGTTGCTGGAAATGGAGAACGAGGCGGAGCTCGCTGCGGTCATAGCCCATGAGATCGTCCACGCCGCCGCCCGGCACGGGGCGCAGCGTGTCGAGCGCGGCGTGATGCTGCAGGCCGGGGTGGCCGCGGTCGGCCTTGCCACGCGTGAGCATGAGCTCTCGGGGCTGCTCGTCGCCGGTGCGGGGGCCGGGGTGGGCCTGATCAGCCAGCGCTATTCGCGGGAGGCGGAGCTGGAGGCGGATCGCTACGGTGTCCGCTACATGGCCGACGCCGGCTACGATCCGGAAGCGGCGGTCACCCTGCAGGAGAAGTTCGTCCGCCTCGCCGGTGACGGCCGAAGCAACTGGCTTGAGGGTCTGTTCGCCAGCCATCCGCCCTCCGAGGAGCGGGTACGCGCCAACCGCAAGCTGGCCCAGGAGCTGCGCGCGGAGATGGACACCAGCGACTGGACCCTCGGTGCCGAGCGCTACGCGCGCTCTACGTCACCGCTGCGCGAGCAGGAAGAGGCGTACGCGCGCCACGACCAGGGGCGGGAGGCGCTCCAGGCGGACGAGCCCCAGCGGGCGCTCGAACTCGCCGAGGCGGCCGTTTCGGCCTATCCGGAGGAGGCCGCTTTCCACGCCCTGCGCGGGCAGGCGCTGGCCCGGCTCGGTCAGCAGGAGGCCGCCCTTGAGGCCCTGGATGCGGCTGTGGCCCGCAACGACCGCACCTTCAGCTTCTTCCTGGACCGGGGGTTGCTGCGCAAGGAACTCGGTCGTGAGCAGCGTGCCCGGAGCGATCTACAGCGGGCTAACGAGCTGCTGCCCACCGCACCCGCCCATCTCGCCCTCGGCGAGCTGGCGGAGGGCGAGGACGAACGTGACAGGGCGATCCGTCACTACGAGCGAGCGGCCGAATCGGACAGCGCCTACGGCGAGCGTGCGCGGGAAGCGCTCGCTCGCCTGCGTGGCGGTGCTGCCGGCTAGATCTGGAACTCCTCGTCGCTGCCGCGGATCTCGTTGATCAGGAAGAGGATGTTCTCCTTTACCTCGTCCTGGATCCCGCGGTAGGTGTTCATGATCCGTTGCTCATCACCGCTGGCGGTGGTGGCGTCGTCGATCGCCCAGTGGCGGTGCTCGACGCCCTCGGGCAGGGCCGGGCAGCGCTCACGGGCCTCCTCGGAGAGGGTGATGACCATGTCCACGTCGGCAAGCATCGCGTCCGTGACTGCCTTCGGGCTACGGCCAGCGATGTCGGTCCAGTCCTCGTTCATCACCTTGACCGCGCGCGGGTCGGCCTCTGCGGCGGGCTCGACCCCCGCGGAGCGGCCCTCGATCAGGTGTCCGGCGAGGGTCTCTGAGAAGCCCTCGGCCATCAGCGAGCGGCAGGCGTTGCCGGTGGATAGGAACAGTACGCGCTTCTTCTCACTCATTGGGCTCTTCTTGTCGGTTGC
>JBKGYE010000015.1:0-28614 GCA_046546255.1 Halorhodospira sp. | reverse complement strand
TCCATCATCGGCGCAACGCTCAAAGGTCCGTGGACGCGGGGACAGCTATCGCTCATGACCTCCTCATGCCTGCGCAAGGACGTTACCCGGATCCCTAGAAGGACGTATCATACGGTGAGGAGACGACCGCCGCCGCATTGAGTGCACCCATGACCGCGCACGTCATCCTCTACTCCACCGCCGGATGCCACCTCTGCGAGCAAGCCGGTGCCCTGCTCGAGCAGTATGCTGCCTATGCCCGGATCGAGATTCGCGAGCTAGACATCCTCGACACCCACCCGGACAGCACCGAGCTACACGCAGCCATCCCCTTCCTCGAGCACCCGGCCAGCGGTGCCAGGCTCTTCTGGCCCTTCGACGCCGCGCAGCTCCATCGCTGGATCCAGCATGAGGCCTACACATGAAGACCCTCCTTCCGGGCCTGCTGCTTCTGCTGCTCGCGCTCAGAAGCCTGGTGACAGCGCAGGCTGGGCCACCGCAGGAGCTGCCCTTCGACCCTGGACAGGATGAGCGCTGGGTCCTGGTGGACACGGAGGCCTACAACGTCACCGTCTATAGCGGTGAGCAACCGCTGGTCCAGCTTGAGAATCCAGCCATCGGCCGCTACGGCACGGCTGCAACCCGCCGTCGCGGTGACCGCACAACCCCGACCGGCGTGTTCCGCATCAACCGCATCCATGAAGAGAGCGAGTACCATCTCTTCCTGGGGCTGGACTACCCGCGCCTGCGCCACGCTCGACGGGCCCGCGATGACGGCACCATCAGCAGATCCGAGTATCTCGCATACCTCGATGCCTTTGCCCATCGGGGCGGGCCGCCCCAGGAGACCGCGCTCGGCGGCCATATCGGCATCCACGGGCTCGGCGAGCTAAACGTCCATGTCCACCGCCGGATCAACTGGACCGATGGCTGCGTCGCCCTGGAGAATGAACAGATCGAGACCCTCGCGGAACTGGTAGACATTGGCACTCGGGTCTACATCCGCTAGCATTTCAGGGGCAGGAAACCATAAAACCCCTGGGAATTCGAAGGAGTTTTCCATGAGCAACCGCTTTGCTTCCACCCTCAAGCTCGCCGCTGTGGGCACGGCCCTCGGCTTAATCAGCGCCTGCGCCACGGTTGACGAGGAGGAAGTCGCCTCGGTGGTGGACCGCGAGGTCAATGACCTCTACGTCGAGATGGACGAGCTTCGCTCCCAGTCCAACGAGGCGCTTGAGACGGCCGAGGGGGCTGACAGCACGGCAGCCGAGGCGCATGAGATCGCCGAGGAGGCGCTGAGCAAGAGCGAGGACAACGAGGAGAAGATCGATCGCATGTTCGAGCGGACGATGGAGAAGTAAGTCACCCCGCTCGGATAACCGCCAGCGAACGATCCTGACGGATATCGCGGAAGGTCCGGTTCGCCACACGCGACCGGACCTTTTTTATGGACTTATGGGCGATCCAGGTGCGCTCAATCCGGTCGCGCAACCTCCAGCGGCTTGGCATCATCACGCGAGATCCGCACAACCTCCCCCCGCTGCCGCTCCGCAGCCGCACGCACCTGAGAGCCGTCGATGCGATGCGCCTTGCCGCCAAGCGCCGAGGCAACAGCCTCCACGGCCATGCCGATGCGCTCCTTGCGATTCGGACGCTCCTCCTCCTCGAAGAAGGGGAAAGCCTGCAGATGGAGCAGCCCGTCACGGGACCACCCCGCCTTGAAGGGCTGATTGACGATCCTTACCGGGGTTCCGACCTCCAGCTGCTCATAGAGGTACGCAATATCATGGGGGTGGAGGCGGATACAGCCGTGGGTTGCGCGCATCCCAATCCCCCAGGGGCGATTGGTCCCGTGCAGCAGGTAGCCGCTGATATCCAGCAGCAGCGCATGACGCCCCAGGGGATTATCCGGGCCAGGGGGGACCTTCTGCGGCAACTCTTCCCCGCGCTCAGCAGCCTGCTCGCGAATCGACGTCGGGGGATACCAAGCTGGATTTTCGATCTTGCCGGTAATCCGGGTCTCTCCCAGCGGCGTAGACCAGTCCATGCGCCCGATACTCACGGGGAAGATCTCTACCACGCCTTCGTCCTCGCCCTCAGGGTAATGGTAGAGCCGCATCTCGGCGAGATTAATCACCACCCCCTCGCGCGGGGCATCCGGCAGGATGTAGCGCGAGGGGATGCGAACCTCGGTACCTTCACCAGGCAGCCAGGTATCAACCCCCTGATTCGCCATGCGGATCTGCTCATAGCCAACCGCGTAGCGCTGCGCGATATCGAGCAGGGTATCTTCCGCCGAGGCACGGACCTTCTGCGCTTCGCCCACGATATCCACTCCGGCTTGTAGCGGATAGCGGTTGACCTGACGATCTTGCCCGGGCGATTCCACCTCGGCCTCTGACGCGTCCCCCTCCAAGGCCTGCGCGTCGTCATCGGATGGCTCAGTCACCTCGCCCACCTGCTCGGACACCTCAGCCGGCACCGGCCTCGAGACCAGGAAGACCAAGGCCAGGACGAGCGCATGCCGCCCCGGGCGAACCCGCTTACCCGCAACTCGCCACCTCACAGCTAGCCCTTCTGAGCGCTTGCGAGCCCCACGTTGTTGCCCTCCAGCACCCGGTCAGCCCGGTAGCTGGAACGGACCAGCGGGCCCGCCACCACCTCGCGGAAGCCACGCGCCAACCCCGCCTGCCGCAGCTGCTCGAAGGCCTCGGGGCTGACGTAGCGGTCTACGGGGGCGTGGTTGCGGGTCGGCTGCAGGTACTGCCCCAGGGTCAAGAGATCGACCCCGGCGTGGCGTAGATCGTCAAAGGCCGTCAGAAGCTCCTCGTCAGTCTCCCCGATACCAACCATGAGGCTGGACTTGGTCAGCAACTCCGGACGCATCCGCTTGGCCGCGGCCAGCACCTGCAGGCTCTGCTCATAGCCGGCGCGGGGATCACGAACCGCCGGCGAGAGCCGCGAGACCACCTCGACATTGTGGGCAAAGACCTCCAAGCCCGCGTCCACCACGGTGCGCACAGCCGCAAGATCACCGCGAAAATCCGGCGTCAGGGCCTCCACCGCTGTCTGCGGATTCTCGCGCTTGATCGCCTGCACACACTCAGCGTAGTGCTGTGCCCCACCGTCGGGGAGATCATCCCGGTCCACAGAGGTGAGCACGACGTAGCGCAATCCCATCAGCCGTACGGACTCAGCGCAGTGCGCCGGCTCCTCAGGATCCAGCTGGCCGCGGGGATTGCCGGTATCCACGGAGCAGAAGCGGCAGGCCCGGGTGCAGATCGAGCCGAGCACCATGAAGGTCGCCGTGCCGTGGCTCCAGCACTCGCCTAGATTGGGACAATGGGACTCCTCGCAGACGGTGCTGAGCTTGTACCGGTGAACGATACTGCGGACCTGGCGATAGGACGCTCCGCCCGGCGCGCGCGCCTTGAGCCATTCCGGCTTGCGGGTGCACGGGGCGCTCTGCGCCTTTGAGCGCGCCTTGACCCCATCCTTGACGGCGCGTACGCCATCTTGCTCGAAGATCGTACCGCTGCTGACGGAAGGGCCCTTAAAATCGGACTCGGACATCGCTCTACCCTTTGCCTCGAAAGGAAGGCCGTGAGAGGCCATCGGCAGCCATTGTAGCGTCTTGACGCACCCCTGCCGAGCCATGCACCCGTCAAGCTGCCACCCTTGGCGCTGACGCGCATAGAGGCGCTTATCCCACATCCCCGGCACTCGCACACTGCCGAGCGCAGCCACTAAGATACAGGACTAGGCTGTAACGCCAAACGAAGGACGCTTGCCATGTCGCACCCCTCCCGTTACCTCGGCACCCTCCTGGCCGCCGCGCTGCTGCTTTCCGGTTCAGGTGCCAAGGCTGAGCCGTGCCTTGAGCCCGGGCAATGGTACGACCCCCGCAAAGAGGCACAACTCAAGGCCGCAGAGGCCTTTGAGCTCCTTGATGATGCGGCATTCGTCCTCCTCGGGGAGCAGCACGATCGTGCCGCACATCATCGCTGGCAGCTCCATACCCTTGCCGGGCTGCACGCCCGCGACAGCCTCGCTGCTGTGGGTTTCGAGATGCTGCCACGAGGCAAGCAAGCCGTGCTCGACGACTGGCGTACCGGCCAGATAGACCACAGCACCTTCCTCAAAGACAGCGAATGGCAGCGGGTCTGGGGGTACGCTGCGAAGCTGTACCGCCCCCTGCTCGAGTTTGTCCGTATGCAGCGCCTGCCGACTCAGGCCTTGAATGTGGAGCGTCAGACGGTTCGCGCGATCCGCGAGGAGGGATGGTCAGCCCTCGATGAGCAAGAGCGTGAGTCGGTCGGCGAGCCCGCTGCTCCTAGCGAGGCCTACCGCGAACGGATGCGCGAGACCCTCCAGGAGCACCCCGGGGTGGACCACGCTGACACCAAGACCCTGGAGCGTTTCCTGGCGGCACAGACCTTCTGGGACCGCGCGATGGCCGAAGCCCTGGCCGAGGCCTATGAGCGCCACGGCGGGCCAGTTGCAGCCATCGTCGGCCGCGGCCATATCGAGTACAGCGACGGTATCCCGCATCAGCTCAGGGATCTCGGTTACGACGACACACTCGTCCTGCTGCCCGTCGACGCCGCCAGGGGATCATGCCCCGACCCCGGTGAGGCCGACCTCGTCTTCGCCCTCGAGGCAGCGGAAGCCGAGGACGAGACGCCGGAGCCACCACGGCTAGGGATCGTCATGGTACCCGGGGAGGAAGAGACCGGGATCGTCGTTCACCGTGTGCTCGAGGGCACCCCGGCCGATGCAGCCAAGCTTGAGCGCGGTGATCGGATCGTGCAGGCTGCCGGACAGCAGATCCAGCAGCTTGCGGAGATGCAGCGCATCGTCGCCCGCCAGCCCCCGGGAACATGGTTACCCCTGGTGGTTGAGCGCAGTGGTGAGGAGCGCGAGATCGTCGTGCGCTTCCCCGCTCCCTAGGCGTCCCCGCTACCCGGACCAGCAGGCTCCCACGGAAGCCCCGGGAGACCGCGAGGCTCGCGGGTCGCCCCAGGGGCGGGCGGTCCTGCGCCTTGTCCGCGCCTTGCCCGATGCGCTGTCAGGCTTCGCCGCCCTTCAGCGCGGGGGGAAAGTCATTCCAGCGTCGAGAGCATGTACTCGATAGCCAGGACCAGCTCATCGCGCTCTGCCCGCCCCTCATAGGCAGGCATGGCGCCCTTCCCGGAGAGTGTGCTCTGAACCAGCTCCTCCACGTCCGAAGAGCGCTCTGCCCAATCCTCTGGCTTATCGATCTGCGGTGCACCGGCCACGCCCCGATTATGGCAAGTGCCGCAGCTAGGCGCCGTGCCGCTATTATAGATTGTCTCGCCCTCGCTCTCGGTCTCGGCAGCCGCCGCGCCGAGCCCGCCGAGTGTCAACGTCGCCGCCGTGCCCGCAACCAGGATCAAGCGCTTCATCATCGCATCACTCCTTCAATGATGGTGTCATCTTTTATCGTTTTTGACCATCCCGGATCATCCTCAGCCCGCCGCTTCCTTTACGGCCCCTCTCCCGGCAACCCACGGGCTTTACAGGCAGTTTAGCCCAACTACGCTATAATCGGGTACTGCCTAGCGCACGCTCCATCCGTCAGCACGAGTCCGCACGGCTGGCGCCGCCGCCATCCCGGTCAAGGCACCAGCCACCACCTCGGCTCCTCGCTGCCAGCCGGGCTCCAGCATCATGGCGTGCCCCGCGTCGGGGATCCAGCGCGGCTGTACACCGTGGAACCAGGCAGTGACCTGAACCATCCATGGCGGGATGATGGCGTCCGCCTCAGCCCCGATCACCGCCACCGGACATCCCACCCCGCCCCAGCGTGGCCAGCGCGGGAAACTCATCTCGAACAGCGCCAGCTGGGACTCCGGCTGCATACGGCTGGTGTACTCAAGAAGGGACTCCGCGTCCATCTCCTCGGCAAACAAGGCGCGCCGGGCCGCCTCGACATCCACCCACCCCGGCCCGAAGCCCTGCAGCACCCCCATCTGCCAGAGCAGCCGGGGCTCGGTCAGCATCATCTGTATGCCGGATGGCGCCAGCCCTGTAGGCGGCACCGCTGCCAACAGGATTACCCCTGCGGCAGGCACGCCCTGGCGTACCGCAAGGTCTACCACCAGCCCCCCCATGGAGTGGCCGATCAGCACCGGCGGCTGGTCCAGGGCGGCCACGGCCGTAGCAAGATCCTCGACATAATCACGGAGCGAGGCTGTACCGAGCCGCTCCCGGCCATCGCTGCCGCCGTGGCCACGCAAACTTAGTGCGTGCGCCACATAGCCGATCCCGGCAAAGTACGGCAGGTAGTGCACCTCCCAGCACCAGGCGCCGGCGAAGGCACCGTGGACGAAGAGAACCGGTGGCGCCCCCTCCACGCGCCCTTCGCCTCCGCTATAATGGATCATCTCCAGACCGGCGAGCTCACCGCCGCCGGCAGCATCGAGGTTCGCGTACATCCAGCCTCCAACACGGGCGCGGGTCTCCCCGGTGTGCCCTGCCCCCCGTGATCAGGTAAGCTGCTTATTCCACACTCTATACAGTGCAAGATTCAATACAGGCCATCCCATGAGCGCACCTCGGCCGCAGACCATCCGCCTGCGCGACTATCGCCCCCCTGCCTACCTCGTCGATGAGGTTCACCTCCAGGTGGACCTCACCGGCGGCAGTGCCCGTGTCGAGAGCACCCTGGAGATGCGGCGCAACCCTGCCGCCACCGGCAATGACCCATTGCGCCTGGACGCTGAGTTCCTGGAGCTGGAATCCCTGCAGCTCGACGGCACCACCCTGGACCCGAGAGCGCTGCGTGACCACGAAGGCGCCGTGGTGATCTCGCAGGCCCCGGCACGCTGCTGTATCCAGACCGTCAGCCGCTTCCAGCCGGCGGACAATACCGCGCTCTCCGGGCTTTACCGCTCCGGGGGCATGTACTGCACCCAGTGCGAAGCGGAGGGCTTCCGTCGCA
Source organism: Halorhodospira sp. (assembly GCA_046546255.1). Taxonomy (GTDB): domain Bacteria; phylum Pseudomonadota; class Gammaproteobacteria; order Nitrococcales; family Halorhodospiraceae; genus Halorhodospira. The sequence continues at coordinate 21,671 of JBKGYE010000015.1, read as the reverse complement.
TCACCCCGTACCCGGACCGCCCGGACGTCCTCGCGCCTTTCACCACGACCGTAATCGCTAACCGGGAGGAATGCCCGGTGCTGCTCTCCAACGGCGACTGCATCGAGCAAGGGACGCTTGCCGGCGACTGCCACTACGCGGTCTGGCGAGATCCCTTCCCGAAGCCGGCCTACCTGTTCGCCCTGGTCGCTGGTGATCTGGCCTGCCAGGAGGACCGTTTCGTAACCAGCTCCGGGCGCGAGGTCGCTTTGCGCTTCTATGTCGAGCCGGGCAACGCCGGCCGCACCGAGCATGCCCTCGCCTCGCTCAAGCGCGCCATGCGCTGGGATGAGGAAGCCTACGGCCTGGAATACGACCTGGCCACCTACATGGTCGTAGCGGTCGGTGATTTCAACATGGGGGCCATGGAGAACAAGGGGCTGAACATCTTCAACACCCAGTTCGTCCTCGCCACCCCCGATACCGCCACCGACAGCGACTACGAGAGCGTCGAGGCGGTGATCGGCCATGAGTACTTCCACAACTGGACCGGCAACCGGGTCACCTGCCGTGACTGGTTCCAGCTCTCGCTCAAGGAGGGCCTGACCGTCTTTCGCGAGCACCAGTTCGCCGAGGCGATGAGCTCGGCGGCGGTACAGCGCATCGCTCAGGTACGGCTACTGCGCAGCGCGCAGTTCCCTGAGGATGCCGGCCCCATGGCCCACCCCGTCCGCCCCGAGTCCTACGTCGAGATCAACAACTTCTATACCGCGACGGTCTACGCCAAGGGTGCTGAGGTGATCCGCATGTACCACACCCTGCTCGGCGACGAGACCTTCCGCCGAGGCGTGCAGCGCTATCTGTCCGAGCATGACGGTGAGGCGGCCACCATCGAGGATTTCCTCGCGGCCATGGAGGCCGAGAGCGGACGGGAGCTGCAGCAGTTCGCGCTGTGGTATACCCAGGCCGGCACGCCGCAGGTGGCGATCAGCGACGACTACGACCCCGCCACAGGCATCTACACCCTCCACTGCCGGCAGTCACTAGCCGCCACCCCCGGGCAGCCGCACAAGGACCCGATGCACATACCGCTGGCCGTCGGCCTGATCGCTGCCGACGGCACACCGCTGGCGGGAAGGCTCCCGGAAGAGTCCACGGCCTCCTCGCGGACGCGGATCCTGGAGCTACGCGAGCCGGAGCAAGCGTTCACCTTCTACGACTGCCCGCAACGGCCGGTGCCCTCGCTATTGCGTGGTTTTTCAGCACCGATCCAGCTCGACTATCCGTACAGTGACGACGAGCTCGCGTTCCTGCTGGCCCACGACACGGATCCATTCGCCCGCTGGGAGGCCGGCCAGCAGCTGGCCCTGCGCGTCCTCCTGGACGAGGCCCGGGGCCACCCCCGTGAAGGAGGACTCGAGCGGCTAGAGACGGCGTTCCGGAGCTCACTCGAGAGCCCGGACGCGGATCCAGCCCTGGTTGCCGAGGCCCTGACGCTGCCCGGTGAAACCTACCTCGCCGAGCAGATGGAGGAGGTCGACCCTCAGGCGATCCACGATGCGCGGAAGCGCACCCGGGCAGCCCTCGGAGGTGCCCTGGAAGGCCACTGGCTGGCCCTGCACAGCCAGCGCAGCAGCAGCCCTTGGCGCTATCACCCCAAGGAGGCCGCCCTCCGGCGTCTGCGCAACCTGGCCCTCACCTACCTGTGTGCCGCGGATCAGCGTCACCTCCCCCTGGCCCTTGAGCAGCTCGAGCGCAGCGACAACCTGACCGATCGCCTGGCCGCATTGGCCGTGCTCGCCGACAGCGAGCGCAGCGACGCCGAGCAGGCCCTCGACGCCTTCTATCAGCGCTGGCGTACGGAGCCGCTAGTGCTCGATAAGTGGTTCCGAGTCCAGGCCGTTGCTGACCGGCCGGATACCGTGCACCGGGTCGAGCACCTGACTGCGCACCCGGACTTCACCCTGGAGAATCCCAACCGCGCCCGCTCACTGCTCGGGGCCTTCGCCCAGGGCAACCCGGCCCACTTCCACGCCCCCGATGGCAGCGGCTACCGGCTGCTCAGCGAGCACGTCCTGCAGCTCGATGCGAGCAATCCGCAGCTCGCTGCTCGCCTGCTCGCACCGCTGACCCAATGGCGACGCTACGAGCCTCGGCGGCGCGAGGGCATGCGCGAGCAGCTCGAACGGATCCTTGAGCAAGATTCGTTGTCGAAGGATGTATACGAAGTCGTCTCCAAGAGCCTAGGGGCAATGGGCTAAAGTCAGGAGCGAACGCTCCCGGTCACCGCATATCGAAGAATGGAGGCACATTTTGACCCTGAGTCGTCTGCTGTTGATCCCTGCACTGGCCGTCGGGCTGCTCGTCGCCCCTGCAGCGAGCGCTGACGCAAACGGCGTTGAGCCCGGACAGACCGAGTACGAGAAGGCACGGGTGGTAGCTGATCTGCTGCAGCGCTACCACTACGGCGCCCCCGAGTCCGGTGCGGACCTTATGTCGGAGGCGACCGAAGCGTATTTGCGGCAACTCGACCACGGCCGTTTCTTCCTGTTCGAGGAAGATGTCGAGGCCTTCCGTGAGCGCATGTCAGAGCTCGACCCCGAGGAGGCGGACGACGTGCTCGACGCCGCCTACGAGCTCCACGCACGCTACCGCGAGCGGGTGAGCGAGCAGGTCGGTTACGCCCTCGATCTGCTCGAGGGCGACGACCTAGCGCTCAGCACCGAGGGGCGCTATGAGCAGGACCGTAGCGAGGCCGACTGGGCCGAAGACCAGGAGGCCCTGAACGAGCTTTGGCGCCGCCGGATCACCCACGACGCGCTGACGCTCGAGCTTGCCGAACGTGACCAGGAGGAGATCCGCGATAACCTCACCCGGCGCTACAAGACCTTACGCCGACGCGCCGAGGAGGCGGAGAGCAATGACATCATGGACCTGTTCCTCAGCGCCTGGGCAAACGCCTACGACCCCCACAGCACCTTCCTCTCGCCCCAGCGCTCCGAGGAGTTCGACATGCAGATGTCCCTGCAGCTGGAGGGGATCGGCGCCAAGCTGACCATGGAGCAGGATTTCACCGAGATCGTCGAGCTCATCCCCGGGGGGCCTGCGGAGCAGTCCGGCAAGCTCAGCGAAGGGGACCGGATCATCGGCGTCGCCGACGGCGAGGATGGCGAGATGAAAGACGTGGTCGGTTGGCGGCTCGACGAGATCGTGCAGATGATCCGCGGCCCCAAGGAGTCGGTCGTCCGACTCAACGTCCTGCCCCCTGCCGGTGCCAGCGAGAGCTCCCCGCGGGAGGTCCGCCTGGTACGCAACAAGATCGACCTCGAGGACCAGGCGGCCCGCAAGGAGATCATTGAGAAGACCGACGCCAAGGGCGAGACCCGGCGTATCGGGGTGATTGAAATCCCTCAGTTCTATCGGGATTTCGAGGCAGCTCAGTCCGGCGACCGCAACTTCCGCAGCACGACCCGGGATGTTGAGGAGCTGCTCACGGAGCTGCGCGAGGAGGAGATTGACGGACTGCTCGTGGACCTGCGAGGCAACTCCGGCGGCGCCCTGCGCGAGGCCACGGCCCTGACCGCCCTGTTCACCGGTGATGGCCCGGCCGTACAGGTCCGGGACTCCCGAGGCCAACCCGAGCAGCTCGGGGACGACAGCCGGGAGATGACCTACGACGGCCCCCTGGGTGTCTTGGTGGACCGGCGCAGTGCCTCGGCTTCTGAGATCTTCGCTGCTGCCATCAAGGACTACGGCCGCGGCATCGTCCTGGGTAACCAGACCTTCGGCAAGGGGACGGTGCAGCAGATGATCGGCCTGGATAACTACGCCATACCGGGTGAAGAGCGGGCCGGGCAGCTCAAGCTCACGCTGGCGCAGTTCTATCGGGTCAACGGCGAGAGCACTCAGCTTGAAGGGGTGACGCCGGACATCCGTCTGCCGTCGCGTTTCAGCCACGACGAACTCGGTGAGCGGGCAGTGCCCAACCCACTGCCCAACACCACCATCCAGGCAGTGGACGTGCCGCTCCACTACGAGCTCGACGGCATCATCGAAGAGCTGCAGCGCCGCTATGAGCAGCGCACCGACGAGCTCGAGACCTTCCAGGCCTTTCAGCGCGAACTGGAGCTCCAACGCGAGCTACGCGAGGACACCTCCGTGGCGCTGGAAGGGAGCACACGCGAGCAGGAGCAGCAGGCGCGCGAGGAACGGCTGCTCAAGCGGCATAATGAGCGTCGCCGGGCCCACGGCATGGAGCCAGTAGCGGACTACGAGGAGGTCGACGAGGACGAGCTGCCGGACATCATGCTGCGCGTCAGCGCAGCCGTCATGAGCGATTTCGCTCAGCTGCTCGAGAGTCGCAAGGAGGAGGTGCTCGCCGCCGAATCCGAATAGGAATCAAGCGCGCGAGGCCACCACGCCCCCTTGCGCCATGCCACGGCGCCGGGGGGCGGCGGGTCACGGAGCAGCAGCAACCCAAGCGGCTCAGTGCGGCTCGGGCATCATGCAGTCGATACGTAGCTGCAGCGAGGATTGGCCGCGGAAGCGGTTGATCTCCGGGCTATAGACCACCCGGACAGGGCCCTGCAACTGATCCCAGCCCTGGTGCCCCCCCCCGAATGCGATGGCCGCCCACGCAGTGGCCGAATCCTCGTCAGCGGCTAGCTCCAGGCGCAAATGACCACCGCGTAGGCTACGAACACGGCGAACAGTGAACACCCCATCGAACCGCGGCTCGGGGAAACCTTGCCCCCACGGGCCACCATAGCGCAGGGCCCAGGCAGTCTCCAGGGTCAGCTCCTCGCTTGCCAGGGGTCCGTCCGTCTCCAGCTGCATCGGCGGCGGCTGGCCGTCCAGCACCTCGGCGAGCGTAGCGGCAAAAGCGGCACGAAAAGGCTCCAGGTCATCGGTCCGGATGGTCAGCCCGGCCGCCATAGCGTGCCCTCCAAAGCGCTCCATAACCCCGGGGGCAGCGCGCTGCAGCCGAGCGAGCAGATCGCGCATGTGCAGCCCCGGCACGGAGCGGGCTGAGCCCCGCAACCGTCCCTGCTCAGCCGGGGCAAAGGCCACCGCAGGGCGGTGGAAGCGCTCCTTGAGGCGGGCGGCGAGGATCCCGGTAACCCCTTGATGCCAGCCCTCGGCAGCGACACAGACCCCGAGGCCGATCTCTTCGGCCTGGGCCTCAAGCTCGGCCAGGGCCTCTTCCGTCATCTGCGCCTCCACCTCGCGACGCTGGCGATTCAACCCATCGAGGGCGGCAGCACGGGCGCAAGCCGTCGCCGTATCCTCGGCAAGCAGGCACTCGACCCCCGCTGTCATATCGTCCATACGTCCGGCGGCATTGAGCCTTGGCCCCACGCCAAAGGCCAGATCATTGGCCGTGACCGCGCCCGGCTCGCGCCCTGCCTGGTCGAGCAGCGCCCTCACCCCCGGGCGCGAGGCGCCGGCCCGGATCCGACGCAGCCCCTGCTCGACCAAGATACGGTTGTTGTAATCGAGGGGGACGAGATCAGCCACGGTGCCGACAGCAACAAGGTCGAGGAGCTCGGTGAGGCTCGGCGGCGTGCCCCGAAAACCGCCGTCGGCCTCCAGGGCTCGGTGAACGGCCAGGGCTACATAGAAGGCCACGCCCACCCCTGCCAGCGAAGTCGCCGGGAAGGCATCATCCGGGCGCAGCGGATCGACAACTGCCTCGGCTGGCGGTAAGTGCTCTGCCGGGGCATGGTGATCCGTGATCACCACCCCCATGCCCGCTTGGTGCGCTGCAGCCACCCCCTCATGACTGGTTACACCATTGTCAACGGTCACCACCCAATCCGGGGCCAGCGGCTGGAGTCGTTCGACCACCGCAGGGCTGAGCCCATAACCGAGACCAAATCGATCCGGCACAAAGAAGCGCACCACCCCGGGATCACCGCCGAGGGCCGTACTGAGACGGCGCAAGGCCAGCACCATGAGCGCGGTCGCCGTGGCGCCATCGGCGTCATAGTCACCGACCACCACCAGCCGATGCCCTTTGCGCAGTGCCCCGGCTAAGGCGCCTGCCGCGCTCTCGAGATCAGCCATGCCCCTAGGCGGCAGCAAGCGGCGCAGGCTCAGGTCGAGCTCCACCGGATCCTGGAGCCCGCGGCGGGCGTAGACCCGGCGCAGCACCGGATGGAGATCCTCGGGCAGCCCCGGCGGCAAGGTTGCGGCCGTGCGACGACGGATGCGCTCAGGCATCCGCCTCCCCCTCCCTGACCCAATCGCGCAGCGGTCGGCGCCGGCGCCAGAAGCGCCGCAAGGAACGGCGGGTGAGCACCACCCCCTCGTGATCGTTCTCCGGACACAGCTCCAGGACCTCCCAGCGCCCCCCCTCGGGGCTACCCGAACTCAACGCCGTCAACGCGGGCGCAGCAAAGGCTCGCTCCACCGCCGAGACGGCATCGATCCAAGCCGCCCCGTCCACCGCTGCCAGGGCGTGCTCGGCCCAGGGTACGACAACCAGGGTACGGGGCCCGGGCGCAATCGGGGTTGCCCCGGCGAGCTCACCGGTCGTAGCGCCGGCGAGGAGAGCCAGCCCCTGCCAGGCAGGGTCGTCAGTGAACACCCGCTGCCAAGGGAAACTCCGCGGCGGTGCCGGCTGCCGTGCGCTGCCCCATGCCCAGAGAGCGTTCACCGGCGGCTCGCCACGCTCCGCACGAGCCCGGTTAACCGGGTGATCGTACAGGGCCATCTCGATCTCATTGAACACGGCAGCCCAAGCCAAGGCCTCCCGATCACGCGGCAGAGCGGCATCGATTAATCGGCCGTTGATCCGCTCCGGGGCGGGGCGCTCGGGAAGGGGGGCCTCGCTTTCCAGATACCAGCGGCCAGTACTCGCACGATGGAGCCGCAGCTCGTGCGCCGCCAGCAGATCAGCCAGGTCCGTCTCCAGGTGGGCGGCCTCTTGCTCCTCCAGGGCTAACGTGACCAAGCGCACGCCGCTGCCCTCTGCCCTCAAGTGCAGCGGCAAAGCCCGTGCCCAGTAGCGATCGCCCGGCACACCGCCGTCGGCCATCCAGCTCAGGGGGCCGACGGCCTCCGGCGCTGCTACGGGCTCGAGCGCACCGGAGCGGCCCCGGGCCAGCCAGGTCTCGAGCCCCGGCTGTGGCGCCAGGACACCCGGCGGCAGCGGTCCCGGCAAGGGACCGAGGAGCCCAGGAACCCGCAACCGCAGGCGATGATCGCTCAAAGCCGCTTCAGGATCGCTTCACGGACCGCCTCGTACTCAGCATCCACCGTCTGCACGGCATCGCCAGCCTGTGCTGCAGCCACGTCGGGATCCTTGAGTCCATGGCCGGTCAGGGTGCAGACGACGGTGCTGCCCTCGGGGATGCGCCCTTTGCGAATGTCGCGCATCGCCCCCGCCACCGAGGCGGCCGAGGCCGGCTCGCAGAAGATCCCCTCGTGATCGGCGAGCAGGCGCTGCGCCTGCAGGATCTGCTCATCACTGAGCTCATCGAACCAGCCCCCGGATTCCCGCTGTGCCGCATGGGCGAAGTCCCAGGATTGCGGGTCACCGATACGGATTGCCGTAGCTACCGTCTCCGGCTCCGCCACCGGCTCCCCCCGGAGGAAGGGGGCACTGCCAGCAGCCTGGTAGCCGACCATGCGCGGGCGGCGCTCAACCATCGCCGAGGCATAGCGGCACTGCCCCTGGCAGAAGGCACAGGCCTCCGTGAGCCGCTCGTCGCTTTTGCGCCCGGCGGACTCGCAGTAGCCGATCCAGTGCGCGGTGATATTGCCGGCATTGCCTACGGGGAGGCAGTGGTAATCCGGGGCCCGCTCAAGCTCCTCGATGATCTCGAAGGCAGCGGTCTTCTGCCCCTGCAGCCGATAGGGGTTGATGGAGTTGACGATCGTCAGCGGCGCGTGCTCGGCAAGCTCCTTGACCAGGCGCATGCCCGCGTCGAAGTTGCCCCGGATCTGCAGGATCTGGGCGCCGTGCATGATCGCCTGGGCGAGCTTGCCCATGGCGATCTTGCCATCGGGGATGAGCACGAAGCAGCGGATCCCTGCACGGGCCGCGTAAGCGGCGGCAGAGGCCGAGGTGTTGCCGGTGGAGGCGCAGATGATCGCCTTCGTGCCTTCCTCCACAGCCTTGGTCACGGCCATGGTCATGCCACGGTCCTTGAACGAGCCCGTCGGATTGAGCCCCTCGAACTTGACGTAGAGATCCACCTCACGGCCCAGCTCGGCGGGGATCCGGGTCAGTTGGATCAGCGGGGTCTGACCCTCACCCAGGCCGATGATCCGGGCATCATCACTGACCGGCAATCGATCCAGGTACTTGGCGACCAATCCAGTGTAGCGGGGACGGAAAGGCATGGGGGAATTCACTCCAGGGTCTCGACACGAATGCGTACCAACCTGCCGGCTACCTGCTCCAAGTGCTCCAGGCGCTCGATGGCGGCGTCCATATGGCGCTCATGGGTACGATGGGTGAGCAGGATGACCGGGACAAGATCGGCGCCGGCTTCCGGCTGTTTCTGGATCACCGCCTCGATGGAGATGCCGAAATCCCCTAACACCCGGGTTACATCGGCGAGCACACCAGGCTCATCACGAGCGGATAGGCGCAGGTAGTAGGCCGTCTCCACGTCGCGGATCGGGAGCACCGGCTCCTGGGAGAGCGACTCGGTATGGAACGCCAGGTAAGGCACACGGTTCTCGGGCTCGAGGTTGAACTCACGCACCACATCGATCATATCCGCCACCACTGCCGAGGCGGTAGGCTCGGCACCGGCGCCGGCGCCATAGTAGAGGGTCGGCCCCAGGGCATCGCCCTTGACCATGACGGCGTTCATCACGCCGTCGACATTGGCGAGCATATGCCGGCGCGGCAGCAGCGTTGGGTGCACGCGCAGGGCATAGCCGCTCTCCTCGTGGAAGGCCACGCCGAGGTGCTTGATACGGAAGCCCAGCTCTTCGGCAAAAGCCACATCCTCGCGGGTGATGTGGTCGATGCCCTCGACGTAGACCTTGCCATACTGCAACGGGATGCCGAAGGCGATAGAGGCCAGGATGGTCAGCTTGTGGGCCGCATCGGTGCCATCCACATCGAAGCTCGGGTCGGCCTCGGCATAGCCGAGCCGCTGCGCTTCGGCGAGGACATCACCGAACTCCCGCCCTTCGTAGAACATCTCGGTGAGGATGTAGTTGGAGGTGCCGTTGATGATCCCCGCGAGCCACTCGATGCGGTTGCCGGTCAAGGCCTCGCGGACGGCCTTGATGATGGGGATGCCGCCGGCTACCGCCGCCTCGAAGGCCACCGTGACACCGTTTTCGCGCGCCCGGGCGAAGATCTCGTTGCCGTGCAGGGCGATCAAGGCCTTGTTCGCAGTCACCACATGCTTACCGTTATCGAGCGCGCGCAGGATCAACGCCCGCGCCGGCTCCTCACCGCCGATGAGCTCGGCGATGATCTCCACCTCCGGGTCATCGACCACCTCGAACGGATCCGTAGTCAGGCGGATCCCCTCGAGCCGGCAGCTGCGCGGGCGCTCCGGATGTCGCGCCGAGGCGTGCGTGACGCGAATCTCACGCCCTGCACGACGGCTAATGACGTCGGCATTGCGCTCAAGGATGTTCACCACCCCCGAGCCCACCGTACCGAGGCCGAGCATCCCCACATTCACCGGTTTCAATCCTCACCTCCGAATTCAGACAGATCCCGGCCTGCTAGCGCCTCCGTACAGCGGTCTCAACAGGCCTCATCGCGCCGCAGCATCTGCTTGATACCGCGGATCGCCTGGCGTGTCCGGTGCTCATTCTCAATCAGCGAGAAGCGGACGTACTCATCACCGTAGCTACCGAACCCGATCCCCGGGGAGACCGCCACCTTGGCGTCGGCTAGCAGCTTCTTGGAGAACTCCAGCGACCCCATGCCGCGATAGGCCTCCGGGATACGCGCCCAGACAAACATCGTCGCCCGCGGCCGCTCCACCGGCCAGCCAGCAGCCTCCAGGCCATCGCAGAGCACATCCCGGCGCGCACGGTACATCTCGCGGATCTGCTCCACGCAATCCTGCGGCCCTTCCAAGGCGAGGATGCCGGCCACCTGGATCGGGGTGAACATACCGTAGTCTAGATAAGACTTCATCCGAGCCAACGCTGCAATCAGCTCCGGATTGCCGCAAACGAAGCCGATGCGCCATCCCGGCATATTGTACGTCTTCGACAGGGAGTAGCACTCGACCGCGACATCCTTCGCGCCGGGCACCTGCAGGATCGAGGGCGCCTTGTAGCCGTCGAAGACGATCTCAGCGTAGGCGAAGTCCTGGACGACCCAGATCCCCTCCTTGCGGGCGATCTCCACCACCTTCTCGAAGAACTCGAGCTCCACGCACTGCGCGGTCGGGTTCGCCGGGAAGTTGAGGATGAGCATCTTCGGCTTCGGATAGGTATCCCGGATCGCCTTCTCCAGCTCCACGAAGAAGTCGCCGCCAGGGATCATCGGCACGTGACGGATATCCGCCCCGGCGATAACGACGCCATAAGGGTGGATCGGGTAAGCCGGATTCGGCACCAGCACGGCATCGCCAGGGCCGAGCGTAGCCAGGGCCAGATGGGCCAGCCCCTCCTTCGAGCCGATGGTGACAATCGCCTCGCTCTCCGGATCCAGCTGCACCCCGAAGCGGTCCGCATACCAGTTGGTCACCGCCCGGCGCAGGCGCGGAATGCCACGGGACATGGAATAACGGTGGGTATCGGGCCGCTGCGCTGCCTCGCAGAGCTTGTCAACGATATGCTGCGGAGTAGGCTGATCGGGGTTGCCCATCCCGAAATCAACGATGTCTTCCCCGCGCTTACGGGCTGCCGCCTTGAGGTCGTTGACGATGTTGAACACGTACGGGGGTAGCCGCTTGATCCGAGGAAAATCAGCTTTCGGCAGGTCGGCGTCCACGGGCGAACCTCAAGGAATCCAGTGTTGAGAACCGGGGGCAATGAAGCCTGCGAACGTACTCACCAGAGCCGAAACTGTCAAATCGGGAGGAGCCCACGATGAAACTCGCCCAGGACCACGGCACCGCCAGCTACCGCATCCGCGCCTATGAGCCGGGATGGATCCAGATCAACCGCACGGTCTACGAACGCTCTGTGCTGCTGACCCCCGAGCAGCTGAGCACCGAGATCCAGGCACAGACCCTCACTGAGCTCACCGCCCAGGACCTGGCGGCAGCGCTCGCCCTTGAGCCGGAGCTGATCCTGCTCGGCACCGGCGTCAGCCAAGGCTTCCCGGAGCGGGAGTTGATACGCTCGCTGATCAGCGCCGGGATCGGTTTCGAGGCCATGGATACCGCCGCTGCCTGCCGCACCTTCAACGTGCTGATGAGCGAGGACCGCCGGGTCTGCACCCTGCTCCTGCTGCGCTAGCCCTTGGCCCGCTGCCAGGCGGCCTCCAGGGCCTCGATGGGCTGTCCCTGCAGCGCCTCCCCGCGCCGGTCGAACTCGGCCTCGACCCTGCGGAAACGGGTCTCGAAGCGCTGTCCGGCGCGCCGCAGCGCTGTTTCCGCGTCCACGTCCAGGTGGCGGGCCAGGTTGACCACAGCGAAGAGCAGATCGCCGATCTCCGCCTCCAGGCGCTCCGGAGTACCGCCGATCTCGGCCTCCACCTCGCTGATCTCCTCATGCACCTTCGCCAGGGCACCGCGATGATCCGGCCAGTCGAAGCCCACCCGTGCCGCGCGACGCTGCAGCTTGGCGGCACGGAGCAGCGCCGGCAGGGCCGTGGCGATACCATCGAGGGCGCTGCTATCCTCGCCCCGCTCACGACGCTCCTGCTCCTTGACCGCCTCCCAGTGGCGTGCCACACCCTCGGCATGCTCCGCCTGCTCGTCTCCAAAGACGTGGGGGTGGCGACGCACCAGCTTGTGCTCAAGCTGCTCGGCGACTGCGCGGAAGTCGAAGCGCTCCGCCTCGTGGGCCATCTGCGCGTGAAAGATCACCTGTAGCAGGAGGTCCCCGAGCTCGTCCCGCAGGCCCTCCATATCGCCCCGCTCGATGGCGTCAGCAACCTCGTACGCCTCCTCGACGGTATGCGGCGCGATGGTGTGGAAATCCTGCGCCTGGTCCCAAGGGCAACCGTATTCCGGATCCCGCAAGCGTGCCATGAGCCGCAGCAGACGATGGACAGCTTCCAAGGGTAGCCTCCCGTGCACTTTCGCCTCGATTTGACAGGGTTGAAAAGGGCAACTTAATTTAATTTCGCCTTTCGACCAACGACAGGTCCATGATGGAGAAGACCAAGCCCGGATTGACTCGAGGGAACGGCCCCGTCACCGAGCGCGGCGAGCGCACCCGCCGCAACCTGCTCAGCGCCGCCGAAGGGGAGTTCGGCGAGAGGGGCTTCCATAACGCCTCGATCAGCAGCATCACCCAGCGCGCCGGGGTCGCGCAGGGGACGTTCTACCTCTACTACCACTCCAAGGAGGAAATCTTCCGCGCCTTGGTCGAGCACATGAACCGCACCATGCGGCGCCATCTCAGCGAGGCCATCGAGGGGGCTGCCAACCGCGCGGAGGCCGAGCGCATCGGGCTGGAGGCCTTCCTGCGCTTCTGCCGCGAGCACCGGGATCTTTACCGTATTGTCATGGAGTCCCAGTTCGTCGACCCCGAGGCGCATCGCTGGTACTTCCAGACCCTCGCCGAGGGCTACGCCCGGCGGCTGCACGCCGCACAGGCACGTGGCGAGGTCCGCCACGGAGACCCTTATACCCAGGCCCTGTCCCTGATCGGCGTGGCCTTCTTCCTAGGTCAGCGCAACATGATCTGGACCGAGGACGCCACGCCCGAGGCGGAAGCCGTCGACACGGCTGCCATCCTGATCCAGCACGGCATCGTCCCTGACCAGCCCTGAGCCTGAGCGCGGAGGGCACAGCACCCTCCCAGAGCGCCGGATCCGTCGCTGCAGCCCCGCCTGCCGGCGAGCTGCAGCACTCTGCCGCCGTGGCCTATTGACGCATACCCGCCGGCCACTTACACCTTGAGCAAGGCCATCCCCCGCTCGACTGCCGGTCGCTCAGCCAGCTCGTCGGACCAGCGCAGCACCTGGGGGAAATCGCCCATGCGCTGGCCGAGCCGTTGCGCCACCTGCACCCACGGGAAGGTGGCCATATCGGCAATGCTGTAGGTATCGCCGCCGAGATAGCGCACCTCGCCAAGGCGTTGATCAAGTACGCCGAGCAAGCGCGCTGTCTCCTTGGTATAGCGTTCGATCGCGTAGGGCACCTGCTCGGGGGCCTGGTTGCGGAAATGCCCAGCCTGGCCGAACATCGGCCCCACCCCGCCCATCTGGAACATCAGCCACTCGATCACCCGCATCCGCGCCCGCGGCTCCGTGGGCAAGAACTGCCCTGTTTTCTCCGCGAGATAGAGCAGGATAGCGCCGGACTCGAACAGCGGGAACGGCTCCTTGCCCGGCCCCTCCGTATCGACAACCGCCGGGATACGGCAATTCGGGCAAATGCGCTGGAACTGCCCGGAGAACTGCTCCCCCTTGCTGATATCCACAGGATGTGCGGTGTAGGCGAGCCCCATCTCCTCCAGGGCGATATGGACCTTCTGACCGTTCGGCGTCGGCCAGCTGTAGAGTTCAATCATCTTGCCTCCTCGGCTCGGCTGAGGTTGTTCCTAGGGACGTAAGCAGGAGGTCAGCATCTTAAAGCACGAATGTTTTCCGGATCGACGCCGGATTCCGCTACAATAGCCCGCATGGATGCAGAGACCCGACCCCCAGCAGCCGAGCCGGCGCTACGGCGCCAGAGCCATACCGTACGCATCGGTGACCTACGCATCGGCGGCGGTACCCCGGTGGTGGTGCAGTCGATGACCGATACCGATACTGCCGATGAGGTGGCCACTGCCATCCAGGCAGCCGATCTCGCCCGGGCCGGATCGGAACTCGTGCGCGTGACCATCAACAATGAGGACGCCGCCGCCGCAGTACCGCGTATCCGCGAGCGCCTCGAACAGATGGGCATCCAGGTGCCCCTGGTCGGTGACTTCCACTTCAACGGCCACAAGCTGCTGCGCCGCCACCCGGCCTGCGCCGAAGCCATCGCCAAGATGCGCATCAACCCCGGCAATGTCGGCAAGGGCAGCCGGCGCGACCCCCAGTTCGCCGAGATGATCGAGATCGCCCAGGAGTACGATCTGCCGGTGCGCATCGGCGTCAACTGGGGCAGCCTCGATGAGAGCGTGCTCACCCGCCTGATGGACGCCAACGCCGAGCGGAACCCCCCCCTCCCGCCAGAGGCCGTGATGCGCGATGCAGTCGTCACCTCGGCGGTGGAGAGCGCCCAGCAGGCGGAATCGCTCGGGCTACCCAGCGACCGCATCATCCTCTCCTGCAAGATGAGCGGGGTCCAGGACCTGGTGGCCGTCTACCGGGACCTGGCCCAGCGCTGCGACTACCCCCTGCACCTAGGACTGACCGAGGCCGGCATGGGGGTCCCCGGCATCGTCTCCTCCTCCGCCGCCTTGGCCATCCTGCTCCAGGAGGGTATCGGCGATACCATCCGCATCTCCCTGACCCCGGAGCCTGGCAGCGCGCGAACCCGGGAGGTAGAGGTCGCCCAGCAGGTGCTCCAGGGCATGGGGTTGCGGGATTTCACGCCACGGGTCACGTCCTGCCCCGGCTGCGGTCGCACCTCCAGCGACTTCTTCCAGCGCCTTGCCGAGCACATCCGCGGCCACATCGATGCACGCATGCCTGAATGGCGCCAGCGCTACCCAGGCGTCGAGCGCCTGCGGATCGCGGTCATGGGGTGTGTCGTCAACGGCCCCGGCGAGAGCCGGCACGCGGACATCGGTATCAGCCTCCCCGGCGCCGGTGAGCAGCCCGCCGCACCGGTCTTCATCGACGGGGAACGCTCGACCACCCTCAAAGGCGAGCATATCGCCGAGGAATTCGAGCGGATTGTCGAGGACTATGTCGAGCGCCGCTTCGGCTAACAGGCCCAGGCGGGCGCCAGGCACGAGGCCCCGCCCCTACGCCACGCTCAGCGGGCACGGGCGCGGCGCACTCGCGCCACCGGGCCGCGATCGGTGAGCACCCCGCAGACCTCGCAGCGCCACGGCCCTGTCTGGTACTGGCGGGCCAGCCACTCACGTGCTGCCGGGCGCTCCACGAGATCGGCGACGGTGATGGTCTCCATGAAGTCCGCGATCTCTGCCATCAGGCGCGTCCAGACGGCCCCCTCGAGCGCACTGCGGTAGCTCGTCGCCACCTCCCGCCGCTCCACCGCGGCGAGGACCTCTCCGACACTCACCTCCGCCGCCGGCCGGGCCATGCGGTAGCCACCGCCAGGACCGGGGATGCCCTCGATGATCCCATACGGGCGCAGGTCGGCGAAGATCTGGTCCACATAAGAGGTGGAGATGTTCTGGCAGACCGAGATCTCGGCAAGAGGCACCGGCCCGATCTCATCGTGAAGGGCGATATGGAGGACAGCCCCCACGGCGTAGCGGCCACGGGCGGTGACTTGCACGAGGGTGCTGGCATCGGCGCTGGCGTACATGGCTGACCCCTTGCGGTGCTGTCCCTGGATTCTGGACTATTATAGTCCTTTTTATGGGCTGTGCCAATTTGACGCAGCTCCACCGCTATCCCCCCCGCCCCGAGAGCTGGGCACGAGGCAGGCATGGTTCACCGGCCCGACCCCCGAGCCAAGGCCGGGTGCGGTGCGCAAGGCGTCGAGGAGATAGGCACGTCCACGCAGGACGGCATCGTGGTCATCGAGCCCCTGAGCGAGACCAGTGGCAATGGCGCTCGCCAGGGTACAGCCGGTGCCATGGCTGGCGGTCGTGGCAATGCGCTGGGTCCGGAAGCACGTCACCCCTTCGCGGGTGGCCAGGCAATCCACGACCTCCTCGCCCGGGGCATGCCCCCCCTTGAGCAGCACCGCCTGCGGGCCGAGGGCACGCAATGCCTCGGCAGCCTCAGCCATGGCATCCGGGTCCTCGAGCGAGCGCCCGAGGAGCACCTCGGCCTCGGGGAGGTTCGGGGTCAGAAGCGCAGCCCGGGGCAGCAGCACCTGGATCAGGCGCTCGGTAGCCGCCTCGGCCAAGAGGCGATCACCACTCTGGGCCACCATGACCGGATCGAGCACCAGCGGCACATCCACAGCACGGGCGTCGAGCTCCTCGGCAACGGCATCGATGACCGCTTCATCGTGAAGCATGCCGGTCTTGATGCAATCCGCCCCGATATCGTCGAGGACCGAAGCCATCTGTGCGCGGATGAAAGCCGGCGGCACAGTATGCACATCCTGCACCCCTAGGGTGTTCTGCGCGGTCAGCGCGGTGATGGCGGTGGCCGCATAGCCACCGAGGGCCATCACGGTCTTGAGGTCAGCCTGGATACCTGCCCCCCCGCCGGAGTCCGAGCCGGCGACGACAAGCACCCGGGCATTACCGAATCGGTCGCTCATCCCTGCTCTCCATCCAGGCTTAGATGGCCATCGCCCATGAGCTGGGCACGCACGCGGCTGCGATCGATCTTGCCTGCGCCGGTCAGCGGCAGATCCGCCACGAAGCAGACCCGGCGCGGCACCTTGTAGCGCGCCAGTGCCCGCGCCGCAAGCTGTCGGATCTGCTCGGCATCCACCTCCGCGCCCGGGCGGGCCACCACGAGTGCCCCCGGTACTGCCCCCCAGCGAGCATCGGGGATACCCGTAACCGCAGCCTTTCGGACCCCGGCATGGCGCAGCAGTACCTGCTCAATCTCCTCGGGGGCGATGTTCTCACCGCCGCTGACGAACATGTTGTCCGCCCGGCCGACCAGGCGCACGTAGCCCGCCTCGTCCTCGTGGACCAAGTCCCCGGTATAGACCCAGCCATCGGGGAGCAACGTCTGCGCACTGCGCTCGGGCTCATCGAGATAGCCATCGAAGGCATGGGGGCTGCGCATCAGCAGCACCCCGACGGTCTCCGGCGCCACGGGCTCTAGCGTCTCCGGGTGGACGATGCGGTAGTCGGTGTGGAACATCGCCGTCCCCACCGAGTCATGGTGAGCACGCAGCCCCTCGATGTCATGCTCATCGCCGACCAGGAGGAAGTTCGACGGCCCCGCCTCGGTCAGACCGTAGGACTGGCTCACCCGGATCCCACGCTCCCAGAACGGCTGCATGGTCGACGCTGAGCAAGGGGCCCCAGCCGTCGTGATCCCCGCCAGGCTGCTCATGTCCGTGCCGGCGAAGGACGGGTGCTCGGCGATGTATTGCAGCATCGCCTCGACCGCTCCGAAGTGGGTGATCGCCTCCGATTCGATCAGCGCCAGCGCCTGCCCTGGCTCAAAGGCACGCGGCATCACCGTGCACCCACCGGCGTAGAAGACCGGCGTCAGGGTGTTCCAGCCACCGATGTGGAACAGGGGGAAGTTCAGCAGCTCCTGCTGAGGCCCTAGCGCCCCGCCACTGCTGACCAGGATATCCACTGCGTTCCAGACCATCTGCCGATGGGGGACTACGCAGAGCTTGGGTGTCGCCGTGGTACCACCGGTATGGACGTAGAGGAATGGATCCGCCATGGCCAACGGGCGATTGCAGGAGACGACGGGATCCGCCCCCCTTTCCACGGCCTCGTGATAGCGGCCGCGGCCATCGGCGAGCTCAATGCGTTCGGCCCCCTCGGGCAGGGACAGCGAGGCAGCAAGCTCGGCGAAGGCCTCGTCATAGAAGAGCGCACGCGGGGCAATACGCCGGATCAAGTCATTGAGCTCCGGCTCGGCCAGGCGATAGGACAACGGCGCCAGCACCACCCCGCTCTTGCCACAGGCGAAATAGAGGTCCACGGCCTCCAGGCGATTACGGGCAAGCAAACAGACCGGTTCTCCACCGCCGATACCCAGCACCTCCGTCAGGAAGGCAGCCGCCCGCTCAGCACGCTGGTCCACCTCGGCGAAGGTGCAGCACCGCCCACGCTCCGGCTCATAGAGAGCGGACCGCTGGGGAGTCAGCGCGGCACGCCGTCCCGACCAGTTACCTACCCAGGCCATCGGTAGGTGATCGTAGCTCCATCCCGCGTTCATCGGGCCTCCTCTCACTGCAGCCAGCCACCTAGCTGTGCTGTTTCTTCCAGTACCGGCGCAGCCCCAACGCCGACATCCAGGACGGATTGATCAACTCGTGCCGAGGCCAGTCCTGCGGATCCAGTCCCTGCTCCGTGGCCCAGTCCTCCAGCCAGCGGGCGTAACGCTGCTGCAAATCGGTCACGTCCTCGCTCTGCGGGACGCCCTCCTCGGCCCAATGCTCAGCGGCTCGCAGCCCGCGGCGCAGCGCCGCCAGGTGCTCGGCAGGCTCCAGAAAGAGGCCGAAGTGCGTCGGCGCCAGGTACTCCGGCTCATGGGCCTCGATGTGCGCCAGGCTGCGGCGCCAGCGTGCCGGATCGAACTCCGGTGGCGGCATCGGCGGGATCACCACCCCAGAGTGCTGCATCCGCACACCACCGATATCGCCGGTAAAGCAGATATCGTCGAGCAGATAGCACAGGTGATGCTCAGCGTGGCCAGGCGTATCTAGCGCGATCACGCAGATCCCGCCGGCGGCCACCTCATCGCCGTCATCGAGCGTGGTCATCTGCGCCTCAGAGACGGGGTAGAAATCTCCCCAGAGCGTATCCATAGCATCGCCATAGATGCGCGCCGCACTGCTGAGCAGCTTCTCCGGATCGACCAGATGGGGCGCCCCGTTCGGGTGGACATAGATATGCGCCCCCTTGGCGGCGAGCCAGCCGGCTGCACCGGCGTGATCGAGGTGGATATGGGTGAGCAGCACATGGGTGACATCCTCGGGCGTGAGGCCGCGACGGCCGAGCTCCAGCTCCAGGCCACCGATGGTGCTACCCGGACCGGTCTCAACGACCATCACCCCATGCTCATGGCGAATGAGATAGCTGGCGATCAGGCCAGGCTTGCCCTGAAAGTGGAGATCCATCACCTCCACCGGCACACCCGTGCGGGATCGAATGGTGTCCACGGCCGACCTCCTTTCGCTTGAATGGTACGAGCGCTACGGTGACTACGCTATCATTACCATTCTTGACCTGCCGACTGAGAGTACCTGTGCCACTGCTTGAGCTTCGCAACGTCCATCTCGCGCTAGGCCACCACCCTCCGCTGCTAGAGCAGATCAACCTGTCTCTCGACCCTGGCGAGCGCGTCTGCCTCGTCGGCCGTAACGGTGCGGGCAAATCCACCCTGATGCGGATCCTGACCGGCACCCTCGAGCCCGATGATGGCGAGGTCATCTGCGAGCCCGGCGTCCGGGTGGCGCAACTGGCCCAGGAACTACCCGAGGACACCAGCGGCACCGTCTACCAGCACGTTTCCGCGGGGCTCGGCGGGCTCGGCGAGCTTGTCGAGCGCTATCACCGCCTAGCCGAGGCGTTAGCCGCCGGCGATACCGATCAGCTTGAGGCGCTACAGGCCTGCCAGGACACCCTCGACGCCGAGGGGGGATGGGACCTGAAGCAGCGGGTCGAGGCAGTGCTCACCCGCCTGCAGCTGGACCCGAACGCCTACATGGCCTCACTCTCCGGGGGGGTTCAGCGGAGGGTCCTGCTCGGCCGAGCGCTGGTCACCAACCCGGACCTGCTCCTGCTCGATGAGCCGACCAACCACCTCGACATCGAGGCGATCAACTGGCTCGAGGGATTCTTCCGGGACTGGCCGGGGACCCTGCTGTTCATCACCCACGACCGCGCCTTCCTGCAGAGCCTGGCCACCCGCATTGTGGAGATCGATCGCGGGAGCCTGATCAGCTACCCCGGCGACTACCAGAACTACCTGCGCCGACGCGAGGAGCGCCTCCATGCCGAGGCACAGCAACGTGCTGAGTTCGACAAGCGCCTGGCCCAAGAGGAAGCCTGGATCCGCCAAGGCATCAAGGCCCGGCGCACTCGCAATCAAGGGCGTGTGCGCGAGCTCCAGCGCATGCGTGCCGAGCGCGCCGAGCGCCGCGAGCACCAGGGGCGGGCACACTTCAATGTCCAGGAAGCGGAACGCTCCGGCAAGATCGTTGCCGAGGCCGAAGGGGCCTCCTTCGCCTACGACGGCGAGCCGGTGATTCGGGACCTGCGCACGACCATCCTGCGCGGTGACAAGGTGGGCATCATCGGCCCCAACGGCTGCGGCAAGACCACGCTGATCCGTCTACTGCTCGGCCAGCTCGAGCCCACAGACGGCGAGGTCCGCCGCGCTAGCCGGCTCGAGATCGCCTACTTCGACCAGCAGCGGGCCGCGCTCGATGAGGATGCGAGTGTCCAGGATAACGTCGGGGGAGGCCGAGAGCATCTCGAGATCGCTGGCCAGAGCCGTCATGTGCTCAGCTACCTCCAGGACTTCCTGTTTCCGCCGCAGCGTGCCCGGCAGCCGGTGCGCGCCCTCTCCGGCGGCGAGCGCAACCGCCTCCTGCTGGCCCGGCTGTTCAGCCAGCCCGCTAACCTCCTCGTCCTCGACGAGCCTACCAATGACCTCGACACCGAGACCTTGGAACTGCTCGAGGAGCGGCTGCTCACGTTCAGCGGCACCGTGCTGGTCGTAAGCCACGACCGTGCCTTCCTCGACGCCGTGGTCACCCAGAGCCTGGCCTACGACGGTAACGGGGTCTTCCGGGAGTACGCCGGCGGCTACAGCGACTGGGTCCAGCAACGCCCGGCAGGGGCCAGCACGCCCCCTGCCAGCACGCCCCCTGCCGGCAACCACGGCGGGCAGCAGGGTGGCCACCACCAGCGCATGGCGGAGACCGGTCGGCATCCAGCGCAAGACGGCACCAAGGGGCACCGTGGCGACCAGGGCCAGGGTGGCGGCGGCCGCCAACGCTCGCCAAAGCGGCTCACCCACCGGGAGGAGGCGGAGCTGGCCGCCCTACCCGGGCAGATCGAGACGCTGGAGGCAGAGCAGGCCCAGCTCCATGAGCAACTCGCCGATCCGGCGCTCTACCGGCAGGAGGATGGCCGCCTCGCCGAGCTGCAGCAGCGGCTCGGCGAGATCGAGCGCCGCCTGGAGCAGGCCTACGAGCGCTGGCAGGAGCTTGAGGCTCGCCACGGCACCTGAGCGAGGCGCCTCTGCACGGTCCCAGTCTCGCCGCCCTCTGCCACGGCAAAAACAGGCGAGGACAGGGGTTAACATCCTCCCCGCCCTAAAGGCGGGGATTCCCGACGCCGCTTGCTGCTTACCGCACCTCGTCCGGAGCCACCTTCAAGCGACGTCACCCTTTAAGGGGATCCTTATACCGCCTCGCTCAGCTCGCCCGGGTCACGGCGAGGAGGCTTCCTGCACCGGCCACCCCGGGAATCGGAGATGGCTGCTTCCTCGCAGCCTTCAGGCACGCTACTCCTCGGCTTCGGCCTCCTCAGGCCCCGGCGCCCCCTGCTCGATCCAGCGGATAATGCGATCGACCTGCTTCTCCGAGAGAGGCGGACCCCCCATCGGCATCTGCGGCTCCTTGGTGCCGTCGATGCGCTTGACCAGCTCGCTCTCATCCGGTTCACCCGGCTCGACGATCGACCCGTTCTCGCTGCCTTCCATGACCGCTTCATAGCTGCTCAGATCCAGATCCCAAGTCGCATTATCGCTGCTATGGCAGGAGACACAGCTGTCCTGCATGATCCGGTCGATGCGCGCATAGGCCACCTCCCCGTCAGGATCCTCCCCCTCGGACTCCTCCTCC
>JBKGYE010000014.1:0-28876 GCA_046546255.1 Halorhodospira sp. | reverse complement strand
AACTCGACGTTCTCGGCGAAGCCATTCGCGGCCCAGTAGGCGAGGGTGCGGACCCAGCGAGCGCCGTCATCGAGGCATTCGGCGATCAGGGCCACCCGGATGCCCAGGCTCTCGGCCAGGCGCTGTACCAGGGAGCGGAAGTAGGCCCCACCGGTGACAGGTGCGGTCGCCTTCTGGATCCAGAGAAGCGGATCGTCCGGAGAATCGGTACGGGCCATGGTTTAGCAGCTGCCCAGATAGAGGCGTTCCCCTTTAGCGTAGCCGTTCTGCGCCTTCTCGGTGGGGCTGGTGCGGTGTTTCGGGGAGGGGGTGAGGTGAGTGAGCCGGGGGCGGACCTATAACGGTCTCTGCCCCCGGGTGGTGGTCTCTATCGCCTTGTGCCGGTGTCGCGTTGTCACGGTGCCTCGTCAGCTGACGGCTCGGGAATAGACAATCAGGGCGTGCCCACAGAGCAGGATCACGAAGCCGAGCTTGATCGCCAGATCAAAGCGGGCTGACTGACCCTGGGTGTCGTAGAACATCTCCCGATCAATCCGCAGGGGCAGCCTTGGCGCGACCGCCGCGGAGCCTCCGCCCGTCCAGTCGTCGCCACGGACATCCCGGTAGTAGCTATTCGCCCCCAGGGCGCCGCCGATCGCAATACAAAGCCCCGCAAGGCCATTCAGGCCGATAATCATGGCATCGTATTGCTCCCGTTGGGTGCCAGCGGTTTGCCACCAGGCCCAGTCGTGGACATTCATGCCGGCGTAGATGACGGCGATCACGGCGAGCCCGATCAGGCCGAGGGTTTTCTGGGTTGCGCTGACCATTCCTCATCTCCTTAGTGTGCTGGAACGCTGTCCCCTTAAGATGGTCGCCCTGTGGGCAGTGCACAACGCGATTTTCTTGGGGGTAATCTCCTCGGGCTAGAAGATCCTCGACTATCCTGGGGCAACCGGACTGGAGGCGGCGGGCGAGCAGGGCCAGGGGTGAGTCGCTTTTGCCAGCAGCAGGGGGAGCGCCGAGGCTATGGACGAGATACGCTGGGACGTTTTCGGAGCCCTTGGTGTGGCCCTTGCCGTGGGGCTGCTCATCGGTCTTGAGCGGGGATGGAATGACCGCGAGGCCGCGGAGGGGCAGCGGGTGGCGGGTCTGCGCACCTTCGCGCTCATCGGCCTGCTCGGCGGGGTCTCTGCCCTTTTGGCCGACACCTTCGGTGGGGGGATCATCGGCTTCGGCTTCGTGGCGTTGGCGGTGACCCTCACCGTCGCTCACCTCAAGTCCTCACGGCGGACCGCGGACTACGGCATCACCAGCCAGGTCGCCTCCCTAGCGACCTTCGCCCTCGGTGCGACCGCTGTCGCCGGCCATCCGGCACCGGCAGCGGCAGGGGCGGTGATCACTGCCACCCTCCTCGGGCTCAAGCCGGAGCTGCACGAGTGGCTGCGGCGGCTGAATCGCCGGGAGCTCATCGCCGCCCTCCAGCTCGGGCTCATCTCCGTGGTTGTCCTGCCGCTGCTCCCGGATGTGGGCTATGGCCCTGGCGGCGCACTGAACCCCTACGCCCTGTGGTGGCTGGTGGTGCTGATCACGGCCATCTCCTTCATCGGTCACTTCGCCATCCGGGTCGCTGGGGAGCGCCGGGGGCTGCTCTTCACGGGATTAGCCGGCGGCCTGGCCTCCTCGACGGCGCTGACACTGAGCTTTGCGCGCATCGGCCGGGAGCGAGCGATGCTCCATCCCTGGCTTGCCGTCGGCGTGGTTGTGGCTGCCTCGACGATGTTCCTGCGCATGCTCGTGGAGGTGGCCCTGGTCAACCCTGACCTCTTGATCGAGGCGGTGTCGGTGCTCGGTGCTATGGCTGTCGCCGGCTTTGGTCTCGCCGGTCTGATCCTGCTGCGCCCGCGTGAGGCGCCCCAAGGGGGCGCTGGTGTCGAGGGGGTGCGGCCCTTCCAGCTCAAGGTGGCGCTACAGTTCGCCGCTGTGCTGGCGGTCATCGGCGTGCTCAGCGAGGTGACCGGGGACTGGCTCGGGGATCGCGGGCTCTACCTGCTGGCGCTCCTCTCCGGGGTGGCTGATGTCGACGCCATCACCCTCTCGCTAGCGCGCATGACCGAGCGTGGCTTGGCCCCCGAAGTGGCGGTACGGGGCATGGTGCTCGCAGCCATGATCAATACCGCTGTCAAGGCGCTGATGGTGGTCGTCATCGCCGGCGGGCGCATGGCGCTGCAGGTGACCCTGGCAGCCGCAGGGATGATCGGCTGCGGCGCCCTTGTGCTGTTGCTGCGGCTAGGGCTGGGCGTCGCCTGAGGCCTGGGTCAACGTGCCGGGAGAGCCCCGAGGTGGCTTTCGCATGGATCACGCATCGTCGAGCGTAAAGCCGACCTTGATGGTGACCTGCCAGTGGGTGACCTGGCCGTCCTCCAAGTGTCCCCGCGTGTCGATGACCTGGAACCAACGAAGGTGGTGGAGCGTCTTGCCGGCGCGGTGGATGGCATTGTTCACGGCATCCTCGATCCCGTGGCGGGAAGAGCCGGTCAGCTCAACGATCTTGTAGACGTGGTCCCCCATGAGGCGCTCCTGTTGTCATTCGCTTGGGGTGGGGCCTCGCGGATGCGCAGAGGCCGACTTTGAGGATGGGCTCGTAAAGCGCCTGTTGCAAGCATGCAGCGGCTGCTGAACTCGGTTAGGCAGCGGTGCAGTTTTCCACACAGCTTGTGGAAAACTCTGTGGATAAAGATCCGAGGGCCCGCTAGTGGGGCGGGCTCGTGCGGTTTCGGGTAGATTTTCACCATCCCTTTAATCTCTTTATAAACAACAACTTAATCGCGTATTCCGTATGGCCAAGGAGTTATAGAGCTTCTCCTCGTTCTCGGCGGTAAGGCAGGTGTATGCCTGTGTACAATTGCGCTTCCCAAGCATGACCGGTAGCGCTTGTCAAGGCGCCTGGGCGTCGGGGTGTGCTAAGAGCGCCCGTTCGTGGGCAGGCCGCCACTGCGTGCTGGATGCAGCCGCCGCGCCGGCTTGGCGGAGGAGGGGGGGAGTCCCCCTGGGGGTTGCGGTCCATCGTGGCCGCGGCGCCAGGGCATTGTATGGACCGCGTGCTGGCGGTTCCCCCGGGCCTGGTCTGTGGTCACGCTTGATGAGGCTCGGGAGAGCGGTCAGGCGCTACGGCGGGGCAAGGGCTGCAGCAGTGCGACGACGCCGATGCTGCCCTGGGATTGCGCCTCGGCCAGGGCCAGCTCAAGATGCTCGCGGCCGGCGCGTTGACGTGAGGGGTCGCGGCTCTGCACCAGGTGCTCCCCGAGCAGCCGGCGAACTAGCGGGGCAAGGCAGCGGTCGCCCTGGCGCTCGATGGCTGCGAGGGTCTGCTCGCCAAGGGTGATCAGCTCAGTACCGGGATCTGGGCTGTTCGCCAGGGTATCCAGTAGCAGGAGGCGCAGGGTGTTGCAGACGCTGCCCATGATCCCCTGCATGGCTGTGATCTGCCCGCGTAGCGCTGTCCCGCCGTCGGGATTGCCCAGCCGGGCACGGGCCCAGGCGTGCATGGCCCGCCCCGCGACCCGCCATAGGGGGTAGCCGTATTGCTCGGCGATGGTGTAGGTCTGTCGTGCCTCGTGGGCGGTGGTCTCCGGGATGTCATCGAGGAACGCCAGCAAGGCCCGGAAAGCGTGGGCGAAGAGCTGGGAGGGCCGATGGGCAAGCGCCTTGGCGTGGGCGCAGGCCTGATCGGCCTCTTGCCAGGCAAGCCGGCGTGCGCCGACGTACCAGTAGAGCCAGCTGCGGTAGGCGTGGGCGGAAACGGCGAGGTTCTCGCTGTGCCGGATCAGCAGGGTGGGGTGGTCAGTCGGATCATAGAGGGATAGGACGCGCTCTAGGTGGCTCAAGGCCGTGCGGAATTCAGCGGTCCAGAAGGCGGTGCTCCCCCGGGCGAAATGGGCAGCCATGCGCAGAAGACGCTCTTGGGAGCCGGTTACGATCCGCTCCATGCGGGTGGCGAGGGTATGCGCATGGTCCAGGTCGTGCCAGGAGGCGGCTGAGCACCAAAGCCCCCAGAGGGTGCAGAGCTGGCGCCGGGGGGTTGTCTGCTGATCGAGCAGGGCTTCGGCCTGCTTGAAGGTCTCAAGCGTGGTTCGCGCTCCGTAGCCGTCGAGGGCAATGCGGGCAGAGCCCTGGCCGAGGTGTGCATCGAGCAGGGCCTTGTCCTTCGGCGCGGCTCGGGCCTGAGCGCACTCGACGGCTGCCGAGAAGGCCTGAAGGGCTTCTTGGGGCATACCGCTGGTCAACGCCCGCTCACCTGCGGCCATCCAGCGGGGCAGCGCCCGGCCGGGGTGCCCGCCCTCCATGAGGTGGCGGGCCAGGTGCTCCGTGGAGACGGCATCGGGCTGTGATCTCAGGCGCACCCGCAGGAGCGCGGCGAGACGGCGGTGTAGGCGCTGGCGTTGCGAGGGCAGCAGGGACTCGTAGGCCGCCTGCTGGAAGAGGGCGTGACGGAAGCGCAGATGCTCCGGGCCCTCGGCAGGGGAGCGACTGCGCTCCAGGAAGCAGCGCTCCCTCAGGGCGTTGAGCTGTGGCCCGAGCGCGGTTTGGTCGGTACGCGTGATGTGGGCCAGGGTGGCGATGTCGAACTCACGGCCGATGACTGCCGCCGCTTGGGCACTCGGCGCCGCGCTGCCGAGATCGTCAAGCCGGGCCATGAGCAGGTCGCTGAGCCGAGGCGGCAGCCCGGTATGGGGGGTGTCGCCCGGGGTACGCTCCATCACCTCCCGGATGAGCTCCTCGAGGAACAGCGGCACACCGTCGCTGTGGACCACCAGGCGCTCGCGTTCCGTGTGGGTGAGTTGGAGCCCAGGGGCCAGGGTCTCGGCGAGTTCTTGGCCTGCCGCTGGAGAGAGCCGCTCTAGGTAGAGCGGGGTCATCGGCTCGTGGGGCCACGGCCAGCGCAGTTCCGGCCGAGCGCTCAGGACCAGGTAGAGCGGGGCGTGGCGCAGGTTGAGCAGCGCCCGCCGCAACAGCTCCAGGGTGCCGGAGTCGGCCCACTGCAAGTCATCGCAGACCAGCAGCAGTGGGGTGGTGGTGAGCTCTTCGGACAAGGTATCGATCAGGGCGTCGACGAGGAGGTTACGGTCATCGGGGTCAGTGCTTTGGCTCGTGCGTGTGCCCTCCCGGGCGCGGGCCAGCCAGTCGCCACAGGTGCGCTGCAAGGGGGCGAAGGGGCGGCGCTCGTGCTCGCGCTGACAGACTAGCAGGCGCGTTGCGCCGCCCTGCTTGCGGATCCGGCGCACGAGCTCGCGCAGGAGCCGACTCTTGCCCAGGCCGGCCTCGCCTTGTAAGAGCACGGCCTGGATGGAGCCTTGCCGGGCGCGTTCCCAATGCTCGAGCAGCGTCTTAAGCTCGGCTTGCCGCCCGATCAGCGGTCCCTCTTCCGGCAGGGGGATCGCCGCGGGGCGGGTGGCGGAGGCGGGCAGCCCCCGGATCCGAGACGCGGTCGTGAAGGCCAGGCCTCCGATCCGTAGCGGGGGGAGGGGAGACGGATGGCCGATCCGCTCACGAACCGCCTCGCTGATGCGGACCTCGCCGGCGGCTGCTTCGCGGGCGCATCCGAGAACCGCTGTGGTCAGGCGCCCGGCCGGATCCGGCCATTCGGGGTCTGTGCCGGTGATGATGGTCCCGGCCTCCACCGCGGCGCGTGCCACAATCCCTGCTGGGAGTTCGCGCACCGCGCTCCGCGCCGCACGGACTGCGTCGCGTGTCATGCTTTCTCGCGCCGAGGGGTAGCCGAAGTAGCCGAGGACCCCGCCGCCCGGGATCCGCTGGCAGTGGCCGCGCAGGCCGATGAAGGCGGTCTCGACCTGATCCTGGGCGGTCTCAAGGCGGTGCGAGTAGGTCTCGTCGTCGAGCACAGGTGGTGGCTGGTGACCGAGCAGGCAGGCGACGACGGCGATTTGGCGTCGCTCTGCGGGGAGTCCCGGCGAGCCGCCAGCAGCGCTGTCCTTGCTCGGGGGCAGCTCAGCAAGGAGCTGCTCTACCGGCCCGGTGCCAAGCTCACGCAGGAAGCGCAGTTCAAGCAGCCGGTAGTGGAACCGGGCCTCGCTCGGGTCCGGTCCCCTTGCCAGGCCTCGGAGCAGCCGCTGCTGGAACGCCTCGTCAAACGGGGCGAGGCTGTCGAGTCGCTGGAGCTCCTCGATCAGCTGCTGCTGAGCGGCCCGCGTGGAGGCCGCCGCCAAGAGGCCATCCAGGAGCTTGAGCAGGCACCGCCAGTAGTGGTGCCGGCGTTCGCGGATCCAGACACTGAGCCCATCGTCTTCGCGCAGCCCGGAGGGCGCCAGGTGCTGTAGGAAATGGCCGCGGTAGCGCCGGCAGGCCGCGATCGCGGCCTGGAAGGCGGCCTCGTCGGCGGGAGGCGCCGCCGAGGCGTGCGCTGCCAGGGTCTCGCAATCGGCCTCCCACGCTGCCTCCGGTCGCCAGTGCACATGCTGGGGGTGGAGCACCACGCCCTCGCTCCAGGCCGGGCCGAGCTGCTGCTTGAGCTGCCGCAGCGCTTGCCGCAAGTTGGTGCGCGCTGCTGCTGTCGTGCGGTCGGGCCAGAAGTGCGCGGCGAGTTCCTCCCGTGGGCAGGGGGTGTCGTGGCTGAGCACCAGGTGGACCAGCAGTAGGGCACGCTTGGTCTGGCTGAGGGAAGGTAGCTCCTGGTCCCCGATCCGGACCGTCAACGTGCCGAGCGTGGTCAGGGACAGTCCCTGGCGGGAGGAGGAGGGTGGGCTACACGTGCTCATGGTCAGGGTCGGGGCGCCTCGTTCGCCTGATCGATGGGACTGGGTCGGCTCGCGTGGAGCTCAGGGGTGTTGTATCACGGCGTCACGCTCAGATCACGCCCGATGCGTACGGTTACACCTGAAGGGATTCGGGGGGAGCCAGGGACGGCCTCTGAATACGTACGACGGCGGGGGCCGGGCGATGGCGCCCAGCCCCCTCGTTACCGCATTGCGGCGTTGCCAGCGCTGTCCCCTATCAGCCGTCCTGCAGGGTCGCGGGCGTCTTCGCCCGGGGGGCACGGCCACGAGGTCATCTCGGGCCTTTCTGGTCCTCGATCAGTCGCTGCAGGTGATGCAGGACACGCTCCGAGTCGTCGGCCAAGCGCGCAAGCGCCGCGGCTGCCGTGTCGATGTCCCCGTTGTTATAGGCGTCAGCAGCCGCCTTGCCGTGGTGGTGGACGCCTTCGTGGGGCTCGGCGAGAGCCCGGTAGTCCGGGTGCTCGCGCAGCTGCGGCTCAGTGACCTGGTCGTACCAGCGCCCTAGCCGGCACTGGTGGTGATCGGCGAGCTCCCCGGAGGCGACCTGCTCGCGTCCGGCGAGCATGGAGGCGATGCGCCGCTTCCAGAGGACATGGTCGTTGCGTGACTGGTGCAGCGACAGGCAGGGGATGGGGAGCTGGCTCAGTCGCTCGATCTGGCGCTGGACCGCCTGGTGACCGGCGCTCAGGGCGTCGAGCACGGACTCGACCTCGCGCCGTGAGCGGTCGGTGCGCTCGGAGATGGCCTGGATCGACTCTGCCACCTCATTGACCGCCGTGCGCTGCTGGTGGATCTGCCCGGCAACATCGTGGATCCGGCCTGTAATGGTCCGCGTGCGGCTGTTGGTCTCCTGGATCTGCTCGCTGGAGCGCTCAATGGCCGTACGGCCGTTCTCCACGGCCTCGCTCATCTCCCGCTGGGAGGCGACGACTTGCTTGATCTCGGCCTGTAGCCCCTCGATGCGCTGGCTGATGTCGGTGCTCGTATCCTTGGTCCGGCTGGCGAGCTGGCGCACCTCCTGGGCGACCACGCCGAAGCCGCGGCCGGACTCGCCGGCGCGAGCAGCCTCCACCGAGGCGTTGAGCGCCAGGATGTTCGTGCGCGAGGCGATCTGCTGGATGCGGGTCAGCGCCTTGCCGATCTCCCGGGAGACCTCGGTCAGGGCCTCGATGCGCTCGGCATTCTGCTCGGTCTTGGTGCGGATGGCGGCCATGGCCCGGGCCGCCTCCTGGCCGTCCTCCTCGGCGCTTTCAGCGGCCTCACGGGCACGATCGGTCTCCTCGGCTACCTCGCTGGCGTGGTTCGAGACGGTGTCGACGCTTGCCGAGAGCTCCTCGGCGGCAGCGGCGATGCTCTGTGCCTGCTCGGCGGTGTGGGTGACGTTGAGCCGCATCCCTGAGGTGGCCATGACGCTATCGGCGACGCGCCGCGAGACCTCGACGGCGGTATCAAAATCCTGCTCGCCGCGCCCGCTCAGGGTCTCGGCCAGGCGGCGTGCGGCCTGCTCAAGGGGGCCGTCCCCGCTCAACGCCGGCGGGTCCTGCCCCTCGGCGAGGGCTGTCAGGTAAGCGGTCAGCTCCTGCTCCCGGCGCGACCCTGCCAGCAGCCCGCCTATCGCGGGTAGCCAACGTGAGCGCGCCGGGGGGTGAGCCTGGTGGCGTAGGTCCCTCTCTGCCGCCTGCTTACTCGTCATCGCTGCTGCCTTCCTCGATGGGGTGTGCGCGCTACTTTAGCCTGAAGCCTGGCTCGAGCTCACCCCTCCCTACGGTAAGACGGCGGGCAGGAGCCTGTCGGGCGGTGTATTGGCGCGCTGGCAACGTCGCCAGCGCCTCCAAGCGCTTTGACCGCCGATCGCCGTTGCTGGGCGTTGGAGCCTGTCCCCCGCCACGGCGGTATCCTGCTAGGCGCTAGCCATGGGTGAGGATCTTGAGGCCAGGTGCCAGGGCTTGACTCTTATGTGAGAATATTTATCATTTAAAAGGTACCGTTTTGGTATAGATTCTCTCAGCAGCAGGAGGTAGCCATGGCCCTCAATCGCTCGATCACGGGGACGGGGTCGGATCTAGGCAGGGGCGCCCTGGGGGATCCGGCCACGGTGGTTCATGCCGAGCAGGCCTTTGGGGTCCGCCTCGCTCGCAGCGGCAGGGAGGAGCTCACCGAGCCTGAGCTGAGCGAGCTGGCGGGGGGCTGGGCCGAGGAATCCGGACTGCCGGCACGGGCCAGCCGGCGTGAGCTGCAGCGGTGCGCCCGGCGGCTTGGCGTGAGCGAGGAGCAGGCGCTGCACATCGCTGTCAAGCAGCTCCACGAGGAGCTTTTCGACCTGCGCGGACTGGATGTGGCGGAGTAGTCGCGCTCAACGCGCCTCCCGCACAGCGGCAGGGGGCGCTATACCTACCCTGCACGGATGTGGGCTGTTAAGTTAGCCGCTATCCCAACCGGCCAGCTTGCACGAGGTCCGCATACCTAGCTATGGAGTGGCAGAGCCTGCCCGTTAGCGGCGCGCCTGAGATCACCCCCGCCTATACCTGGTCCAGCCACGAGCCGGCTCCCCCCGGGGGAGCGGCTCCGGCCGGCGTGGCAGCGCTCGGGTAGGCCTGGGCCATGGACTGGCGTGGTGGCTACGTCTCGGATATCGGCTACATCAGTGGCTGCTACCGCGAGCTCGGTCCCGGCTACCTGAGCCTCGTGGCGCGGCTACAGGGGGAGCCAGCGCCGGATCCGGCGCACCCTTTCACCTACGCTGAGCTCGGTTGCGGGCAGGGGCTCGGGACGGCGGTCCTCGCCGCCGCCAATCCCCACGCCCGCTTCGTCGGCATCGATCTTCTCCCCGCCCACATCGCCAACGCCCGTGACCTGGCTGCCGTGGCAGGGCTGGAGAACGTCATCTTCCACGAGGCCGGCTTCCAGGAGGTGGCGCACTGGCCGGGCCAGGCGCTGCCGCTGTTCGACTACATCACCCTTCACGGGATCTATGCTTGGATCAGTCCGGCCAACCGCCGTGCCGTGGTCCGCTTCATGGAGCGTTGGCTCAAGCCCGGCGGGCTGGTCTATATCAGCTATAACGCCTTGCCCGGCTGGGCGGGGCTGCAGCCGCTGCAGCGGCTGCTGCGCGAGCACGCCGACCGCTATCCGGATCGCAGCGATCGGCAGATCGAGGCCGGGCTCAGCTTCGTACAGCGGCTGCGCCAGGCCGGCCTGGCCTATCTCGAGCAGCACCCGGTCGTGCCGGCCAAGCTCGATGGCATGGGAGCGGTTGCTAGCGAGGCCACCTACCTGGCTCACGAGTACCTCAATACCGCGGCGCAGCCGCTTTTCTTCACCGACGTCGCCGCAGACGTGGCGGCGGCCAAGCTCGACTACGTCGGCTCGGCGGATCTGCTGGAGAACTACGATGTCCTCAGCCTCCCCGAGGCCGTACGCCCGCTGATCGTTGAGCATGCGGATACCAGATTCCGTGAGCTGCTCCGTGACTACGCTGTAAATCGGGTGTTCCGGCGGGATGTCTTCATCAAGGGCAGCCGCCCGGGGACCGGGGCGCAGCAAGATGCGGCCCTGCTCGATACGGCCCTGGTCCCGCTGCGCACCCGCCCGCAGATGAGTGCGACCTTTGTCACCAACCTCGGCGAGCTGACCGGCTCGCCGGATGTCTACCGGCCGCTGATGGACCGCCTCGCACGTGGCCGTGCCACCCTGCGTGAGCTGGCGGAGACGACCGGCATCGAGCTGGCGAAGCTCATCCAGGCCTGCGCTGTGCTCACGGCCACAGGCCAGGCCCACCCTGCCCAGCCCGCCGTTGATCCGGCGCCGTCGCATCGGCTCACGGCGCTCCTGGCCCGGCGTATCCTCGAGGATGAGCAGCACGGCCATCTCCCGGCGCCGGTCGCCGGCAACGCAATCGCGGCCTCAGATATCGAGATCGTCGCCCTGGTTGTCCTGCGCGAGGAGGGGGCGGAGACAGCCGATCGACTGGCGCGGGCGATTTGGGCGAGGTTCCGCCCCGTGGGACGGCGGGTCATGCGCGACGGTGAGCTGCTCGACGGCGAGCGGGAGAATCTGCGCGAGCTGCGTCGCCGTGCCAAGGCGATCCTCCGGGAGCGAGTGCCGGTCTGGCGTGGCCTCGAGCTGCTGTGAGCCGCAGAGCTTGGGTCTCTGAGCCAGCGGGCAGTCGGCCGATGACCCCCGAGGAAGGTGTCCCGATGGAGATCCTGATCAAGCTCGGGGTTGTCCTGGCACTGGCGGCCACCCCATGGGTCGAGCTGATGGTGGTGATCCCCATGGGGGCCGCCATGGGGCTGCCGGTGCCGTTGTTGACCCTGGTCGCCTTCGTCGGCAATGCCCTGCCGGTGTTCGCGATCATCGCCCTTTACCAGAGGTGGCAACGCCGCCGTGGCTCGTCCCAGCGGCGCTGGAGCGACCGTGCCATGGCGGTTTGGCACCGCTATGGCTTGCCCGGGCTCGCCTTGCTGGCACCGGTGATCACCGGGATCCATCTAGCGACGGCTATGGCGTTGGCCCTGGGCACGCCGCGGCAGCGGGTGGCGTGGTGGATGACGGCGAGCCTCGCCTTGTGGGCGGTGGTGACCGCCGTGGTGACGGCAGCCGGCGTTGAGTGGCTCGCCGCGGGGCCGGCGGTGCTCCCGCAAGGCCTGCTTGCGCGCTATGCTGGGGGCGAGAGCGTGTAGCAGAGGCGGGTACTATGTGCACTATCGTACCTTCCGCGAGGAGGATGGCACTTGGGGCTTCGAGGTCTTTTACCAGGATGGGACGCCGCTCGGGCATGGTACCGGCTACGACGATCGCGAGGAGGCCGCTGAGCACGCCGAGGAACTGCTGCGACGGAGTTGCGCACAGCAGTCCATGGGATTGCCTTGGTAGTAGAGGGAGCTGTGCATGAAGATCCTGCTCTGGACTGTGGGGGTCCTGGCCCTGTTGCTCATCGGCGCGACGGCCGCCTGGTGGCTCGTCATCCGCGGCGTGGAGACCCCGTCCTACAGCGTGTTGATGCGCGATGGCGAGCTGGAGGTGCGCGACTATCCGCCGTTGCGGGTGGCCGAGGTGGTGCGTCGTGGCAGCCGGGGGCGTGCCGTGAGCGAAGGCTTCCGCCCGCTAGCCGGCTACATCTTTGCCCGCGAGCGCCGCGGCGCGTCCATCGCTATGACGGCGCCGGTGACCCAGACCCCGGTTGAGGAGGACGAGTGGCTGGTGCGCTTTATCATGCCCCAGGGCTACAGCCTTGAGCAGCTGCCGCAGCCGGCCAGCGAGGAGGTAACCCTGCGCGAGCTTGAGGCGCAGCGCATGGCCGCCATCCGCTTCTCCGGCCGTGCCGATGACCGCAGCATCCAGGACCAGGATGAGCGGCTTCGGGCGTGGCTCGAGCAGCAGGGCTTGGTGCCGGACGGGGCGCCTGTGTACGCCTATTATGATGATCCCTTCACGCCCGGCTTTTTGCGACGGAACGAGGTGCTGATCCCAGTGCGCGGCGAGCCCTAGCGGCCGCCCGCGAGCCTGTGACCGAGCAGGGCCCGCGCCGTGCCTGGAGGCGGCCTAGGGTGCGCCCGCCCATGCTCCTGCCTCTGAGCTGTGGTCGTAGCCCGCGCTGGTATCCACGGCCGCGACTGGCATAATACCCCTATGCAACCGCATACAATGGCGGTTTCGCTGCGCACCCTGAGGCTGCAGCGACTGTCTTGCAGGGAGTGGATCCAGCGGGCAAGCACGGTTGAAGCCATGGCGGATCACGAGCAGTCAGAGGCGGCGCGGCTGTATGCGGAGATGTTCAACGAGAACGTCGCCGTCAAGCTGCTCATCGACCCGGAGACGGGACGGATCGTGGATGCCAACCCCAGCGCCCAGCGCTTCTACGGCTATTCGCTGGAGGAGCTGCAGCAGCTGCGGATCCACGACATCAACACCCTGCCTGAGCCGGCGGTGCGTGAGGAGATGGCCCGCGCGCGGGCGGAGCAGCGCCGCTACTTCCGTTTTCGCCATCGCGTGCGCAGTGGCGAGGAGCGGGACGTGGAGGTCTTCAGCGGCCCGCTGGAGCTGGCTGGTCAGCGCTATCTCTACTCGATCATCCATGATATCACCGACATCCGGGCCTATCAGCGCGAGCTGGAGGTCTATCGCGATCTCTTCCGCTCCTTGCCGGTGGGGGTCTATCGCAACACCCCGGGGCCGGCCGGATGCTTCCTGGAGGTGAATCCGGCCATGGTCGAGCTCTTCGAGGCGCGTCATGAGGCGGAGCTGCTTGCCACGCCGGTGGCAGAGCTCTACGTGGAGCCGGAGCAGCGCGACCAGATCAGCGCCCGTCTCGAGCAGGAAGGGTGGATCGCCGGCGTCGAGCTGCAGCTGCGCACCCTGCGCGGGCGTCCCCTGTGGGTGCGCCTGTCCGTGCGCCGGAGCCGGGACGAGGCGGGGCATATCGTCTTCGACGGTATGCTCGAGGACATCACGGATCGTGTGCGGCTCCAGGGGGAGCGCGACCATCTGCTCGAGGCGATCAACGAGGGCGTCTGCGGGATCGACCGCGACGGCCGCTTCACCTTCGTCAATCCCACCGCCTGCTACCTCTTCGGATGGCCCGACGAGCGCCAGCTCCTCGGCTGCAACGCCCACCAGCTGACCCACCACAGCCGCGCCGACGGGCGACCGTTTCTGGAGGTGGACTGCCCCATCTACCGGGTCCTGGCCACCGGCGAGCCGCTCGAGGCGTGGGAGGACTACTACTGGCGCCGCGATGGCAGCGGCTTTCCGGCCTCGGTCTACGCGGCACCGCTGCGCGAGGAGGGCGGGCAGATCTACGGCGTGGTCATCTCCTTCCAGGATATCAGCGAGCGCAAGCGCGCCGAGCGCGAGCGCGATCAGATGCTCGAGATCCTTGACTACCACCCCCATCTGATCCAGCGTTTCCTCCCGGATACGACACTGCTCTACGCCAATCGCAGTGTCGCCGAGCTCTTCGGGGTGGCGGAGGCGTCCATGCGGGGGCAGCGCTGGGGGGCGTGGCTCGATCCCAAGCAGCAGGCGACCCTGGAGGCCTTCCTCGCAGGCCTGACGGCCCGGGAGCCGGTCGGCACGCTGCAGCTCCCGGTGACCATGGCCGAGTGCGAGGAGCCGCGCTGGGTGCAGTGGACGGTCCAGGCCTTCTTCGATCGGGAGGGGGGGCTGAACCACTTCCAGTCGGTGGGCATCGATATCACCGACCGGGTGGCGGCGGAGCGGGCTCGTGAGCAGGCGGATCGCGACCGCCAAACCTTCCTCGCCGCTGTCAGCCACGACCTGCGCACCCCGCTGAATGCCATCCACGGCTTTACCGATCTGCTCGAGACCACCTCGCTGGACGCTCAGCAGCGGCACTACGTCCAACTCTGCCGTAACGGCAGCGAGAAGCTCCTGGCGCTCATCGACAGCCTGCTCGACCTCTCGCGGCTGGAGTCCGGGCGCCTGTGCCTGCGCCAGGAGCCCTTCGAGCTGCGGGAGACGGTCGAGCGCCAGGTGGCGCTCCTGCGTGCCGTCGCCGAGGAGGCCGGCTTGAGCCTGACGGTCGATATCGACCCGGCCATCCCGACGTGGGTCGTCGGCGACGCCACCCGTTTCGGTCAGGTCCTCCATAACCTGACCAGCAATGCCATCCAGTTTACAGAGCACGGCAGCATCACCCTGAGCGTGGCCTCCGTCGGCTGTGGCCGGGTCCGGACGGCGGTGACCGATACCGGGGTGGGGGTCGCCCCCGAGGAGCGTGAGCGCATCTTCGAGGCCTTCACGCAAGGTACCCCGGGGTTCCGGCGTCACCCGGGCAGCGGCCTGGGGCTGCGCATCTGCCGGGAGCTGGTGCGCCTGATGGGGGGGGAGCTGGAGTTGGACAGCGAGCTGGGGGTTGGCTCTACGTTCGCGTTCACCGTCGAGCTGCCGCGGGCTATGCCGCCCGAGCGCGGCGCCGCAGCTGGCGAGCGCGAGGGGCAGACCCAGCACGGTAGCGGCCTGCGCGTGCTGGTCGCTGAGGATGATCCCACCAACGGCCTGCTCATCCGGGCGCAGCTGGAGCTTGCCGGTGCCGAGCCGGTGGTGGTGGAGGACGGCCGGCAGGCCGTGGAGCTCTGGCAGGAGCAGGGGGCAGACCTGGTGCTCATGGATGTGCAGATGCCGGTGCTCAATGGCCCGGATGCTGTCTCGGCCATCCGGCGGCTGGAAGCGCAGGTAGGGGCTCCGCGGACCCCGGTGGTCGCGCTCACCGCCCACGCCGTGGATCACATCCGCGAGGCGTGCATGAGCGCCGGCTGCGATGCCTACATGACCAAGCCCCTGAGCCGGGAGCTGCTCGAGGAGCTGCTCGCCCGGGTGCGCGACGGCGGCTACGGCGCCTAGCGATTGCTTTGCTGCCGTGTGGCCTGGGAACCTCCCAGGTAGGCTGCTCTCAGCAGCGCAGGCTGGCACCGGGGCGCGAGAGGCCCTGTTGCGCTACCCGGGTGGGTGGTGGGCATCGCTGGCTCCCGCACCGCTGATCGAAGCTCTCGGCAACGGCGGAGGGGGACATTGGGCAGGATGGGATGGCCACTGAGGGTGGTCCTGATCTATATCGTCCTCGGGCTCCTGTGGATCTTCGGCACGGATCTGCTGCTGGTGCACATCTTCCCGGCGCCCTGGCTG
Source organism: Halorhodospira sp. (assembly GCA_046546255.1). Lineage (GTDB taxonomy): Bacteria > Pseudomonadota > Gammaproteobacteria > Nitrococcales > Halorhodospiraceae > Halorhodospira. The sequence goes on along the minus strand of JBKGYE010000014.1, from coordinate 13,457 downwards.
CCGACGATTCAGGTCCTCAAGGGGGTGGCCTATGTGCTGGTGACCGCCGCACTCCTGTACGGGTTGCTGTGCCGTCTGGAGCGCTGGCAGCAGGCCGCCGGCCGGCATCGGGAAAGCGAAGCCCTGATTCGAGGACGGGAGCAGGCCTACGCCAGTCTGGCGGAGCAATCGCCGGATCTGATCATGCGCTTCAACCATCAGCTCCAGATCCGCTACGCCAACCGTAGCGCCTGCGAGCAGCTCGGCGTGGCGCGCGGCGCGGTCCTGGGGCGTTCCCTGCGAGAGCTCGGGGTGGCAGCCGAGGTCGTGGCGCCGTGGGAGGAGGCGCTGCGCCAGGCGCGGGATGAGGAGACGGTCACCCGGGTCGCGTTCCAGTGGCCCGCCGCAGCCGGGGAGGAGCGCTACCTGGAGAGCTATATCGTCCCGGAGGTCGACGAGCATGCCGGCGTGCACTCGTTGCTGTCGACCACCCGGGATCTGACCGACCTCTACCTGGCGCGCCGGCGCGAGCAGTGGCTGGGGGACCTCTATGCCGCCCTCAGCTCGGCCAATCAGGCCATTATGCGGGCTACCACCCGTGAGGAGATCGCCCAGGAGGTTTGCCGCATCCTCGTGACTCGGGGCGGGCTGGAGATGGCCTGGGTCGGTTGGATCGATCCACAGACGCAATGGGTCCAGCCGTTGGCCTGGGCGGGGGATGCCCGGGCGGAGCAGTACCTGGCGCGGATCCGGGTGAGCGTGGACCCGCACCGCCCTGAGTCCCAGGGGCCGGTAGGGCGGGCCGTGCAGCGGGGCGATACCGTGGTCTTCAACGATTTCCTCCGTGTCGCGGATGCCGCGCCTTGGCATGTACCGGCCCGCGAGAGCGGCTACGCAGCCGTGGCGACCTCGCCTATCCGCGAGCAGGATCGGATCGTGGCGACGCTCTCGGTGTACGCCGCCCGCGAGGGCTTCTTCGAGGAGGAGGTCGTCGGCCTGATCCGGGAGCTGGCGGCTGATATGAGCTACGCCCTGGACCGCTTCCAGCTGGAGTCGTATACCCGCTACCTGGCGACCCACGATGTGAACACTGGGATCTTCAACCGGGCTGAGCTGTTCAACCGCCTTGAGCAGGCCCTGGCGCGCTGGCGCCGACAGGGCGGCCGCCTGGCGGTGCTCTTTATCGATCTGGACGGTTTCAAGGAGGTCAATGACCTCTACGGTCACCGTGCCGGGGATGAGCTTCTGAAGTTGTTTGCGGAGCGCCTGGTCGGGATGACCCGGGAGGTGGATACGGTCAGCCGCCTAGGAGGGGATGAGTTCGTGCTCCTCCTGCCCCAGGTGGAGGCCCCTGAGGATGTCGCGCAAGTGGCCGAGCGGCTCCTGGCGGAGCAGGAGGCGCCGCTGCCCGTGGCCGGCAGGCGCGTGACGGTCGGCTGCAGTATCGGTATCGCACTCTGCCCGGAGCACAGCACGGATGCAGAGCGCCTGGTACACGCCGCCGACACAGCAATGTACGCTGCTAAGGAGCAAGGGCGTAATCAATACAGCTTTGCCGCTGCGTAGGGAGATTTCGACGCGGGTGCAGCCCTGGGAAGGGGCTGCACGGCTACACTGAACCCGAGGAGCCGGGGTATGAAGAGCCATAGGGAGGACGACGAGATGAGTGAGCGAGACGATCAGATTGAGGCCATGAAGGCCCGGCTCGATGAGTGGCAGGCCGAGATCGACAGGCTGCGTGCCCAGGCTGAGGAGGCTGGTGAGGAGGCGCGACAGCGCTATGAGGAGCAGTTGCGAGAGCTTGAGGAACGTTACGAGGAGGGCAAGCAGAAGCTCCGTGAGCTCCAGGACGCGAGCGAGGAGGCCTACCGCGACATGCGCAAGGGGACCGAGTCGGCGTGGGAGGCCATGACGCGCGCCTTCCGCGACGCCATCGATCGTTTCCGTCGTTGAGGGAAGACCAGGGGCGGGCTCCTTTTGGAGCCCGCCCCGGCCTGCCGTGATCCACTAGCCCGCCGTAGCCGAGAGCTCGACGCCGAGCGCCAGCGGCAGCAGGAAGTAGACGAATACCGTGGTCAGCGCGATGGTGATCAGGTTGAGCACCATGCCGGCACGGGCCATATCCGGCACGGTGAGCGCCTGGCTGCCAAACACCACGGCATTGGGCGGCGTTGCCACCGGCAGCATAAAGGCACAGGAGGCGGCCACCGCCACCGCGGCCATGAGGATCAGCGGGTTGAAGCCCATGGCCATGGCCAGGGCGCCCATCAGCGGCACGAAGACCGTGGCCGTGGCGGTGTTCGAGGTCACCTCGGTGAGGAAGACCACCAGGGCCACGCAGGTGGCAATGATCAGGAAGATCGATGCCCCATCGAGCACCTCCAGCCCCTCGGCCAGGCTCTCGGACAGCCCGCTGGCGCCGAAGCCCGCCGCCAGGGCGAAACCGCCGCCGAAGAGCAGCACGATGTCCCACGGGATCTTGACCGCGGTCTCCCAGTTGAGCAGCCGCTGACCCTTTTGCTTGCCCGAGGGCAGCAGGAACAGCGCCAGGACGCCGGCCATGGCGATGCTGGCGTCACCGACCTCTTCCAGCACCCCTTCCGGCAGGAATCCGCGGGAGATCCAGGCGAGGGCGACCAAGACGAAGACCGTCAGCACGCGCCGCTCGGCGCTGTCCATCCGGCCGAGGCTCTCCAGCTCTTGGCGGATGGTCTCCCGCCCGCTGGCGAGCTGGCCCAGGTTCCGGCAGTGGCGGCCGAAAGCCAGGTAGAGCCAGGCGATCCCGAGGAACAGGATCGCTAGCGGCAGGCCGAAGGCCATCCAGCTGGCGAAGGTGATCTCGATGTCGTAGAGTTCCTGCGCCTGGCCGGCGAGCACGGCGTTGGGCGGTGTGCCGATGAGCGTGGCGATGCCGCCGATCGAGGCCGAGTAGGCGACACCGAGCATGAGCACCACGCCGAAGCCACGGGGCAGTGGCTCGCCGCGCTGCTGGGCCTCCTCCTCGCTCTGGTGCAGTACGGCCAGTGCAATGGGCAGCATCATCATGGCCGTGGCGGTGTTGCTGATCCACATGGACAGCCCCGCCGTGGCGAGCATGAAGCCGAGCACGATGCGCCGCGGCGATGGCCCCACCAGGTTGATGGTGTGCAGCGCAATGCGCCGGTGCAGCTCCCAGCGCTGCATGGTCACGGCGATGAAGAAACCACCGAGGAAGAGGTAGATGAGATCGTTCCCATAGGCCTCGGTGACATCGCCGACCGGTAGGACGCCGAGCAGGGGGAAGGCGACGATGGGGACCAGCGCGGTCGCGGCCAGCGGCAGTGCTTCGCTGATCCACCAAATGGCCATGAGGATCGCCACCAGCGCGACGGACCACTCATCCTGGCTCAATCCGCCAGGGGCATCTATGAGATAGCCGCCGATGGCCACGAGGGGGCCGAGAAATAAGCCGATGCGCTGCCTGTAGGACTCCATTACGACCTCCGTCAGAGAACCTGAAGCGCGCATAAGGTGGACCAAAGCCTTGAATGGCTCAATACCAAAAACTGTAAAGGGCTCAATATTGATTGCCTTTCAGGATGGATAGGGCTGGCTTATGGAAGGCCGTGATGGCCGAAGGCCGCCCCGATAGCCGTTCAGCGGCCGAGGGCGGCGGAGCCGGTCCCTCTGCGCAGCCCCCGGCCACCCGGCGGCGGTGTCAAGGGAAGGGGGCGTTGCCGGGTGCGCGCTGGTAGGGCAGCTCCAGGGTTGCCCCTTGCTCGAGGTCGTGGATGGTGTCGCCGTAGCCGATACGCACGGGGGGGCAGGGGCCTTCCTCCAGGCTGAGGGTCAGCTTCTCGTGGTTGGCGACGAGGTGGATCCAGTGGCCGCGGTAGTGGATCTTGCGCTCAAGCTCGCGCAAGCCCTCGGGCAGCATCGGATCGAGCCAGAGCACACCGTCGCGCAAGTCGAGGCCGGTGTAGCCGCGCAAGAGCAGATCGACCGTACCGGCCATGGCCCCGAGGTGTATGCCCTCCCGGGTGGTGCCGCCCTGGATGTCGCCCAGGTCGCTGATCAGGGCATTGCCGAACAGATCCCAGGAGCGCTGCCGGTCCGAGCGGGCGAGGACCCACGAGTGGACGATGTTGCTCAAGGTCGAGCCGTGGGAGGTGCGCCGCTCGTAGTAGGCGATGTTGCGTGGAATCGCCTCCGGATCGAGTTCGTAGCCCAGGCGCGCGAACAGCGCCTCGATCTGCTCGCGGGAGAAGAGGTAGAAGAGCATGAGCACGTCGGCCTGCTTGCTCGCGCGGTAGCGATTGATGTCCTCCCCCTCGGCCTCAAGGATCCGGTCCAGGCGCTGGATGTTGCCGTAGCGCTCGCGGTACGCCGGCCAATCCAGCTCGGCCAGCTGCTCGTAGCCCTCGAACTGGCTGATGATCGCCCCGTCGTGGAAGGGGATGAACATCCGCTGGCTGATCTCCCGCCAGCGCTGGACCTCCGTCTCGTCGATCTCCAGGCGGTCGAGCAGCTCATTGCGCGGGGTCCAGCACAGCTCTTCGAGCGTGCGCTCGGCGATGTGCAGGCACCAGGCGGCCATGACGTTGGTGTAGGCGTTGTTGGCCAGCCCCGGCTCCTCGCTGCCGGGGGCATGGGTATGGAACTCGTCCGGGCCGACTACCCCGTGGATCTCGTAACGCCCTCGCTGCGGGTTGTAGCTGGCCGCGCTCGCCCAGAAGCGGGCGATGCTCAGGATCATCTCGGCCCCGGCGAAGGCGAGGAAGCCGGTGTCACCGGTGACCTCGTAGTAGCGCCAGATGTTGTAGACGATGGCGGCGTTGACGTGGCGCTGCCGGTGGGTGTGGTCCGGCAGCCAGCGCCCTGACTCGGGGTTGAGGTGTAGCGTTTGCGTCTCCTCGCGGCCGTTGCTGCCGCTCTGCCAAGGGAACATGGCCCCGGCCAGCCCCGCGGCTGCCGCCGCCCGCCGTGCCGCCGGCAGGCGGCGGTAGCGGTACATCAGCAGCGCGCGGGTGATCTCCGGCGAGTGCAGGTTGAGCAGTGGCAGGATGAACAGCTCGTCCCAAAAGATATGGCCACGGTACGCCTCGCCGTGGAGCCCGCGGGCCGGGACGCCCACGTCCAAGTCCGTGGTGTGCAGGGAGGTGGTCTGTAGCAGGTGGAAGATGTGCAGCCGCAGGACCGTCTGCTGCTCCAGGCTCCCTTCGCCTGCGCCGCCATCCTCCTCGCTGCGCAGGGTCACGTCCCAGCCGCGCCAGTAGCGCTCCCAGGCCTTGGCGTGAGTGCGTAGCAGCTCCTCGAAGCCCGGTGCCTGGGCCGCCGCCGAGCGGGCGTCCAGCCCCGGCTCGCAGATGGCGTGATCGCGGCTGCTGTAGGAGGCGACAACCTTCTCCACGGTGATCGGCTGCCCCGCCTGGGCCTCGATGTGGAGTTCGTGGCCGATATAGCCGGCCTCGCGGATCAGCTTGCGGTCCTGCTCGCCGGCGCCGTCGTCCAGCCAGGCCCGGGTGCGTGCGGTCTGGGCCAGCTCGAGGCGGGACTGATTGGTGGCGCTGCGCAGGAGCACGGTGTCATCGCCGCAGGGGGCGGCCTCGAGGCAGTCGAGGTGCCGTGTCTCAAGCTGGCGGTAGCGGGGGACACCCAGGTTTTCCACGCCGCCGTCGATGCCGGAGCGGATGACGAACCCCCCGGACCAGTTCAGCGGCTCGAGCTGCCAGGCCAGCGCGGCGAGGTGGCTGTCGGACATGTGCACGAGCCGCCGGCTGGTGAGCCGGGTCTCACGCCCTGCTGCGTCGCGGAAGTGCAGGAGGTAGGTCAGCACGCCGTGGCGGACATCGAGGCGCTGGCGGTAGTCGAGCCAGGTGACGGCGTCGAGGTCGAGCCAATCCCCCGCAAGGGGGCGGAAGCGCAGGCACAGCCAGTTGGGGAGATTGACCAGGTCCTCGTTCTCCACCTCGCGCCCGGCGACGAGGCTGGTGCGGCGGTTGTAGCCGCCAGCCATATAGGTGCCGGGGTAGTGGGTATCACCAGCGTTCGCGCCCTCGAAGGCGCCACGGGTGGCGAAGCGGCCATTGCCGAGGGTGCAGATGGCCTCGCGGTGTTGCTGCTGCTGCGGATCCCAGCCGTAGTAGGTTAGCTGCCAGCCTTCGGTTTCGGGCAGGGTCATGACTCGCTCTCCTCCAGTAGGTGCTCGAAGAGCTGCCGGACCTCCTCGATGCCAGCGACGCGGTATTGCGCCTCGGTGGCCTGGTTGCGCGCACCGACGAAGATCCCCACGCCGCGGCCCTCGAGGGCGCGGAAGGCGTGTTCGTCGGTCCAGTCATCCCCGATGTAGACCGGCAGTACGTCGCGGCGGTTGAGCGACAGGGCGTCGAGCAGCCAGAGCACAGCGCGGCCCTTGTCCCAGTCCACGTCCGGCTGCAGCTCGTAGACCCGCTTGCCCGGTCCGTAGCGCAGCTCCGGGTGGCGCGCGGTGACAGCCTCTACGGCCCGCGTAACCTGGGCGGTCTCGGCCTGCGGGGTGTTGCGGTAGTGCACGGCCAGGGCGAAGCGCTTGCGCTCCAGCGCGGCGCCGTGGATGCCGGCGAGCTCCTCTTCCAGCTCCTGCGCTGCGGTCTCCAGGGCGGTGAGGCTCCTCTCGGCCTCTTCGTTGTACTTGTGGACGCCCCCGGGGCCGGTGATCTCGAAACCGTGGCTGCCGGCGTAGTAGACGTTGTCCAGGTCGACAAAGCGCTGCAGGGTCTGCAGGTCGCGACCGCTGACGATGGCCACGGTGTGGCGGGCGGCGAGGCGCTCGAGCACCGGGCGCATGGCCGGTGCCATTTGCGCCTGCATCGGGTCGCTGACGATGGGGGCCAGGGTGCCGTCGTAATCGAGGAACAGCGGCGTTGTGTGCGTGCGCAGCTGTGCCAGGAGTGGCTCGAGGACCTCCGGGTCGAACAGATATTGAGGACGGTGCATGCGGCGGTGCCTCCTTCCGTCAGCTCAGCTCGGTCAGGCGGGTTACGGTGATCTCAGCGCCGTGGGCGCGCAGGCGCTCGTGCTGGCCGTGACGGGCGACCCCGACCACCAGGCCGAAGCCGCCGGCGGCGCCGGCGGCCACGCCCGCGGTGGCGTCCTCGAAGACGGCGCATTGCGCCGGTGCCACCTGTAGCCGCTTGGCGGCGGTGAGGAACAGATCCGGCGCCGGCTTGCCGCGCAACCCCAGGGCGCGAGCGGTCTCGCCGTCAACCCGGGCGTCGAACAGCGGCTCGATGCCCGCGGCGGCGATCATGCGCCGGCAGTTACGGCTCGAGGAGACAATGGCGCTTCGTACCCCGGCGGTGCGCCAGGCATGGACGCGCTCGAGCCAGTCCGGGAAGACCGCGACCCCGTCCTGGTCGAGGATGCGCTGGACCCGCGCATCCTTTTCGCGGGCGAGCCCGCGTACGCTCGCGCGCCCCGGCGGATCGTCCTCCTCGCCCTCCGGTAGCTCGATCCCGCGGGCGGCGAGGAAACGCCGCACACCCTCCTCGCGAGGTAGGCCGTCCACGTGCTCAAGGTACTCGGCCTCGGCATCGAAGGGGACGAAGCGCTCGCCGCGCGCCTGCGAACGGGCCTCGAGGAGGGCGTCGAAGGTCGCCTTCCAGGCGCGGGCGTGGACGGTGGCGGTCTGCGTAACCACGCCGTCCATGTCGAAGATGGCGGCCTGGTATACTCGGGTATCGAAGGCTGGTCTATTCATAAACGGGAATTTGGGGCGTCCCGCTGCCTGCGTGCAAGGGCTGATGCGGCCACGCGCCCATCAGCCAGCTTATGGCTCCGGATGCTCCGTCGCTAGTGTCGCCAGGGGGGCCGGGAACGCGAAGAGGAAGCCCTGGCCCTGCTCGCAGCCGGCCTCCTGCAGGGCGGCCCGTTGCGCCTCGGTCTCGATCCCCTCGGCGATGACCGCCAGCCCCAGGCTGTGGCCGAGGGCGAGGATGGCGTGGGTGATCGTGGCCCCGCGCCTCTCCTGGCCGAGCCCCTCGACAAAGGAGCGATCGATCTTCAGGCGGTCCACGGGCAGGTCCTTGAGGTAGCTCAGCGCCGAGTACCCGGTGCCGAAATCGTCCACCGCCACGCGGACGCCGTGCTCACGTAGGGCGTCGAGGCGGTGGATGATCTCGGCGTCGGTGTCCACCAGCAGGTTCTCGGTGATCTCCAGCTCCAGGCGCGAGGCCGGGAGGCCGGTGCGTTGCAGGGTCGCCAGGACCCGGTCGACGAAGCCCGGGTCGGCCAGCTCCGGGGCGGTGATGTTCACCGCCAGCAGCCCCCAGTCCCGGCCGCTCTCTAGCAGGGATTGGTACGCCTGGCAGGCGTGCTCCAGGACCCAGGTGCCGAGCTGGACCATCAGGCCGCTTCGCTCGGCCACGGGGATGAAGCGCGCCGGTGAGACCGGCCCGCGCTCGGGGTGGGGCCAGCGCAGCAGGGCCTCGAGGCCTCGCCACTGGCCCGTTGCCAGCTCGACCTGGGGCTGGAAGTGGAGGTCCAGCTCGCCGTGGGTGAGGGCCTGGCGCAGCTCGGCCCCGAGCTGGATGCGCTCGCGGGCGCGCTCGGTGAGCTCCTCGCTGAAGAAGCGGTAGCTCACGCCCTCGCTCTTGGCCTCATACATGGCGGCGTCGGCCTGCTCGAGGAGCAGGTTGGCGGTGCTGGCCTGATCCGGGTAGGTGCTCAGGCCGATGCGTACGGCGATGGGGATCTGGTGGCCCTCGATCTCCAGCCTCTTCTCCGCCGCCTCGATCAGCTGCTCGGCGACGCTCGCGGCGTCGTCGGCGCTGTCGAGCTGGGGCTGGAGGATGCCGAACTCATCACCGCTGAGCCGGGCTACGGTGGCGGACTTGTCCACCGCCGCGCTGAGCCGCTCGCCGATGATGCGCAGCGTCTGGTCGCCGATGGCGTGGCCGAGGCTGTCGTTGATGGCACGGAAGTCGCTGAGATCGATGATGAGCACGGCCACCGTGCTCTCCTCGCCCTGCCGCAGGGCCTGTTCCAGGCGGTCGTGGAAGAGCAGCCGGTTGGGCAGCTCGGTGAGCGGGTCGAGGTGCATGACTCGCTCGATCTGGCTCTGGTACTCCTTGATCCGCGAGATGTCCGAGAAGACGCCGATGTGGTGGGTCGGCACGCCGGTCTCGTCGCGCAGCTCGCGGATGGTCTCCAGGGCCGCGAAGGTGCTGCCGTCGGCGCGGCGGTTCCAGATCTCGCCGGTCCAGTAGCCCTGATCCACGATGGAACGCCACATGGCCTCGTAGAAGGCCCGGCTGTGGAAATCGGAGGCAAGAAAGCGCGGGGTGCGGCCCAGGGCCTCGTCCTCGCTATAGCCGGTGATCTCGGTGAAGGCACGGTTGACGGCGAGGATGTGCCCCTCGGCGTCTGTGATGATCACCCCCTCGCGTGCCTCCTCGAAGACGATGGCCGCCTGGCGCAGTTGTCGCTCGACCTGCTTGCGCTCGGTGATGTCGTGGAGGTTGAGGACGTAGGCCGACCGCTCTTCCCAGCGCATGCTCCGCGAGCGCATCTCTACGGTGCGCAGGCCGTGGTCCTGGCTGTGGAGCTCGATCTCCTGGGGGTAGTCCGTGGTCACGGGGAAGCCGAAGGTGGCGCCGACGAGCTCCTGGAGTGGGCGATCGGTGAGCTGGCTCGCCATGTTGTTGGCATAGACGATGTCCCCGCGGGCGTCCACCACCAGGATTCCCTCGGCGGTGTTGCCCAGGACCCGGTCGAGCTGGTGCTCGCGCTCGCGGGCGCGCGCCTCGGCGGCGGCGAGCTCGGCCTCGCGGCGGCGCTGTGCGGTGATGTCCTCCAGGATGTGGATGGACTCCTTGTAGGTGCCATCCTCCGCGCGCACGGCGAAGGAGCGCGACAGGAACATCCGGCCGTCGTCGAGGGTGAACTCCTCGAAGAGCTCGTCGGGATTGTCCCTTGGGGAGGGGTGAGGGGCCTCGAGGTTGCCCGCCATAGCGCATCGGCAGCCGGGCAGCGGGCCGCTGCGGCGGGGGAAAACCTCCCAGTAGGGGCGGCCGCGCAGCGCCTCGGGGTGCATGCCGGCCTGCTCGGCGTAGGCACGGTTGGCGGCGAGGATGCGATAATCTTGGTCGTGGATGAAGACCGGTTCGCTGATCGCGTCGAGCGCTCGCAGCCAATCGCCGAGCTCGGCCCCCTGAGCGGCTACGGAGGCCACCGTCGAGCTATCGGCCTCACGGGAGCGAGGTGTTTGGTAGTACGGGTGCGACACGGCCTTCTCCCTCTGTCCGAACCGGTCTTGTATCCCCGCGATAGATACGAAATTTAACTCTACCACGCTTGGGGCTGAAATACGTTGACGCATAGACGCGTACAAAGGAGGGTTTGATGAGCGAGCAGCAGCGCAGCACCTACGTCTGGGACGTGCCCGTGCGCCTCTTCCATTGGGGAGTGGTGGCGGCGGTCGGGGTCTCCTGGTACAGCGCCGAGCAGGGGGTCTCGGGCTGGCAGGCGCATCTGTGGAGCGGCTATGTGCTCCTGACCCTGGTCCTCTTTCGTGTGCTCTGGGGGGTCTGGGGGAGCGAGACTGCCCGCTTCAGCGATTTTCTCACCGGCCCCCGGACGCTGATGCGTTACCTGCGCCACTGGTGGCAGGTGGCCCCGAGCCGAAGCCACAACCCCCTCGGCGGCTGGGCGGTGGTAGTGCTGCTCCTGCTGCTGCTCGCGCAAGGGGTGACAGGGCTGTTCGCTACCGACGACATCCTCTACAGCGGACCGCTGGCGGATTGGGTGAGCGGTGATCTGCAGCGGGCCATGACCCGGATGCACGCTACCCTGTTCGATCTCTTGGTGGTGCTGATCGTGCTGCACGTGCTGGCCATCGCCGTCTACCGCCTCGCCCGCGGCGAGCGGCTGCTGACGGCGATGATCACCGGGCGCAAGCGCGACGGCTTCGCCCAGCCGTGGATCGCGCCGCTCGGTCGGGCGGCGCTGCTCGCCGCGGCGGCTGCCGGCCTCCTGGCGCTAGCGGTGCTCACGGCACCGTGACGGGTCGAGGCGGTATGCATGTGCTGGCATAAGGATAGGCGAAACCGTCCTTTCACGCGGCGGTGGCGCGGGGCGTAGCCTTCCAGGACCTGTTAGCCCGGAACAGTCGGGCTGCCCATCGGGTCCTCAGGGAGGCAACCATGTCCACGACATCCATCGCCTTGCCGGCGCGTCCCGGGGAAGGTCAGCTCGCGGCGTGGGGCAGCGTCGCGCTGCTCCTCGTCGGCGCCCTCTACCTGTGGCAAGCCATCAGCCCGGCCCAGGCGGCACTGCTGATCGTCGGCGGCGCCCTGGGCGTGGTGCTCTACCACGCCGCCTTCGGTTTTACTGCCGCCTGGCGGGTGTTCATCGCCGAGCGTCGCGGCCGCGGCCTGCGCGCGCAGATGATCATGCTCGCCGTGGCGGTGCTGCTATTCTTCCCGCTGCTCGATGCCGGCTCGGCCTTTGGCACCCCGGTCAGCGGCTACGTCTTCCCTGTGGGGGTCCCGGTGGTCGTCGGCTCCTTCCTCTTCGGCCTGGGGATGCAGATCGGCGGCGGCTGCGCCTCGGGGACCCTCTTCACCGTCGGCGGCGGCAATGCTCGCATGGTGATCACCCTGCTCGGCTTCATCGCCGGCTCCGTGCTCGCCACCCACCATGTCGACTGGTGGTGGGGGCTGCCGGCCTTCGAGGCGGTATCGCTTGTCGAAGGGCTGGGGGTCGGCGGCGGCCTGGTGTTGAGCCTGGCGCTGTTTGCGACCGTCTACGCCGGCACCATCCTGCTCGAGCGGCGTCGCCACGGGGGGCTGGAGGCGGTCTCCGCCTCGACCGCCAGCGGGTGGCAGCGCCTGATACACGGCCCGTGGCCGCTGATCGCCGGCGCCCTGGCGCTCGCCGCGCTCAACGCCCTCGTGCTGGTTCTCTCCGGCAAGCCGTGGGGGATCACCTCGGCCTTCGCGCTGTGGGGGGCGAAGGGCCTTGAGACGGTGGGCATCGACGTGGCGCAGTGGGGCTACTGGCAGCTACCCGGCAACGCCGAGGCGCTGCAGGTCGGGGTGCTCCAGCACGCCACCACCGTGGTCAATATCGGCATCATCCTCGGCGCGCTGCTCGCGGCCGTGCTCGCCGGGCGCTTCGCGCCGAGCCTGCGCATCCCGCCACGGGCGGTGGCGGCCTCGATCCTCGGCGGCCTGCTGCTCGGTTACGGCGCACGCCTGGCCTTCGGCTGCAACATCGGCGCCTACTTCGGCGGTATCGCCTCAGGCAGCCTGCACGGCTGGCTCTGGCTGGTCTTCGCCTTCCTCGGCAACATGGCGGGGGTACGCCTGCGCCCCTGGTTCTTCGGCGACGAGGGCGCTGGCAGACGCGAGCCTGCCACCTGCTGACCTCGAGCCGCCGGGTGTAGGCTTGTAGGGGCAGGGGGCGGTCCCGCGGCGGGGTCGCCCCCTCCACCTCCTGGCGAAGGGGAAGTGCAAGACGACGATGAAGCTGCGGCAGCTCCAGTACATCCACGAGGTGGTCCACCGCAACCTGAACATCTCGGCGGCGGCTGATGCCCTCTATACCTCCCAGTCTGGGGTGAGCAAGCAGATCCAGGCCTTAGAGGACGAGCTCGGGGTGCGGATCTTTGAGCGCAGCGGCAAGAGCATCGCCCACCTGACGCCGGCGGGAGAGCGCATCCTCGAGGCCACCGAGCGGCTGCTCGAGGAGGCGCGCAACATCCGCGCCATCGCCGCTGAGCACGCGGGGCAGGAGCGCGGCCACCTGGCCGTAGCCACGACCCAGACCCAGGCCAAGTACGCCCTGCCGCGGGTGATCCGGCGCTTCCGGGCGCGCTATCCCAACGTGAGCCTGCACATGCACCAGGGCACGCCGTTGCAGATCGCTGAGCTCGCCGCCCGCGGGGAGGCCGATTTCGCCATCGCCACCGAGGCCATGGAGCACTTCGAGGATCTGGTGATGATGCCCTGCTATCGCTGGAATCGCTGCGTGGTGGTCCCCACCGACCATCCGCTGGCGGATGCCCAGCCACTGACCCTGGAGGCGATCGCCGCCCATCCGCTGGTGACCTACGTCTTCGGCTTCACCGGACGGTCGCGGCTCGATGAGGCCTTCCAGGCCGCCGGTCTCACCCCGGAGGTGGTGCTCACCGCTACCGACGCCGAGGTGATCAAGACCTATGTCCGGCTCGGTCTCGGGGTGGGCATCATCGCCCGCATGTCCTTCGACCCGGACAGCGATGACGGCCTGGTGGCGCGGGACGCGAGCCATATCTTCGCGCCGAGCACCACCAGCCTCGGCTTCCGGCGCGGGATGTACCTGCGCAGCTTCATGTACGAGTTCATCCAGCTCTTCGCCCCCCACCTGACCCCGGATGTGGTCGATGGCGCCGTTCGTGCCCGCACGCCGGAGCAGCGGCGTGCCCTGCTCAAGGCGCTGGAGCCGAGCCTCGAGGACATCGGCGGTGGTGCCCAGGCGGC
>JBKGYE010000013.1:0-29439 GCA_046546255.1 Halorhodospira sp. | reverse complement strand
TCAAGGATTCGAGCGCCGGCCAGATAGGTCCCCATGGCTGAGCCTAGCGAGGCCAAGAAGAAAACTAGCAAGGTACGGGCCACCCGGTTGGTCCACCACCCATGCCATCGAGTGACATGTTGGCGTAGACTCCGGAAGTCCGCCACCCGAGGACGTCGCATCGTTAGCTCAATGGCTGCTGCTACGAAACCAGCACCGATGGTTGGATTCAGGGAGGTCAGCGGCGCAGCGACGAAGGCTCCGAGGACGGTTACCGGGTGTGCATAGGCGAGGGTGCTCCCCAGTGCGGAGAGGCCGCCGTTGACGATGATCCAAGTTATCACGAGGCTCCAGCCGAGCTCAGGGCTGCGGCTAAACCCAATCGCAAACCCAGAAAGGATGACCGCCGCCACGAGGTAGGCTAGGTACTTAGGCCAGCGCGCCGGTGGAGGCGTATGCTCTAGCCCTTCGCGCTCAGCGACCGGATCCGCTATTCCCCGGGCGCTCAGCAGGTTGGCCACGCCTTCCAGGTGCCCGGCGCCGAGGACCACGAGGACACGGCGGTGGCGACCGGCGCAGCTCTCTAGCAACCGAGCAGCCATGTACCGATCACGCTCAGCGATCAGCGGCTGATAGAGGGCCTGGCTGCTGTGCGCAAGCTCTCGGAAAGTCGACTCGAGCAGATCACCTTGCTTGAGCCGTTCGACCTCTTCGCTGTTGATACGCTGCGAGGAGGCGAGGCTGCCGATGAGCCCGCTGATAAGCCCCAGACGCTGCCACCACGGGACATTACGGTAAAGGCGACGCATGGTTACGCCAACCTCACGATCGATGAGCACCAATTCGGCACCGATACGCTCGGCACCGTCCGTAGCGGCCCGCATCTCGGCACCAGGTTCAACACCGAGTTGCTCGGCTAACCGCTGCTGGTAAGCCCCGAGGGCGAGGCTAGCCATGACCAGCCCACCACGGCCTTCGCGCAGGATTTGGAATAAATCCATCTGCTCCAGGTGATCAGGTTCACGGAAGGCGCGTAGGCGGCTTTCGCAGAGCTCGATCGCCACAGCGTCGTAGTGGCCGCTACGGATCTCGGCGTTGACCTCTTCGGTACTAGCTTGAGAGATGTGGGCTGTGCCGAGGAGCACAAACTCCGTGCCATTGACAGTGATGTGCTTACGCGGACCAGTCGGTTGGCTTTCTGGCATGATCAGGATCCGGATCCATAAATGCGATTATTATCGCTCAAGCAACACCTTCATCCCAAGGAGTGGTCGTCTTGGCTTGGTTACGTGAATGGCGACGACGCCGGATGATCCGTCGTCGCCGCCTTACAGCGACAGCTTGGGCCCGGGCTGAGGCGGCGCTTCCGGAGCTACCGCAGGTGGACCTTGCAACTCGGCAGCGCTTGGAGGCGACAGCCCTTGTCTTCGCGGCAGAGAAGCAGTTCATGGCTGTCGGTGGCGTTGAGCTGGACGCCGCTGCTATCGATACCATCGCGCTGCAGGCAGCCCTCCCAGTCCTCGAACGGGGGCTCGATTGGTATGCCCCGTGGACCACAGTGATCCTGTACCCGGCCGGTTTTGTGGCTACTCATGAGTACGAAGACGCAGACGGCATTGTTCATGTCGCGCAGGATCCGCTGATTGGCGAGGCTTGGGAAAGGGGACCTCTCGTGCTCTCCCTAGCGGATGCTCTAGAGCCGGAGCCCGGAACCAGCGTAGTCATCCATGAGTGTGCCCATAAGCTCGATATGTGCCAGGGTGAGATCAACGGCCTGCCACCCCTGCCGCGCTCGATGTCGATCGAAGCTTGGTCTGTGGCCTTCGGGCGTGCCTACGAGGATCTACAGTGCCGTCTAGGAGGGGGGGAAGGGGAGGAGGGTGATCTCGCAGGGTATCCTCTTGACCCTTACGCAGCGCAGGACCCCGGGGAGTTCTTTGCCGTGGCGACGGAGACCTTCTTCGCAGCCCCCCAGCGCCTGCAGCGGGGGTACCCTCAGGTCTATGCGCAACTAGCTGAGCTCTATGGTTGGTCTCTGAGCTGAAAAGCGCCTCGTCAATAGCCTTCAGGAGGCTGAGGCGGGCGGCGATTGCGTATTACGCGGATCTCACCGCCCGCATGAAGCCCTTGAAGAAGCCCTATGAGCTTCGGTGCAGCCCGTAGTGCTGCATTGCCTCGGCGATCTCATCGAGGCTGGTCGGATCGTCGATGGTTGAAGGGGTTGGCACTCGCTCACGCTGCTCCCGGGACAGGGTGCGGATGCTCTTGCGCAGGATCTTACCCGAGCGGGTCTTGGGCAGCTTCTGGACCACGGCCACCCTGCGTAAGGCAGCAATGGCACCGATCTCATTGCGAATACGCTGGATCAGGTCTTTCTCAATCTGCTCCTGGGGGAGGTCTACGCCGTCTTTGAGTACGACGAAGGCTACCGGTAGCTCCCCTTTATAGTCATCCTGGATGCCGACGACGGCACATTCCGCGACGGCTGGACAGCCGCCAATAACCTCTTCCATCTCGCCGGTAGACAGGCGGTGTCCGGCGACATTGATGACATCATCCACTCGCCCCATGACGAAGACATAGCCGTCCTCATCGATGTAGCCTGCATCTGAGGTGTCGTAAAAGCCTGGGAAGCGCTCCAGGTAGGATTGGCGAAAACGTGCCTCATCGTTCCAGAGGCTCGGTAGGCACCCGGGGGGGAGGGGAAGGTGAATGGCGAGATTGCCCTGCTCACCCGACGGCAGCTCGCCTCCGCTATCGTCCAGGACGCGGATGTCGTAGCCAGCTACGGGCACAGTCGCTGAACCGCTCTTGACTGGCATGGGCTCCAGGCCCATGGGGTTGGCGACGATTGGCCAGCCCGTCTCGGTTTGCCACCAGTGATCGATCACTGGTCGTTGCAGGGTCTCGGAAAGCCATTCGTAGGTCGGTGGATCGAGGCGTTCGCCGGCGACGAAAACGTTCTCCAAGCAAGAGAGATCGTAATCCGCTAGTAAGCGGGCCTCTGGATCTTCTTTCTTGATCGCACGGAAGGCTGTCGGGGCTGTGAAGAAGGCCTTGGCACGATACTCGGAGATCACGCGCCAGAAGGCACCGGCGTCGGGCGTGCGTACCGGCTTGCCCTCATAGACGATTGTGGTGCAACCGCGGATCAAGGGGGCGTAGACGATGTAGGAGTGCCCCACGACCCAGCCGACATCCGAGGCCGTCCAGAAGACCTCGCCCGGGTGCATGTCGTAGATCGCACCCATGCTCCAGTTCAAGGCTACGGCATAGCCTCCGCCTTCACGTACTACCCCTTTCGGTTTACCGGTGGTGCCGGAAGTGTAGAGGATGTATAGCGGATCCGTTGCATCCACGGGCACTGGCTCAACCGGCTGGGCTTGACCGATCTGCTCGTACCAGTCGAGATCCCGTTGCGGATCCCGCTCAAGTGCTGCCTGCGGGCGAACCACATAGAGCACCTGGGCTGGCGCATGCTCGGCACGGCGCAGGGCCTCATTGACCAGGGCCTGGTACGGGATAACCCGATCCACCTCGATCCCACAGCTAGCTGAGATCACCAGCTTCGGTCGGGCATCGTCGATACGTACAGCTAGCTCGTTAGCGGCGAAGCCACCGAAGACCACGGAGTGCACCGCCCCGAGCCGCGCACAGGCAAGCATGGCGATGACCGCCTCCGGGATCATCGGCATGTAGATTACGACGCGATCGCCATAGCCAACGCCCAGATCGCGCAGCATACAGGCAGCTTGTGCCACGGCGTCACGGAGCTCACGGAAGGTATAAGCGGCACGGCAGTCTGTAACGGGGGAGTCGTAGAGGAGGGCTTGCTGCTCGCCACGGCCGGCATCCACATGGGCATCGAGTGCAAGGTGGGCGATGTTGAGTTTCCCGCCGCGGAACCATTGAGCCCGCCCTTGCTCATCGTGGCTCAATGCCTGAGGGGGAGGCTCAAGCCAAGGCAGAAGCTGTGCCTGCTCCATCCAGAAGCCCTCTGGATCCCGAAGAGATCGCTGATAGATCTCGCGATAAGTCATGGGATCTCCTCCTTATTGGCGATCGCCATTTTCTTGCTGGTTGTTGTGGTTTGCCTTGGGCGAGTCGGAATAGGCTGCGATAGGTAGAACCAATCTAACCGTTCAGCTCGTTGTCGGGAAGGGATTCCTTCTTTAACCTTTTGATTTTTCAGTTCAATGCTGAAGGCGGGATGTACCCCTAAAAGATCCAATAGATACGGTTCCAAGCGGCTTGTGGCGCTAGACCGTTGGTGCGCTCCTATCCACTGCTGCCTCGATCATAGAATAAAGAATCGGCGACGCCATCAGGTACTGCCACCAGGATGAGCGACAGAGGGACACACTATGGAGACCGTTTTCCTGGATAGGGGCTCTCTCGATCGAGGCGATCTTGATCTGCAGCCCCTGCACGATGCCACCACCCACTTGAGGTGCTATCCACGCACGCACCCTGAGGCTGTGCAGTCTCGCCTGCAAGGGGCCGAGGCCGTTATTGTCAACAAGGTGGCCCTCGACGCCGCGACCTTGGCCGCTCTGCCAGCACTGCGCTTGATCGCTGTTGCCGCTACGGGCACCAACAATGTTGATCTTGAAGCCGCCCGTTCACGCGGCATAACCGTGACCAATTGCCGTGGCTATGGCACCGCTACGGTAGCGCAACACACACTAGCCTTAATCCTCAATCTCTTCACGCGTATGCCTGCGGCTATGGCCAAGGTACGTGCCGGGGCCTGGTCAAGCAGTCCCCATTTCTGTCTGATCGACCCGGCTACCAGGGAGCTTGCTGGCAAGCGGCTAGGGATTGTCGGCTACGGGGCCCTAGGGCAGTGTGTTGCCCAGCTCGCTGAGGCCCTTGGCATGGAGGTCTGGATCGCAGAGCGCCCAGGCGCGGCCAAGCATCGCCCCGGCCGGCGTGCCTTTGAAGAGGTCCTGGCCGAAGTGGATGTGTTAAGCCTGCACTGCCCTTTGACGGAGGAAAACCGTGGCCTGATCGATCGCAAGGCTCTAAGGGCCATGCGTGACGATGCCTTGCTGATCAATACAGCTCGCGGTGGTCTGGTGGATGAGCAGGCACTTGCGATGGCTCTGCGAAATGAGGAGATTGGTGGGGCAGGGCTGGATGTGCTCACCCAAGAGCCCCCACCTGCTGATCATCCCCTCCTGGCCGAGGATTTGCCCCATTGCATCGTCACCCCACATAGCGCTTGGTCCGCAGTCGAAGCTCGGCAGCGCATCGTCCAGCAGCTCAGTGAGATCCTAGAGGCCGCTGGAGCTGGCAAAAAACCTCCCAACTGCGTGGTCGTTGCCGAGACGCTACAATGAGGCGTAATTCACGAGAGCAGTAGCAGCTGCGCACGCCGGGTATAGAGGAGTACTTCCATGAAATGGCGGGAAGATGAGCTGGCCGTGGTCACAGGTGGCAGCAGCGGCCTTGGGCGAGCCTTGGCGCGCGGCCTGGCACGCAGCGGCGCCCGTGTCCTAGCCATTGGCAGGCGGAGTGAGGCCCTGCAGGAGACGGCTTCTGCCGACCCGGAAAGGATCCAGACCCTCACCGCTGATGTTGCTGAAGTACAGGATCGCCAGCGGGTTGTTGAGACGGCTTACGGCCACCGAGTGCGGGCGCTGATTCACAACGCCGGTGTGCTTGATCCGGTAGGTCCCCTGCGCGAAGTGGATGCTTCCTCCTGGCGTCAAGCCATGGCCGTTAACCTTGAAGCACCGGTATTCCTGACCCAGGGTCTGCTGTCTTTGATGGAAGAGGGTAGCCGGGTACTGCACATCTCCTCCGGTGCGGCGCACCGACCGACCATGGGCTGGGGCGCTTACTGCGCAAGTAAGTCCGCTCTGTATATGGTCTACCAGATCTATCGCGACGAGCTCTGGGGCGAGGGCGTCCTGGTGGGTTCCGTGCGCCCAGGGGTGGTGGATACGCCGATGCAGGCCCATATCCGTGAGCAGTCCCGCGAGCGTTTCCCTTCCGTGGACCGTTTCGTCAAGCTTAAGGAGAACGACCAGCTGCACCGTCCGGAGAACGCTGCCGATTTCGTCCTGTGGGCGTTGCAGGAGACCGGCGATAAGCAGTTCATAGAGCAGGAATGGGATATCGGGAACGAGGAGCACCAGCAGCGTTGGTATGATACGCGCCGAGCCAAGGGATAGATGGCCCTCGGATGGTTAGGTGACCTCAGGGGTAGATATCGACGGTAAGTAACCGGTCTTACGCCTTACCGATATTTAACATAATATATCTTCCGCGACATATTGAGTGGCAGCTATAGAGAGCGGGCTGCGGGGGCTTATCCACCACCTCCACTACGGAGGTCTTAGAAGCAGCAAGGCCGGACCATTATAATCCTCGCTCTAGCGCGCGCACCTCATGAGGTCACGATATGCCCGCCCATCCTCAGTTCCCCCAGGACGAGACGCTCGTTTATCTCAACCACGCTGGAGTTGGTGTCTGGCCACAGCGTACCCGAGATGCTGTACAGCGTTTCGCTGAGGTGTGCCTACGTCGCGGTGCCGCCGATTATCCTGACTGGCTTGAGGTCGAGGATCGGCTGCGTCAACGCTTAGCACGACTGATGGGCGCTCCTGCCGCGGACGAAGTCGCCCTCATCCCCAACACCTCGGTCGGCCTGTCGCTGATCGCCTACGGCATCGATTGGCGTCCCGGCGATGAGATCGTCATCAACGACCAGGAATTCCCCTCCAATCGCTGGGTTTGGGAGTCCTTGTCAGAGCGCTTCGATGTCCACCTCCGCCGAGTAAGCCTGGCCGACGGTGCGACGCCGGAAGATGCTCTCATCGGCGCCCTAGGACCGCGCACGCGCCTGTTACCAGTCAGCAGCGTGCAGTACGGTACCGGGTTGCGCATGGACCTCGAACGCCTGAGCAGCGCTTGCCGCGAGCGAGGTGTACTCCTAGGCGTCGATGCTATCCAAACGCTTGGGGCCTTACGCCTCGCCGTGGATGCTGACTTCATCGTCGCCGATGGCCACAAGTGGATGCTCGGCCCTGAGGGGATTGGTGGGCTCTACTGCCGCCCTGAACTGCGTCGTAGCCTGCACCTGACCCAGTTTGGCTGGCACATGGTTGAGCATCTCGGCGAGTTCGATCGGCCTGATTGGCAACCGGCCGATAAGGGCCGCTGCTTCGAGCCGGGTAGCCCTAACCTGCTCGGCTGCCATGCCCTAGAGGCGAGCCTATCGGTACTCGAGGAGACCGGTATAGCCGAAGTCGAGCGCTACGTCCTGGAGAATGCCCAGTACCTCATGGAAAGTGCGCTGCAACAGGGCTTCGAGCTAGTAACCCCCAAAGAGCCGACGCGCCACGCTGGGATCGTTACATTCCGCGTCCCTGGGGCAGATCCAGAGCGCTTGCTCGCCGCACTGCGCCGTAACGACGTTGCTTGTGCCGCACGTTGCGGCGGGATCCGCTTCTCGCCCCATTTCTATACCGACCGGGCGGCCTTGGATGAGGCCTGGCGGCGCTTACGCTACTGCCTTGAGCGCTGAGCGGCGTTACCGCCGAGGGTGCGATGCACCTCCATCAGGATCGCCTCGGCAAAGAGTCGGGCATTGAGCGGCTGCTCTAGGTGGCGACGGTGCTCGCCGATGCGCAGGAAGGCCTCATGCAAGGCCTCGGTGGAACTCCTCACCATGAGCTGTCGCCCCAGCTCGGCTGATAGGAGTCCTCGATCCGGTGCCCCATGGCATTGCCGTAGCAGCTCTGCAAGGATGGTTGCCACCCCATCGACCAGGGCCTGAGGGGATTGCTCCCATGCCTCTGCCTCCTTGACGGGATCGCCGCCGGCGGTGAGCCGCTGGAGCTGCTGCAATAGCACCTCATAGGTTTCTAGCCCCTGATGCCTTAGGACCCGCTCGGCGGCTAGTGGCATACCTCCGGCCAAGCCTAGGGCTTGTTGGATCTGCTCCGATCCATGCCCTGTGTGCGCCCTCAGCCACTGCTCTGCGACCTCCAAGGATGGCGGATGGAGCGAGCGCACCGTGCAGCGGCTGCGCACGGTCGGAGGTAAACGCCCGGGACGGCCGGTTGCAAGGATCAAGTAAACACCTGCGGGAGGCTCCTCCAGGCTCTTGAGCAGGCTGTTGGCGGCAGCGCGGTTGAGCCGGTCACAGGGGACGATCACCGCCACCCGGCTGCCGCCCCGCTGGGCGCTCAGATGCAGGAAGTCCACAAGCCCACGCACGCTATCGACAAGGATCTCCCCTTGTCCTTTGCTGGGATCAGGCTCAAGCAGGCGCAGGTCTGGATGAGATTGCCCGGCGGTGAGTTGGCATCCCCGGCAATGACCACAAGGACGCTGGGCTCCCCTGCCCTGCTGGCACAGCAGGCCGCGGGCGAGCACTCCGGCGAGGAGCCGTTTGCCCAGCCCCGTGCGCCCGCTCAGCAGCAGTGCGTGGTGCAGATGGCCGGCGTCGTGGAGGGCAAGCAGCCGCTCAAGTTCTGGCTCTAGCCATGGTGGCAGCATCTCACGACCTAGCCTGGTATCGACCGTCTCCGGTGTCATCAAGCTCCGCCCCCTGTGGTCGCGAGCAGGTCCTGGATCTCTGCGCGTACCTGGCTAGCCACCACGTCGGCCGGTTGGTGGGCATCGATCACCCGAAAGCGCTCCGGCTCGGCAGCTGCTCGTCGGTGATAAGCCGCCCGCGCCGCCCGGAAGAAGGCCTCTTGCTCCTGCTCGAAGCGATCAGCTGCCGAGCCGCGCGCTGTAACCCGAGCATGCCCCACTGCCGGATCGACATCGAGCAGCAGGGTCCGATCCGGGGTGAAGCCATCGTGAACCCAGGCCTCAAGGGATGCCACTCGCTCATCACCAAGCCCACGCCCTCCTCCCTGGTAGGCGTAGGTAGCATCCGTAAAACGGTCACTGACCACCCACTGCCCAGTGCTCAGGGCCGGAAAGATTACGCGCATCAGGTGCTCAGCGCGCGCAGCGAAGACCGTTAGCGCCTCCGCCTCTGGTGTCATCCCGGCGAACTGCGGATCGAGCAGCACTTGCCGCAAGGCCTCACCGAAAGGCGTACCCCCAGGCTCTCGCGTGATGAGTGGCTCAGGCGCGCCGACCTCTTGCAGGTTGGCTCGGATCGCTTCCAGGCACGTCGTTTTCCCGGCGCCCTCGACCCCTTCAATGGTGATAAAGCGCCCCTGCACAGGTCACCGCTCCTCTAAGATGTAGCGCCGCACGGCTTTATTGTGCTCCTCTAGCGTGGCAGAGAATTGATGCGTCCCGTCACCGCGAGAGACAAAATAGAGCGCATCACCGGGTTCAGGGTCGACAGCAGCCCTTAACGAGGCAGACCCCGGCAGTGCGATGGGCGTCGGTGGTAGGCCGTGGTGCCGATACGTATTGTAAGGATTCTGCTCATTACGCAGATGGCTCCAGCGCAGTCGCCCCTCGTAGGTATCACCGACCCCGTAGATCACGGACGGATCGCTTTGTAACCGCATCCCTCTCTCTAGACGCCGGATCAAGACGCCAGCCACGCGGCGTCGTTCTTCCTCCCGGGCCGTCTCGCGCTCGATGATGGAGGCTAGGATCAGCACCTCGTAGGCGGTCTCTAGTGGCAGACCCGGTTGCCGATGCTCCCAGGCTGTCTCTAGGCGCTCTTCCATGCGCCGGTAAGCCCGACGCAGGATGGCCCGGTCGGTGGTGCCGCGGGGAAATCGATAGGTTGTTGGGTAGAAAAGCCCCTCGGGATGCTCCCCATCCAGACCGAGCTCATCCATCACGGCTTCGGCCTCGACGCCCTCAAGCGTATCGCGCACAGCATCGTGACTTCGGAGAGCCTCACGCAAGCGCTCGAAGGTCCAACCCTCGACCACCGTGAGCCGATGCTGAATCACTCGCCCTGCGGCGATGCGCTGTAGCAGGGTGTAGGCGGATACTCCGCCTTCCACAGCGTATTCCCCGGTCTGTAGCGAACCAGCGATCCCGCTCAAGCGCCCATAGAGTCGCAAACCGAATCTGCCAGCGGTGCTTAGCCAGCCGCGTTGCTCCATCTCTCGGGCCAGCTGGCCGAGGGATGCCCCCTCGGGCACCTCGAGTCGCTGGGGGGCCTCTTGCAGCTGCAGCGGCCGCTGGACCTCGTAGGTCAGCCAGGCCACGGCGAGCCCCCCCGCAGCGCAAAGGGTGCCGATTCCCGCTGCAAGTTGTCGCCATCGGCAGCGCAGCAGCATCCCGACCACCTACTCCCCACCTACTCCTGCCCGAGCAGCGGCGTAACCCGTTGCTGTGCCATGTACTCAAGGTAGTGACGGCTGATCGGACCAAGCGGTATTTCTTGCCCAGCTACCGAGCGCACGGGCCATAGCCCGATCACGCTATTGGTCAGGAACAGCTCGTCCATCTCTGTCAACTCCTCAGGGAGGATCCCGCGCTGCTCTGGCCGTAGCCCCAGCGTCTCAGCCTGCTCTAGCACCCAGCGCCGCATGACCCCGGCCACGCCAGCATCCTTAAGAGGGGGGGTAACCAGTTTGCACCCTTCGACCGCGAAGAGGTTGGTGGCAGTACCTTCTACGATGAGACCATCAGCACTGAGCATCAAGCCTTCGGCGATCGCTGGATCACGCCACTCGGCGCGAGCGAGCACCTGCTCAAGGCGATTGAGATGCTTGACCCCAGCCAGCGCTGGCTGTGTGGCTAAGCGGATTTGGCAAAAGCGGCAGTCAACGCCCTGCCACCGTTCCGGCGGGATGCCGGGCGCAGGATGCAAGCTGAGCATGCGCACAGGGATCGGACGCTCTGGCGGTTGATAGCCTCGCCCTTCGCTCAGCCCTCGGGTGTAGTAAAGCTTCAGGACACCGCGCCTGATCTTGCGGGTGAGGTAGCGGGCCTCCTCGCGCAAAGTGGCCAATGATGGCTCAGGCAGTCCAAGTCGGCGCGCCCCCATGAGCAGACGGTCCATGTGATAGTCCCACAGGCAAAGCCGACCGTCGGTTACGGCTATCGTCTCGAAGAGACCGTCACCGTAAGCCAGTCCGCGATCCTCAGGATCGATAAAGGCATCGGCTCTACCGTTGACTAGTTGCTTGCGGCTCAAGGGGCTAGCTTAACCGGCGGAAAACCAATGAAGCGTTTGTACCACCGAAGCCGAAGGAGTTGCTAAGCACGGTACGAAGCCTCTTGCGGCGAGCCTCATGGGGTACCAGATCCAGACCCTCGCAAGTTGTCTCAGGCTGATCGAGGTTGATGGTGGGCGGGATGATCCCGTCGCGCAGGGCCAGTACGCTGAAGGCCGCCTCGATCCCCCCGGCGGCGCCGAGCAGATGCCCCGTGATGGACTTGGTCGAGCTCATCGCCACCGTGCCAGCCGCATCGCCGAAGAGGCGCTTGACCGCTGCTGCCTCGGCCAGGTCGCCAACCTGCGTAGAGGTGCCGTGGGCATTGATGTAGTCTACTTCCTCAGGCGCGATCCGGGCATCCTTCAGGGTTTGTGCCATGCATCGCTGCGCACCTTCCCCGCTCTCCGCCGGCTGCGTGATGTGGTAGGCATCCGAGCTGGTACCAAAGCCGGCAACCTCGGCGTAGATAGGGGCTCCACGCGCCCGAGCGTGTGCATACGACTCAAGGATCAGTACACCGGCCCCTTCACTGAGGATGAAGCCGTCGCGCGCCACATCCCACGGCCGGCTCGCTCCCTGCGGGTCCTCGTTGCGACAGGAGAGCGCCCGGGCAGCACAGAATCCGGCTAACCCAAGAGGAGTAATGCACTTCTCCGCACCGCCGGCGACCATTACGTCGGCGTCTCCAGCAGCGATTAGCCGTGCCGAGAGCCCGATATTATGGGTGCCAGCGGCACAGGCGGTAACCGTAGAGAGGTTCGGCCCCCGCAGCCCATAGTGAATGGAGAGATTCCCGGAGGCCATATTGATCACGCTACTCGGGACTAGGAAGGGTGAGACCTTGCGCGGACCGCCCTCAAGCAGCGCATGGAGGTTGTTCTCGATACCTTGGATGCCACCGATCCCCGACCCGATGGATAGGCCGATGCGGTCGGCGTTGTCCTCGCGGATCTCTAGGCCGGCATCGGTGAGCGCTTCGGAGCAAGCGCCGAAGGCATAGTGGATGAACGGGTCCATCCGCCGCGCCTCTTTGCGTGGCAGATACTCAGCGATGTCGAATCCCTCGACGGTCCCGCCGAAGCCGACGGTGTAAGCCGACGTATCGAACTCCGTGATTGCACGGATGCCGCTACGGCCCTCGACCACGGCTGACCAGGCCTCGGGGATCGAGTGCCCAACCGGGGAGACAATCCCCAGTCCTGTTACGACAACGGCTCGATCATCCATACCTTGGCGCTCTCTAGGACGCAGAATGATCGGGGCCGACCCCTGATCGGGCCGGCCCCGCTGCGCCTTCAGACTGTGACCGCCCGGCGGGGCTACCCCTCCAGGTGCTTCTTGATGTAGTCGACCGCCTGTTGCACGGTCGTGATCTTCTCAGCCTCCTCATCGGGGATTTCGCACTCGAACTCCTCCTCGAGTGCCATCACGAGTTCTACGGTATCCAGCGAGTCGGCGCCAAGATCGTCCACAAAAGAGGCCTCACCAGTAACCTCTTCCTCTTTGACCCCCAGTTGCTCGACGACGATCTTCTTGACGCGGTCTTCGATGCTGCTCATGTAAAAGGTCCTCCGAGGTTCTCGTTGGCGCAGTCTTCCGGCTGCGGCGCGTATTGTAGGGGAACAGTTCGCTGAGTACCAGAACCCTGAACAGGATCTTGGAGAAAGCGAAAGTTTATGAAATTTCGGAAAAAATTAGGGCATGTGCATGCCACCGTTGACATGGAGCGTCTCGCCGGTGATGTAGCCGGCCGCGGAGGAAGCCAAGAAGGTTACCGCTGCGGCGATATCCTCCGGGGTGCCGAGCCGCTCCAGCGGTACGTTGGCGATCAGTGCCGCACGCTGCTCCTCACTCATGGCGGCGGTCATGTCAGTTTCGATAAAGCCTGGTGCCACCGTATTTACGGTGACGTTGCGCCCCCCGAGCTCACGAGCCAGGGACTTGGTCAGGCCAGTAATCCCCGCCTTGGCCGCGGCGTAATTCCCCTGGCCGGCGTTGCCCATCGCCCCGACCACTGATCCGATATTGATGATACGCCCCCGGCGCGCTTTCATCATGCCGCGCAGGCAGGCCTTGCTCATGCGGTAGACGGAGCTGAGGTTGGTCTCGATGATCGAGTCCCACTCCTCATCTTTCATCCTCATCAACAGATTGTCCCGGGTGATGCCGGCATTGTTCACGAGGATGGTAGGCGCCCCGTACGCACGGCCAACTGCACCGATCATCTCATGGATCTGATCCGTATCCGTGACGTCCAGTGCCATCCCGGTGCCATTGAGTCCAGCCTCTTGAAGCCGGTGCTGGATCCCCTGTGCCCCCTGCTCGCTGGTCGCCGTGCCGATCACGGTGGCACCCCGGCGCCCGAGGGCCTCGAGGATGGCACGGCCAATGCCACGGCTAGCGCCGGTTACCAGCGCGATCTCTTGTTGCAGGTCGTCGTGATCCACGCTGCCTCCTTTCCGATCCTTTCTGCCTACGGAGCTGCTCGGAAGCGGCCTAGGGCGTCCTCAAAGCCTTCCGGGTCACCGAGCGATTGACCTTGAAGGCTACGGTCGATGCGCCGGCTCAAGCCAGTGAGTACCTTACCAGGGCCACACTCAAGGATGACGCGGGTGCCTTCGGCGGCCATCGACTGGATGGTCTCAGTCCAGCGCACGGGGCTAGCAAGCTGCTCGACCAGGCGCTGGCGGATAGCTGCCGCATCTTTGCTGATGGATAAGTCCACGTTATGCAGCACGGAGCACCGGGGAGCGGAAAGCTCGACCTCCTGCAACCGGTCAGCAAGGCGCTCTGCGGCAGGAGCCATTAGCGCACAGTGCGAGGGGACGCTGACCGGCAAGGGCATGATGCGCTTGGCCCCAGCCGTCTTGGCAGCCTCGCCGGCCCGTTCGACCGCGCTCCGTTCACCGGCGATCACCACCTGACCGGGGGCGTTGAAGTTCACGGCCTGGACGACCTCCCCCTGGGCGACGCTGGCGCAGAGCTTGGTGATCTGCTCGTCCTTGAGGCCGATGATCGCCATCATCGCCCCGCGCCCCGCCGGCACGGCCTCCTGCATATAGCGCCCACGGTCGGCAACCAGCGCCACCGCATCGCGCAAGCTCAGCGCTTCGGCCGCCACCAGGGCCGAGTATTCACCCAGGCTGTGACCGGCGAGTAGCGCCGGGTCGGTACCACCCCGCTCTTGCCAGAGGCGCCACAGGGCTACGCTAGCGGTGAGGATTGCTGGCTGGGTGCAGTCGGTACGGTCCAGGGTCTCGGCCGGTCCCTTTTCGATGAGCTCCCAGAGGTCGTAGCCGAGGGCCTCCGAGGCCTCACGGAAGGTCTCCACCACCGTGTCAGCTTGCTGCCAGTCTGCCATCATCCCCACAGACTGGGACCCCTGGCCAGGGAAAGCCATCGCCAGTTCCGGGGTTGAATCACTCATCTTTCTGCTCCGAAACAGTGCGTTGCGATCAGCTCAGTAGCGGACTAGCGCCGAGCCCCAAGTGAACCCGCCGCCGAAGGCCTCGAATAGCAGTGTCTCTCCGCGTTGGATACGTCCATCACGTACCGCCGTGTCGAGAGCGATCGGGATTGACGCTGCGGAGGTGTTGCCATGCTCACCGACTGTCACTACCACCCGTTCCATGGGTAGATTCAGCTTCTTCGCTGTAGCCTGGATGATACGGATATTCGCCTGGTGGGGAACGAGCCAATCCACCTCGGATTTGTCGACCGCTGCAGCGGTCAAGGTTTCCTCGACGATGCGGGTCAGGGTGTTCACCGCAACCTTGAACACCTCATTGCCACGCATATGGATATACCCGCTTTCAGTACCCAGGGCAGCATAGCCCTGCCCGGGTCCCCAGGGGACATAGAGCAGTGGCTCGTAGCGGCCATCGGAGTGCAGATGGGTGGTCAGCACACCAGGCTCCTCAGTCGCCTCGAGGAGCACGGCCCCGCCGCCATCACCGAAGAGTACGCAAGTTCCCCGGTCATCCCAATTGAGGATGCGCGTCATGGCTTCGGCGCCGACCACCAAGGCTCGCTCTGCGCCGCCGCTACGGATAAAGCGCTCGGCGATGCCGAGGGCATAGATGAATCCGGAGCAAGCCGCGGAGACATCAAAGGCGGCAGCCCCAGGGCGCACGCCGAGCTCACGCTGCAGGCCGGAGGCCATGCTGGGAAAGAGCCGGTCCGGCGTACACGTGGCGACGATGATCAGGTCCACTTCCTCGCCACTGAGGTCAGCAGCCTCAAGTGCTCGCTGCGAGGCGATCCGGGCAAGGTCGCTGCAAAGCTCCCCTTCCCCGATGATGCGACGCTCGTAGATGCCTGTGCGCTCGCGGATCCACTGATCGGAAGTCTCGACGTACTGCTCGAGATCCCGATTGGTGATCACCCGTTCAGGGATATAGCTCCCCGTGCCGATGATTCTTGCGTTATTCACGCCCCTTCTCTCGCCCCTAGTAGCCGCTCGATACGGGCCTCGATCAGGCTAGGCACCCGCTGCTCTGCCTCTAGGGCCGCCGTGTCGATGGCACGGCCAAAGGCGAAGGCATCAGCCGAACCATGGCTCTTCAGCGCCACGCCACGCAGCCCGAGCAAGCTGGCACCATTGTACTGACGCGGGTCAATGCGCTGGCGCAGGGAACGTAGCACAGGCCAGGCCACGAGCCCGGCCAATTGGGAAAGGGGATTGCGTCGGAACTCCATGCGCAGGTATTCGGCAATCAGGGCGGCCACACCCTCGCTGGTCTTCAAAGCAATGTTACCGACGAAACCATCACAGACGACGACATCGGCCTCGCCCTTGTAGACGCCATCTCCCTCGATATAGCCGGTGTAACAGAGCTCCTCGGCTTCGCCGAGCATCTCGGCCGCCTGCTTGACCTGATCGTTGCCCTTGATCTCCTCCTCGCCGACATTGAGTAGCCCCACTCGGGGGTGCCCGAGGCCGTAGACGGCCTCGGCAGCCACGGCCCCCATAACGGCGAACTGGAAGAGGTGCTCAGCGCTGCAGTCGACATTGGCACCGAGATCGAGCATGTGAGTGGCACCGCCACGCGTAGGGATCGTGCTCATGATCGCCGGTCGGTCGATGCCGGGCAGGGTCTTGAGCAGATAGCGGGCAGTCGCCATCAATGCCCCGGTGTTGCCAGCGCTGATACAGCCATCAGCTTCGCCGGCCTTGACCATCTCAAGGGCTATCCGCATGGAAGAGTCGCGCTTATTGCGCAAGGCCTGCGAAGGAGGCTCGTCCATCGCCACCACCTGGCTACAATGGCGGATCGATAGCCGGTAGTGCTCGCCGCCCTGCGCCTGCAAGTGCTGTTGCAGGGGCTTTTCCTGGCCAACCAGGACCAAGTGCAGATCGGGATGGCGTTCGAGCGCCTGCATAGCCGCCGGGACCACAACCCCGGGGCCGTGGTCTCCCCCCATCGCATCAAGCGATAAGGTCGTCTGGCTTGTCATGCCGTTCCCCGCTTGCGCACGACTACCCCCTGGCCCTTTCGGCACGCAATGTCCGCGGCTACGCTCAGTCGTCCTGGCCGCGAGTGACCTTACGTCCACGATAGAAGCCGTCAGCACTCACGTGATGACGCCGGTGCGTCTCACCGGTGCTGGCCTCCGTGGAGAGGGCTGGCTTGGGCAGGCTATCGTGGGAGCGACGCATACCCCGCTTAGCGGGCGACTTGCGGTTCTGCTGTACGGCCATCTCGTTGCGTCTCCGGTTGTTGTTTGTCAGGGAATCCGTCTTGCCTTGGTGCTCACC
Source organism: Halorhodospira sp. (assembly GCA_046546255.1). Taxonomy (GTDB): domain Bacteria; phylum Pseudomonadota; class Gammaproteobacteria; order Nitrococcales; family Halorhodospiraceae; genus Halorhodospira. The sequence continues at coordinate 12,597 of JBKGYE010000013.1, read as the reverse complement.
CCGGATCGTGACGATGGACCCGCCCTTGCAAGACGGCGAAAGGGCTGAGCGCTTCGCGGCTGATACCAGCTGCGTGCTCAGGCGGCTGGCAGGTCCCGCCTGGATGCCGGGCGATGGTCGGCAACGCCAGGAGGATTTCTTCCTCCACGACTTCCAGCGGACGCACGCTGCCCCCGCTGACATAAGGCTCAAGCTCTTCCGGAAGGGCTTCGCCTTGCGCTTCCGAGGCAACGATGACCACGCGGAAGCGCCCCGAGACGGGGTGGCGATAGACCTCCAGGCAGCGTTGGCAAACGAGGGGGACAGCGGTCTCGAGCCAACCTCCTAGTGTCCGGTGCCCCCGCTCATCTAGGCCGGCCTTAATCTGCACATGGGCCTCGCCTTCCGCCACTGCAAGCAACGGCGCCAGGCGCGGCATGCACGCCAGCTCCAACGTGCCCTCGTAGGCGCGCGGAGAGGCAGAGAACTCATCGGGGGCCAGCCCGTCCGGTAACATAAGGATCTGCATACTAGCCGTGGCATCCGGTAGTGTAAAGTGCTGGCATTGCGTATTTTCGAGCGCTAAAGTCCGGGATTTTGCTCCCGAGGGCCTATCACTATGACGCCTCCCGCTCCACTGATCCTAGCCTCGAGCTCCCCTTACCGGCAGGCACTGCTCGAGCGCCTTGGGCTGCCTTTCGAGGCCATCGCCCCGGCTGTGAACGAGGCGGCAAGGGCGCAGGAATCGCCTGAGGCGCTCGCTGTACGCTTGGCGGGCGACAAGGCAGCAGCCGTAGCCGCCAGCCGCCCGGAGGCAGTGGTCCTCGGTAGCGACCAGGTCGTGGCCCTGGGCACGGAGATTCTCGGCAAGCCCGGCACCGTCGAGCGGGCACGCGCACAGCTTGCCCGCTACTCTGGCCAGGAGGTGCGCTTTGTCACCGCAGTCAGCGTCCGCCGGGGCGAGGCTGAGGTCCATGAGGTGGCACCAGTTAGCGTTCGCTTCCGCCAACTGGATGCTGAGGCCATCGCACGCTACATCGACACCGATCGGCCCCTCGATTGTGCCGGTGGCATCCGCTCCGAGGGGCTCGGTGCCAGCCTGCTGGAATCGGTGGTGAGCCATGACCCGACAGCCCTGGTCGGGCTGCCGCTGATCGTGGTAGCTCGCCTACTCAGGCATATGGGCTACCGCCTCCCCTAGCGCCTAGCGTTCAGCTGCCGGTAGCGTGGCTCTTCGCCGTTCCGGCTCAGCGCACCTGGTAGTCCAGCGCCTGCAACGCCTCGTAGGCTCCGCGGCCAAAGGCAGTACCGAAGCGCTCGGCGAGCTGTGCAAAAAGATCGCCTTGGGCGGTGTAGTCCACCCGCTCCTCAACCCCAATCTCCTCACGGGCCACACTGCGGGCACTGCCGATCCCGTCGGCAAGGCCGAGCTCCAGGCTCCGGGTGCCGGTCCAGATCAATCCTGAGAAGAGGCGATCCTCGTCGACACCCGCCTCGTCCAGGCGTTCGCCACGTCCTTCGCGGACCGCAGCAATGAACTGCCCGTGGATCTCGTCGAGCATGGTCTGGACGTGCTCAACCTCCTCCTCCTGTTCGGGCGAGAAGGGGTCGAGGAAAGCCTTGTGCTCACCGGCTGTATACAGACGGCGCTCAATCCCCAGCTTCTCGGCTGCCTCCTGCAGGCCGAAGCTGCCCATGATCACGCCGATGGAGCCGACCAGGCTCGACTCGTTGACGTAGATCTCCTCGGCTGCCGCAGCTGCATAGTAAGCACCCGAAGCGCCGACATCCTCGATCACCGCATATAGCGGGATGTCTTCATGGGCCTCGCGTAAGCGCTGGATCTCCTGGTAAATCTGGCGCGCATGGACGGCGCTGCCCCCGGGGCTATTGATGCGTAGCACGACGCCCTCGACACCATCGGCCTCGAAAGCGCGCTCTAACCCCTGGATGACCCGATCGGCGCTGGCTGAGGTCTCGGCCATGATCGCGCCCTCGATGCGCACCTCTGCGGTATGCGACCCCCGCTGCTCATCCGGGGAAAGATCCACCCGAGCGAGGGAGAGCACAACCAGGGCGACTACCGCGAGCCCTACCAGACGCGTGAACATACGCCAACGCCGCGCTCTGCGCTGTTCCCGCACATTCTCTCGGAGGAGCTCCAGCAGTGCGTCTCGCTCAGTGATCTCTTCACTCATGCTTGCTCCTTGCTTTCATGCTGATGCAATTGTTCGATGACCTCTTGGAGCTCTGCGCTTAGTGGGGCCTCGACGCGTATGGCCTCCCCGGTCTCCGGATGGGAAAACCGCAGCGAGGCTGCATGCAGGAAAAGGCGGCGCAGCCCTAGGCGGCGCACGGGAGCGCTGCGTGCGCGATCCCCGTAGCGGTCATCACCGGCCACCGGATGCCCGATATGCCGGGCGTGGACCCTAATCTGGTGGGTCCGTCCAGTCTCAAGCCGGGCCTCGACCAGTGTAGCCTCCGACCAACGCTGCTTGACTCGGAAAGCGGTCAGCGCCGAGCGCCCTTGCTGACTGACCTGCACCTGGCGCTCCCGTACCGGTCCGGGCAAGCGCTCCAGCGGAGCCTCGACACGAAAGCTCGATGATCCGGGTACGCAGCCGGCCAGCAAGGCTGTATAGCGCTTCTCGATCGCACAGCGACGAAGCTGCTCGTGGAGCCGGCGCAGGGTGGAGCGGCGCTTGGCCAGCATCAGGCAACCGCTGGTCTCTTGATCGAGACGATGAGCGAGCTCAAGGAAGGGCTGCTCCGGACGCAATAACCGCAACGCCTCAACGAGCCCAAGCCGCACCGTACTGCCGCCGTGCACGGCTAGGCCAGAAGGCTTGTCCAGGATCAGCAACCGCTCGTCCTCGTAGAGCACCGCGCTGCGTAGCCGCTCGGCCAGCCCGGCGGGCAGCTCCTTGCCGCTGCCCTCCCCGCGCTTGCGTACACTGACTGGCGGGATGCGTACGACCTCGTCGGCACGTAAGCGCCGGGTAGGACGGACCCGCCCACCGTCAACCCGTACCTCTCCGCGGCGCAGAAGGCGATAGACACGGCTGCGCGGGAGTCCCTTCAGCTGACGCAGGAGGAAGTTATCGATCCGTTGGCCAGCTTCGTCGGTGGTGACCTGGTGATGCCGTACCTTGGGCTGCGATTCATTCATGGCTGCATTCTAGCAGAGGATTCAATTTGAATGGGCGCGCAAGCCACTGATACAATTGACCGCACGTGGTCAAGCTTTCATGGTGCCACGCTAGGTTTCCCGTAGCGCCGCTTGCGCGCGGCGCTGCATCTGGATTAGAGCGTGAACAGTCGCTGCGCCCCTTGGCGCGGCTGGATCTGCCCACTAGATCAACACGCCCTGCGCCCCTTCGGAGTAAGCGCGGATGACACGGACGGAGCTCAACCACTGGATGGCCTGGATCGCTGCTTGGTCCATGTCGCCACGGTGGTTCGCATGGCTTGATCCGTCAGCGAGCACCGCTGCCGCTCCGGCGCGCCGGAGCGCATTCGCGCCCACCGGCCTTAACGAAGCGATGGCGGCAGGGCTGCGGAGATTGTATACCCATGAAAAGAATGCTGATCAACGCAACTCAGCCCGAAGAGTTGCGCGTCGCCCTCGTCGACGGCCAAGTCCTCTACGACCTCGATATCGAGGCACCTTCCCGGGAGCAAAAAAAGGCGAATATCTATAAGGGTATCATCACCCGGATTGAGCCAAGCCTGGAAGCGGCCTTCGTCCAGTATGGCTCCGAGCGCCACGGGTTCCTGCCATTCAAGGAGATCGCCCCCGCCTACTTCACCACGGCAGATGGGCAGCGGAGCACACCGCGAGAGGGCCTGCGTGAGCAACAAGAGGTCCTGGTCCAGGTCGACAAGGAGGAGCGTGGTAACAAAGGGGCAGCGCTGACGACCTACATCAGTCTCGCCGGGCGCTATCTGGTACTGATGCCTAACAACCCCCGTGCCGGGGGAGTCTCCCGGCGCATCGAGGGGGCTGAGCGCGCGGAGATCCGCGAGAGCCTGCGCCAGCTCGACGTACCCGAGGGGATGGGGCTGATCGTCCGCACCGCCGGTGTCGGGCGCAGCACTGAGGAATTACAGTGGGACCTGGACTACCTGCTCAAGCTCTGGGAGGCCATTCAGAAGGCTACCGCTGAACGCTCTGCGCCATTCCTGGTCTACCAGGAGAGCGACGTCATCATTCGGGCCCTGCGGGATTATCTGCGCTCGGATATCGGCGAGATCCTGGTCGATGATGAGACGATCTATGCCAAGGCGCGGGACTTCATCGAGCAGGTCATGCCGTACAACCGGCAGAAACTCAAGCTCTATACGGATCCGGTACCTCTTTTTTCGCGCTATCAGATCGAGAGCCAGATTGAGTCGGCGTTCCAACGCGATGTGCGCCTGACCTCCGGTGGTGCCATCGCCATCGATCATACCGAGGCGCTGATCTCTATCGACATCAACTCCTCGCGGGCCACCAAAGGCGCCGATATCGAGGAGACGGCCCTGAACACCAACCTGGAAGCGGCTGAGGAGATCGCCCGGCAGCTGCGGTTGCGCGATCTCGGCGGCCTCATTGTCATCGACTTCATCGATATGGGACCGCCGCGCAACCAAAGGGAGGTGGAGAATCGCCTACGTGAGGCCGTCAAGGCCGACCGTGCCCGTGTCCAGATCGGGCGCATCTCCCGCTTCGGCCTGCTCGAGATGTCTCGGCAACGGCTACGTTCCTCCCTGGGGGAGGCCCACCAAGAAGTCTGCAGCCGCTGCGGCGGACAGGGCACGGTGCGCAGTGTCGAGTCTCTAGCGTTATCCATCTTGCGCATCATCGAGGAAGAGGCGATGAAGGAGAAGACCGGCCGTGTGCTCGCTCAGCTGCCGGTGGATGTCGCCACCTTCCTGCTCAACGAGAAGCGCTCCCAGATCAGTGAGCTTGAGCAACGCCACGGGAGCCACATCCTGCTCATCCCCAACCGCAACCTGGAGACGCCCCATTACGAGGTGCGGCGGATGCGCACCAATGAAAGCATGGATCCAGAGGCCAGCAGCTATGACTTGGCCACCTCGGCACCGGAGCCCTCGGAGACTGAGGCCGGGCTCCCGGCCAGCCGCCCCTCAACGCCGGCTGTTCAAGGCGTGACCCCGAGTGTTCCGGCACCGGAGCCCAACGCCCAACACCGATCAGCCACCGCTCAGACGGATGCAGAGGGGGTAACCGAGGAGCGTGGTCGGGATGCCGAAGTGGCTGAAGACGCCCCCTTGAACTCTATCTTTCGGCGTCTGCGGGGATTGCTCTTCCAGAGTAGCGACGAGCAACAGGCTAATCCGGCGGGCGGCTCTGGGGCCACACCGCCCCGCTCCTCGGGGGGTGGCCGTAGCCCCCGCAGCCGTCACGGTGCCGGCAGTGGCAGCAGCCGTAGTAACCGCTCACGAGGAGGTCGTAGCCGGCGTAGCAGCGGGAAGGACGGTTCTGAGGAGAGGAGCGGCCAGGTCTCCGCAGCACAGCGTGATGCCGATCGCAGCAAGCAGGATGGCGAGGTCGCAGAGGCTCGGAAGGAGTCACGCAAGGAGAGCAATCGAGGGGGGGCGAGCCAGCGCAGGAGCGGTACCCGTAGCAACGGTCATCGCAAGCAGGTCAGCTCGGCAGAGAGTCCTGAGAGTGCTCAGGCCGCCTCGTCGTCGCAGGCACGCTCGGATTCGCCCCAGAAGAGCACCCGTGAAGAGCGTAGCCATGCCATTGCGAGCAGCGCCCAGGACGAGCAGCGGAACGAGGAAAGCCAAGCGCAGGAGGTGACCGCGACCTCCCAAGCCGGCGAGACGAGTACCTCTGCCGGCAGTAGTGCCGCCTCGGCTAGCTCTCGCAGTGGGCGTAGCCGCCGCGGACGGCGTGGGGGGCGGCGCCGGCGCCGAACGAGCAGCAGCACGGAGCAGGGAGCCTCCACAGACGTCGCCGACGGCAAGGCAGAAAAGGCTACGGAGGAAGCTGCGAGCACGTTACCCCCCTCACAGCCTCTGAAGGAGCCAGGACAGGCGCAGGATACGCAGCAGACAGCGGCCTCTTCCGAGGCTAGCGGTCATCCGCAAGAGAAAAAAATTAGCGGGAAGTCGCGGGGGAGCCGTAACGGGCACCCCCCGAAGGCCTCGAGGCCGAATCAAGCGGAGACACTGCAGGAGCCGGCCGGTGCGGCTTCAGCCGATCAATACGCCTCGCGGCAGGCATCTCCAGGAAAAGCTGCAGAGGCTCCTGCATCGCCCGTTCCGGAAGCTGAGGCAGCCTCTACCGCCGAGGAGCCCACCTCCTCGAGTACCGAGGCCAACAGCCACCCTATGGAGCCAGCTGGCGCAAAGAGAGCAGAGGAAGCCCCTGCAGGAACCGAGGCAGACGTCGCTACGCCCACAGAGGAATTCCGAGAGGAGGCATCAGTTCGTGGTAAAGGAACCGCTCTAGAGGGCCCAGAGGCGACTCCTGCCGATTCGGAGGAAGCTGCCCGGCGCAAGAAGGTGGTTCGTTCCGGCCGCCCGCGCAAGCCGAGAAAGACCGCCGCTCGTGAGGAGGCAGGCAGGACTGACACCGACACCGCTGCGGCTAGCCCGGTCAGCACTCAACAGCAGGGCAGCGACCGTTCGGCGTCGCCTGGCGGTAACGATGCCAACAGCACGGTCGAGGCCACACCCTCGGCGGATGAGGCATCGAAGGGCGGCGAGTAGCGCTTTGGCGGGCCGCTCTACGCGGCCCGTACAATTCCTCGGCGCTGCATCCCCGAGGAGACAAGCCGCGGCTGCTGTAGCCGGCACGCCGGGCCCCTTGTCGAGGGGCTATCCCCGGCGGCGCAGGGAATCGATCAGCCCCTCCGCAGCCTCCTGGATCAGATCCAGGACATGCTCGAACCCGCGCTCACCACCGAAATAAGGATCAGGAACCTCCCGTTCGGGACGCTGTGGGGCGTAGTCGAGCAGCATCCCGATCTTGCGAGTGTGCTTAGGGGAGCAGTCAGCACGCAAGTAGTCAAGGTTCTCCTCATCCATAGCCAGGATCAAGTCAAAGTACTCGACGTCGTGACGATCGACCTGCCGTGCACGTAGGTCGCTGATGTTGATCCCTCGACGCTGGGCGGCCTCTTGCGCTCGGCGGTCGGGAGCCTTCCCGATATGGAAGCTATGCGTACCAGCGGAATCGAGCTCGACCTGCCCTTCGAGTCCATGCTGACGCAGGCGCTCGCGTAGCACGCCCTCGGCGGTTGGCGAACGGCAGATATTGCCCATGCAGACCAGCAGGATCCGGATCTTCTCCTCAGCCATAAGATGTTCGCTCCTCCTCGGACGATAGCACCTAGTGAGTTATACCCCGAGCTGTGCCGCGACTCGGTCGAGATCCTCCGGCGTATCTACCCCGCTCCCCGGGCGCTGCTGGACCGTTGCCACCTGGATGACGAACCCGTGCCAGAGTGCACGCAGTTGCTCCAAGGCCTCGAGCCGTTCCGGTGGCGCTGGCTGCAAGCAGGGATAGCGCTTCAAGAACTCGACCCGGTAGGCGTACAGCCCCAGATGGCGCAGCCAACCACCAGCGGTTACGGTAGCCTCCTCGGCCTCTCCTGGCGCGAAGCGCTCACGATCCCACGGGATCGGAGCACGGCTAAAGTACAGGGCGTGTCCTAGAGCGTTGCAGACCACCTTCACCACGGCCGGATCCAGGAGCTCTTCTGCGGATGTTATGGGAACGGCCAGGGTCGCCACCGCCGCCGCGGGATCGTCTTCCAGGCACTTGGCTGCCCAGGCAAGGAACGCCGGTGGCATCAACGGCTCATCTCCCTGCAGGTTCACGACGATGGCCTCGGGAGGTAGATCAAGGTGCTCCACCGCCTCGGCGAGACGATCAGTACCTGTCGGATGCGCTACTGTGGTGCGCACCACTTCGGCACCGAAGGCGGTACAAGCGGCCTCGATACGCGAGTCATCGGTGGCCACGACCACCCGTTGCGCACCGCTGGCTACGGCACGTCGATGGACATGTTGGATCATCGGCTCGTTGCCGAGCATAGCGAGTGGTTTGCCCGGGAAACGCGAAGCGCCGTAGCGCGCCGGAATGATCACGTTAAACGGCGTCGTGGTCATGTACGCTGCTCTCCTACAGCCAGGTTTGCCAGCAGCCCGTCCACGACCTCCTCCAGCACAGCGCTGGGTATCAGGGTGACCGGCAGATACCAGGCCCACGAGGCTTGTGGCAGGTGACGGCTCCTCACAGAATCTTTCTCAGTCATCAGCACCGGAACTCGGTCCCCAAAAGCGAGTTCTTCCGGGCGGAACGGGTGATGATCTGGAAACGGATGATAACCTGCCACCTCATAGCCGGCACCTACGGCTGTTGCAAAGAAGCGCTCCGGATGACCGATTCCCGCAACCAGGTGGGCAGGTCCACCGCACCAGGGGCGAGCACTGCCGTCGACGGCACGCGGTACGCCGGGTTGCAGCTGAAAGGTGCACGGGCTCTCCGCGACCGGATCGCCATTGATCGCGACGAGGTCTACCTCGCACAACCGCGAGGGGGGCTCCCGCAAAGGACCGGCCGGGAGGAGCTGTCCATTGCCGAGTCGGCGCTGGGCATCGAGGATAATGATCTCAGCCCTGCGCCGCATGCGATAGTGCTGCAGCCCATCGTCACTGACCACCACGTCACACCCGGTATGCTGATGCGCTGCCATGACGGCAGCCGGTCGGTCACTGCCCACATAAACCGGCGCTCCCGTCCGTCGCGCGAGCAATAGCGGTTCATCGCCGACCCGGGTCGGGTCTTCGTCCTCATGCACTGGGATGGGTCCCTTGCCAGCCCGCCCGCCGTAACCTCGGGCTACAACAGCTGGATGCCATCCTCGCTCCTGTAGCTGCTCTACAAGCCAGACCACGAAAGGGGTCTTGCCGGTACCACCGACGAAGAGGTTGCCCACCACAAGGACTGGCACCGGCAGTTGCGGACGTCGCCACCACCCTTTCTCGTAGGCCCGGCGGCGTAGCGTACTCGCCACTCCGTAGAGGTGCGCTAAGGGGGCCAGGGCGTGGGCCGGAGCACCACCATCCAGCCAAAAGCGGGGAATCGACAATGTCCTAAGACTCCTCGCCGGTCGCCGCGGTCGTGGGTTCGGGAGCGGCAAAATGCATCCGATGCAATCCGGAATAACGGCCGTTGCGGGCTAGTAGCTCGCGGTGGGTCCCCTGCTCTACGATCTCCCCTTGATCTAGGAAGAGGATCCGGTCAGCGCTCTCCACCGTAGAGAGACGGTGCGCAATGACAAAGGTCGTGCGCTCTTGCATCAACCGCTCAAGCGCAACCTGGATCTGATGCTCCGATTCGGTATCGAGCGCCGAGGTCGCCTCATCAAGGATCAGGATGGGAGCCTCCTTGAGCACCGCTCGGGCGATGGCGATGCGCTGGCGTTGACCCCCGGAGAGCAATACCCCGTCCTCGCCGATCGGGGTCTTGAAGCCTTGTGGCAGGGCCTCAATGAAGTCGAGGGCATGGGCAGCAACTGCTGCGGCTCGCACTTGTGCCTCATCGACCCGGCCCGGCGCACCGTAGCCGATGTTCTCCGCGATCGAGCCGTTGAAGAGCATGACCTGCTGGCTAACCATGGCGATCTGCCGGCGTAAATCAGCGAGCCGGTACTCCGCTAGCGGTACACCATCGAGACGAATCTCGCCGGCGCTAGGCTCATAGAATCGGGGCAGGAGGCTGACCAGCGTGCTTTTGCCACCGCCGGAGGGTCCGACCAGAGCGATCGTCTCCCCGGGGTGAACCTCCAGATCGATCCCGCGCAGGACCTCGCGCTGACCGTCGTAGGAGAAGTGTAGGCGGCGCATCTCGACCTGGCCGCGGGCCGCTTGCAAGGGGCGATGCCCGTGATCGGCCTCTTGCGGGGCATCGACGACCTGGAAGATGCTCTGCGCTGCGGCAACCCCCTTCTGGATCGTCGCATTGACCGAGACTAGCGACTTCAGCGGTGGGTTGAGCAGCAAGACGGCGCTCGCAAAGGAGGCAAAAGTGCCCACGGTGATCGTCTCCACCACCGCGTCGACGGTAACTAAGTAGATCACCAGTGCGAGGGCAAGACCGGCAATGAGCCGGATCAAGGGCACAGCAGCGTACTTCGTCGCTAGAAAGCGCATGTACTGCCGCCGGTTCTGCTCGTTAACCCGCTCGAAGCGATGCCGTTCCCGCTCGGCCTGACCGAAAGCCTTGATCACGGAATAACCGTGGACGTTCTCCTCTGCCACCCCACCGATATCCCCTACGGCACGGTGGATGCGTTTGCTGATCTTACGGAAACGCTTGGTGATGTAGGCGATGATGCCGCCGACCAAGGGCAAGATGGCCAGGACGATGAGCGTCAGCCAGGGCGATAGATAGGTCATGTAGCCGAGCAGGAAGACCACTTTCGCCGTGTCCCGGACCAGGCTGACCACAGCGCGGGTCACCGCAACAGCGACCTGCTCCACTTCATAAGTGAGCCTAGAGACCAGGCGTGCCGAGGAGTGCTGATCAAAGACCCGGTTGGGCATGGCTAATACCTGCTCATGGACATCCCGGCGCAGGCTCTTGACCAGATTGCGGCCGACCCAAGTCACCAGATACTGGGCCGTGAACTGTACCCCCCCCTGGAAAACGATGAAGCCGATGAGCAACAGGGCGTAAAAGCGGATCGTCGCCGCATCCTGCTCCACAAACCCCTCGTCGAGTAACGGCCGGATCAAAGCCACCACGCTGGTCTGGGTGGCGGCGAGGAGCAGCATGGCGAGGATGGCAACTACGCCGGCTGGCCAATATGGCAAGACGTAGCCGATGAACAACCGCCGGAACGTCGGCCAGCTCCGCCGGCCTGACTGCTCACCTGACCCTGCCGAAGTGTCGGTGGTACCCAGCCCCGCTTCCTGCAACGGCGTGCTCACTCGCCCTCCCGCTTCTTAGGCTCGATCGTGGCGATGGAGACGTGCTCGACCCCGGCACGCCCGGCCCCATCCAGGGCTCTTACCACAGCTCGATGGGGCGCTTCGGCGTCAGCCCGGACCACAATGCCGGTGATCTCACGCTCCCCCTCAGCCAACGCCTCTTCCAAGGCCCGGACCAGGGTCGCTGCCTCGCGGTTGATCAAGAGGTCACCATCCACGTAGTACGAGCCGTCGCCGTCGATCGCGATCTCGAGCAGCTCCGACCGTTGGTCCTGGCTCCCGCTCTCGGCCTCCGGCAGGGTGATCTCCAGGCCGGCCTCATCCACGAACGTGGTTGTGATCATGAAAAAGAGCAGCAGCAGAAAGACGACATCGATCAGCGGGGTCAAGTTGATCTCGGGCTCTTCCCGGCGCTGACCGCGGCGCAGGTTCACCTCGCCTCCCCGTCATGGGCCGCCCTCCCCGACGGCGGTGTTGTCGCCTCCAGCAGCAGCAAGGCTTCCTGCTCCATCTCCACGACACGCTGCTCGACCAGGCCTCGCAGATAGCGGTAGGCCATGAGCGCAGGGATCGCCACGGTCAGCCCGGAAGCGGTAGTGAGCAGCGCCTCGGCGATACCGCCGGAGAGTGCCTCCATATCACCGAGTCCGTCATCGCTGATGGCGCCGAAGACCTTGATCATGCCGATGACTGTACCGAGCAGGCCGAGCAGTGGCGTGATAGCGGCGATCGTCCCTAGCGTATTGAGGTAGCGTTCCAGGCGGTGAGCCTCATGGCGGCCGACGTCCTCGATCGCCTCGGCCATGGCAGCGCGTCCGTGGTGACGCTGGGCCAGGCCAGCCGCGAGCATACGTCCGAGCGGCGAGCTTTCCCGTAGCGCCTCCAAGTGGTAAGGCTCAAGCCGTGGTTGCTGTACTAGCCGGCGCGCTCGGCCGCGCAGCGGATCTGGCAGGATCCGGCGCTGCCGTAGGCTCCAGGCACGCTCCACGATGATGGCCAAGGCCAGCACGGAGCCGATCAGGATGGGCACCATCAGCCAGCCACCGGCCTGCATCAGCTCGAGCATCGCTACTCCAGGGTTGCTCGCGGGCTCGCCTTGCAGAAGGCAATGGGATCGAGCGCGGATTCTAAAGCATACGGGCGCACGGCGCAGCTACTGCACCTCGCTCGCCTGCGGTGAGCGGTGATAGATCCGGCCTCGGCGCGCCCATTCGGTCTGCACTTGCCAGCGGCCTGCATCGGGCTTCAGCGTAATTGCTCCGTACTCCTGGGTTCGCAACAGGTCCTGGACTGGCAGCGCTAATGCCGCGGTACACTGGCCTTTAGCGTCCTCATCGCAATCAACCGTACCGATCGTCGGGGCGGAGACCTGCGCCTGGAGCTCGGGACTCAAGGCCAGCGCTTGGGACATCGTATCCTTGGTGATGCGTAGGGTGCAGTCGGGCTCATCGTTGCAGGCGGTCTGCAGCTTCAGACCGCTGAGCGTTATCGACCACCTCCGGCTTTCGTCCACGATCCATGTCAGGCCTGGCTAGCGGGCTTTTGCCTGCTCCACCGCACCGTTCCAGGGTGTCTCTGCACGCGGTAAGATCCAAGCGATGGGTTCGATCCCCTGTGCCTGCAGATACGGTATGACCGCTACGGAGACAGCATCGAGGCTCCCCC
>JBKGYE010000012.1:0-32294 GCA_046546255.1 Halorhodospira sp. | reverse complement strand
CAGGTCCGGCGGCTCTTCCAGGCCTCTCCCCACGGGATGCTGATCGGCTTGGAGCTCGTGGAGCTGGGAGTGGACCATCTGATCGCCCGGGTCCCGTACCGGGAGGATCTGGTTGGTCATCCGGAGACCGGCTACCTCCACGGCGGCGTGATTACCACCCTCATCGACCAGGCTAGCGGTGCCTCGGTACTGATGCGAGCGGGCCCCGAGGAGCGCGTGGTCACCCTGGACCTGCGCGTTGATCACTTGCGCCCGGCACACCCGGGAGAGGATGTCTATGCCCGCTGCGAGTGCTACCGCCTGGCTAGTGAGGTGGCCTTTGCCCGGGCTGTAGCCTACGAGTCCGATCCGGCGGATCCGTTCGCCACGAGCATGAGCGCTTTCATGCGCCTTCGCGAGGGAGGGGGGCGCCGTGGCTGAACTGCTGGAGCAGGTCCGCGCTGCCCGGGCAGCCGGCGACTATCAGCGCCTGGCCGAGTTGGTGCCCTACGCCCGGTTGATCGGGATGCGTTTCGAGCCTGGTACGGAGGAGGACGAGCTGCGCATCCGCCTGCCGTATCGTGACGAGCTGGTCGGTCGCCCTGGCAGCGGCTCGCTGCACGGAGGTCTACTCGGGGCCTTCCTCGAGCATGCGGCGATCATGCAGATCCTCTGGCAGGCGCAAAGCTGCTACCTGCCAAGGATCATCAATTTTCATGTCGACTATCTGCGCCGCGGTGCCCAGGCGGAGACCTACGCAAACGTGGAGATCCGTCGTCAGGGCCGGCGCGTCGCCAACGTCCACGCTAGCGCCTGGCAGGGCGATCCGGGGCGCCCGATCGCTGCGGCTCGGGGCCATTTCCTGCTGACGCCGCCGGAAGGCGCCGGCGCGGGAGGGATTCGATGAGGGGGCAAGGGCCGCAACCGCCGCGGGCGGCCGAATCAGCCGTTGTGGAGGAGCGCTTCGGGGTGCGCCTGAGCGACCCTTATGCATGGCTGCGCGATCCGAACTGGCGTGAGGCCATGCTCGATCCGAGCCGGCTGCAGGCGCCGATCCGTGAGCATCTGGAAGCGGAGAACGCCTATACCGAGGCGGTCCTTGAGCCGGTGCGCGGGCTGCGCCGGCGTTTGCTCGACGAGCTGCGCGGGCGTATCCGGGAGGAGGACACCTCGGTGCCGGAGCCCGACGGGCCGTACGAGTACTGCGCTCGCTTCCGTGCGGGCGGGCAGCATCCGGTGGTCTGCCGCCGATCCCGTGGTGAGGCCGGGGAGGGAGAGGTCCTACTCGATGGCGATGCGCTGGCCGCCGGGCAGGCCTATTTCCACCTGGGAGACTGGGCCCATAGCGACGATCACCGCTTCCTCGCCTACGCCGTGGATACGAGCGGCGCTGAGGCGTATACGCTCTGCTTTCGCGATCTCGTGCAGGGCCAGGCGCTGCCCGAGCAGCTGGAGTGGGCTCGTGGCGACTTCGTCTGGGCGAGCGATAGCCGGACACTGCTCTATACGGTCCTCGATGCGGAGCATCGGCCGCGCTGGGTGTACTGCCACCAGCTGGGGACCGATCCTGAGGGGGATCCGCTGGTCTACGAGGAATCGGATCCGGGATTCTTTGTCGGCCTGGGGCGGACGGAGAGCCGTCGCTTCCTGCTCATTGAGACGCATGACCACACCACCACCGAGGTGCATGCCGCCCCGGCCGACGCCCCGGAGACCGGCTTCCGCTGCTTGATGCCGCGGCAACGCGGCGTGGAGTACGAGGTCAGCGACCACGGTGACGAGTGGCTGATCCTTACCAATGATGATGCCGAGGATTTTCGCATTGTCCGGGCTCCCCTGGCGGATCTGGAGCCAGCTCGCTTCCAGGAGGTGGTCCCGCACCGTCCGGGGGTGCTGCTCCACGATATGCTCCTATTCCGAGATCACCTGGTGCGCCTGGAATCCGAGAACGCATTGCCGCGGATCGTCATTCAGCGGCTTAGCGATGGCGCCGAGCATACCGTCGCTTTCGAGGAGGAGGCGTATGCCCTGGGGATCGCCCCAGGCCTGGAGTACGAGACCACCAGACTGCGGTTCAGCTACACCTCGCTGACGACCCCGGAGCGTGTCTACGACTACGACATGGAGACCCGGGTCCGGGTGTTGCGTAAGGAACAGGAGATCCCGAGCGGTCACGATCCTTCGGCCTATGTGGCCCGGCGGCTCTATGCCACGGCACCCGACGGTGAGCAGGTGCCGATCTCGCTGCTCCACCGGGCCGATCAGGCGCCGGGGGCGCAGACGCCCCTGTGGCTCAACGGTTACGGCGCCTACGGCATCAGCCAGCCGGCGGCCTTCTCGCCGCACCGGCTGTCGCTGGTGGATCGTGGTTTTGTCTTTGCCATCGCCCACGTCCGCGGCGGCAAGGAACGTGGCTACCGCTGGTACGAGGCCGGCAAGCTCGAGCGCAAGCCGAACACCTTCAGCGACTATATCGCCTGCGCCGAGCAGCTGATCGATGCCGGCTATACCGATCGCGGCCGCCTCGTTGTGCACGGCGGCTCGGCTGGCGGTATGCTCGTCGGGGCCGTGCTCAACCAGCGTCCGGAGCTTTTCGGCGCCGCGGTGGCGGACGTTCCCTTCGTGGACGTGCTCAACACCATGAGCGATCCGACATTGCCGCTGACGCCGCCGGAGTGGCCGGAGTGGGGAAACCCCATCGAGGATGAGCAGGCCTTTCGTACCATCCTCAGCTATTCGCCCTACGAGAACGTCCAAGCGCAGGCCTATCCGCCGATCCTGGTGACTGCCGGGGTTTCCGATCCACGGGTGACCTACTGGGAGCCAGCCAAGTGGGTAGCGCGCCTGCGCGCGCTGAAGACCGACGATCACCCGCTACTGCTGCATACCAACATGAGTGCCGGGCACGCTGGGCCGGGCGGGCGGTTCGACTACCTCGAGGAGGTGGCGCTGCGCTTTGCCTTTGTGCTCTGGGTGTTCGGTCTGGGGGAAGGAGACAGCCTCCCGGAGTTGGCTGGAGAGCAGCGCTAGACTAGAACACCTGTTGCTAGCAGCGTTCATTTATCTGCTGTAGCGAGCGCTCGTGGCCGACGATATTTCGTAGGCCTTGAGCGTGGCGGGCGGTTACGTCGTAGTACCTTGCAAGGGCCCCTTCGGGCGGCAGCCTGAAGGTATGCTGGGTCAGCAGCGTGTATCGAGCGAAGAGGAGAGGGAGACGATGAGAGAGTCAGAGCAGGGCCCGCCCGGTGGGCGCAGGCGGCAGCCTTGGAATTTGCCACGCTGGGCCATTTGGCTGTTGACGCTGGGTATCGTCTTTGGAGCGCTCGGCCTGATCTGGCAGAGCCTGCCGGGGGGTGGCTATAGCACCGATCTGACCCAAGTCGGTCAGGGTGCGCCGGTGGGGGTGCTGACCCACGAGACCGCGAATCCGACGAGCATGCAGATCATGGATTGGCTCGATGAGAAGCGCTCGGAGGTGCCTGGTAGGATGCGCTTTATCGTCGCGGACCTGGGGACCCCGGCAGGGCGGGAATTCGCACAACGCCACGAGGCGGATACTGCAGGTATGCTGCTCCTCTTTGACAGCAGCGGCGAGCTGCAGCAGGTGCTGGCGCCGCCAGAAGATGCGGCGCAGATCGACAAGGCCGCCCGCGAGGTGGCCGGGCAGGCGGCCTCCTCGCACTGATCCGGTCCAGCAGCGGACGCGCCGCGCCGGAGCCTCAGCCTTCGCCGCTCGGCAGCTGCTCAAGGTTGGACTGGATAACCTGAGCCTCTTGAGAGTCCTGAGGGACCACCTCAAGAATCTTCTGCCAGTGCTCACGAGCGCGTCCGTAATCGCCATCGTTATAGGCGGCTGTGCCCGCGAGCCAGCGGGCACGGACATTCTCGGGATCCAGCTCTAGGGCTCGCTCCAGGTACTCCTCAGGCTCACCGCGGAGGTTGCCGGTGTTGGCGGCAAGGATGTCGGCGTACTCGGCGAGCAGGTCCGGGTTGTCGTCAGCACCCCGCTCAAGGGCCTGCTCAAAGGCGTTCTGTGCCTCCTCCAGGTTCTCCATGTAGACCATGGTGCGGCCGTAGAGCACCCAACCGTTGGGGTCATCAGGGTTGGCCTCCAGCCGCTGGCGCAGCTGCTCGGCCATCTGCTCGATCTCTTCTGTATCGTGCTGCTGCGGCTGTCCCGGGGCGCTCGCCTCCTGTTCCTCCGGTGCTTGCGGGGTCTGCTGCTCGCTGAAGGCCCGCTGGTCACCGAGGCCACCGTAGATGGCCAGGGCCAAGATCGGTATGGCGGCCGCGCTGACCGAAGTGATGGCGATGACCACCCCGCGCCGTGCTCGTGGCATGGATGCCGTTGGTGCCTCATCCGGATCAATGGCACCGCTTTGTACCAGGTCACGGTCCAGATCCGCGACGGCGGCGTCGAACTGCTCACGGCTGAGGGTACCGTTCTCCAGATCCTGCTCGAGCTCGCGGATACGATCTCGGTGAATGGTGGCGTTGATCTGTCGCCGCGACTGGGATCGCCCCCGGTCGGCGACGTCCCGCAGTAGCGGGTAGAGCAAGAAGATTAGCGCAACCACGCTGAGAGCTAGGGCAGCTCCCGTGAATGCTGGACTCATCGGTTTCCCCCTTGGTCAGTCGCCGCGCCGGAAACGCTCCAGCGCCCGCCGCTCGGATTCGCTCAGCTCGTTCTCGGCTGCCACCTGCCTACGGCGGCGAACGACTTGTAGCCAAGCGACTCCGCCGATCACCAGCAGCAGGAAGGGACCAACCCAGAGCAGGGCGGTGTTCAGCTGCAAGGGTGGCTTGTAGCGTACGTAGTCACCGTACCGGGCGGTCATGAACTCGACGATCTCATCCTCGCTCGCGCCGTCCAGGGTCATCTCGTAGACCCGGCTGCGCATGTCTGCAGCCAAGTCTGCCCGCGACTCATAGATGGTCTCGGTCTGGCAGACGGTACAGCGGAGCTTCTGGACTAGGTTGTAGTACTGCTCCTTCTGGGCCTCGTTCTCGAACTCCAAGGGCTCACCGATGTCGATCCCGGCGATGGTCGGAGCGTTCAAGACAAGACCCAGCATCAGGGCCAGTGTCGCTAGCAGGGCCCGTAGACGCATCACCCCCTGAGCGGGGTTTGGCTGCGTGGCCGTGGGGTCGACGCCTGCGTTCATCACTGCTCTGTCTCCAGTTCCTCGATCAACGCTAGGAATTCACTGCCGTGTCCTTCGCGTTCATCGCTACCGTAGGGGCCGGCTGTTATGGGCGTAGGGAGGCGGCGGCTCATGCCGATCCCGCGCTAGGTTTTGTGGCTGCTGTGGCGGGACTGGTCTCGCGGACCTCGGCCTCCGAGAGCGTACGCCGATCAGCGCTCATGCGGTAGCGCCGGTCAGCCGCAGCGAGGAACCCGCCGAAGGCCATGAGCAGCACGCCGGTCCACATCCAGAACATGTACGGCTTGTAGTAGAGCCGCATCGTCCATGCGTCGCCCGAGACATTGTCCCCCAGGGAGACATAGACATCACGGCCGATGCCGCGGTTCAGGGAGGCCTGATGCATCGGCATCTGCGGTTGGGAGTCGTAGTGGCGTAGCTGCGGGCGCAGTACGTCGATGACCTCGCCCTCCTCATCGAGGAGCTCGATGGTCGCCTGACGGGCGTCGTAGTTCGGTCCCCGGACGGTATCACTATCCACCATCCGGAACTGGTAGCCGGCCGCGCTGGCGGTCTCGCCCGGCTCCAGGCGGACGTCCCGCTCGATCTCGTAGGTGCTGACCATGCCGATGGCCAAGGCCACGAGGGCAAAACCGGCGTGGGCCAGGTGCATGCCGAAGAAGCTCGGCTGCAGCGCTGCGAGAAGAGCCTTGCGGACCCCTTGCTGCCGCCGTCGCTGGAAGCGCCGGTGCAGGTCCGCCGCGGCGGTTAGCAGGATCCAGGCTGCCAGGCCAACCCCCAGCGCCGTTAGTGGCTGCCAGGCTCCGACCGTCAGCGGCCAGATGGCACCGATAAGCACGCTGATCAGCAGCACCCAGCGCAGCTGCCGGTAGGTGGCTGCTGGGCTCGCCTGCTTCCAGGAGGCCACCGGGCCGACCCCGATGAGCAGCAGCAGCGGCAGCATCAGGGGCATGAAGACCGCATCGAAGTAGGGGGGGCCGACGGAGATCTTGCCCATTCCCAGGGCCTCCACGGCCAACGGGTAGAGGGTGCCGATGATCACCGCCGCCGATGCGACCACTAGGAGCACGTTGTTGGCCAGCAGTAGCGACTCCCGCGAGTACCAGCCAAAGGCGCCTCCGAGACCCACCTTCGGCGCCCGCCAGGCGTAAAGGGCGAGGGAGCCGAGCACGCTGATGGCCAGGATGGCGAGCAGGAAGACACCGCGGTCCGGGTCGGTGGCGAAGGCGTGCACCGAGGTAATGACCCCGGAGCGGACGATAAAGCCACCGAGCACCGTTAAGGCGAAGCTGACGATGGCGAGCATCACCGTCCATACCTTGAAGCCGCCTCGCTTCTCGGTGACCGCCAGGGAATGGATCAGGGCGGTGGCCGTCAGCCATGGGATCAAGGAGGCGTTCTCTACCGGGTCCCAGGCCCACCAGCCGCCCCAGCCGAGCTCGTAGTAGGACCACCAGGAGCCGACCCCGATGCCCAGGGTCAGCACCGCCCAAGCTACGGTGGTCCAAGGCCGCGACCAGCGCGCCCAGGCAGCGTCGAGGCGCCCGCCGATGAGTGCGGCGATGGCGAAAGCGAAGGCCACGGCCAAGCCGGTGTAGCCGATGAATAGCAGGGGGGGATGGATGATCATCCCCGGGTCCTGCAGCAGCGGGTTCAAGTCGGTCCCTCGGGTCGGGGCCGGGAAGATACGCTCGAAGGGGTTGGAGGTGAGCGCGGTAAAGGCGATGAAGACCGCCGAGACCATGCCCAGCACGGCAAGCACACGGGCGCGCATCTCCCGCGGTAGGGCTCGGCTGAAAGTGGCCACAGCCAGGGTCCACAGCCCCAGTACGGCCACCCAGAAGAGCATCGATCCCTCGTGGCCGCCCCAGACACCGGTGATGCGGTAGATCAGGGGTAGGGCTTGTGAGGAGTTTTCCGCGACGTAGCGCACGGAGAAGTCGTTGGTAATGAACAGCGCCGTCAGGATGGCGTAGGCGATCAGCAAGAAGACCGCCTGGCCTACGGCCAGGGAGCGGCCCGTGTCCATCAGCCGGGCGTCCCCGGTAGCCGTGCCGATCAACGGCAGGAAGGCCTGCACTGCCGCCAGGCAGAGGGCCAGGATCAGCGCGAAGTTGCCGAGCTCACCAAGCATGCTCAGTAGTCTCCGACTTCATCTTCAGAATGCTCGACCTGATCCAGCGCCTCCTGCGCCTCCTCCGGCATGTACTCCTCGTCATGCCGGGCCAGGACGTTGTCCGCTTTGAACACCCCCTCCGAGCTGATGCGCCCCTCGACGACCACGCCTTGGCCTTCGCTGAAGAGGTCGGGCAGCACCCCCTCAAATTGCACCGGTACGCTCGTCTCGGTGTCGGTGACCTGGAAGGTGACCTCGGCCGTATCGGGATCGTGCTCGACCGTCCCTTCCTCGACCAGGCCGCCGATGCGGAAGTGGCGTTCCGGCATCTCTGTCTTCGCCATCACCTCGGAAGGTGTGATGAAAAAGGTCATGTTATCCCGGAAGGCGTTGAGCACTAGGGCTGTCGCGATGCTGACGCCCGCCAGCACCCCGAGGACCAGCAAAAGGCGTTGATGTCGCTTCTTCATCGCTCACTCTCTCCCTTGTTCCACGCAGAAGCCAGCCGACGCGCGTGCCTGTGGATGCGGGCCTGGACCTGATGGCGGCGGCGAATGACCAGTGCGATCTCGATGAGCAAGACCAGGGCGACCATCCCAAAGGCACTCCAGACATACGCCGCGTGGCCGCCCATGGCCAAGAAGTCCCCGATGCTATCCCACATCACGCCTGCCCTCCGGATTCCGCCGCTTGCTGCTCGCGCTCGCTCTCGGCAGCTGCCCGATCACGCTGCTCGCGGCTTAGCGTACCCGCAACCGCCGCTTGCGCCCACTCCTTGCGGGCTTCCCGATCCAAGGCCTCGGTCTGTGCCCGGCGCAAGACGACGGCCGCGGCGTAGATCCAGAAAGCGGCGGTCATCAGCAGCAGCGCGGCGAGCATGGAGTCGGCCATGCTCGGCCCGTCGGCACGGAGCATCGAGCTGCCTTGGTGCAGGTTGTACCACCATTCTACTGAAAAGTAGATGATCGGGACATTAATGGCGCCGATGATGGCTAGCAGCGAGGCGGCGCGTCCGCCCTTCTCCCGATCGTCCGAGGCGGCGTGCAGGGCCATGTAGCCCAGGAACAAGAAGAGCAGGATCAGCGTTGAGGTCAGGCGTGCGTCCCAGACCCAGAAGGCGCCCCAGGTCGGCGCTCCCCACAGGGCCCCTGTCCATAGGCTGAGAAAGGTCATTACGGCACCGGTCGGTGCGATGGCGCGAGCCATGATATCGGCCATCTTGATCCGCCAGATCAGGAAGATGGCGCCATAGACAGCCATCAGCAGGTAGAGCAGCATGCCCATCCACGCCGCTGGCACATGGATGAACAGGATGCGGTAGCTCTCGCCTTGCTGCTGCTCCGTGGGGGCGATAAAAAAACCGATGTAGAGCCCGGCGATGGCACACAGCGCGGCTGTTGCCCATAACCAGGGCACCAGACGCTGTGCCAGGACGTAGAAGTTCGCCGGTGCGGTGAACTTCAGCCAGGGAATGGATCGAGCCGTCATACGCTTATCCCGTTGTTCTGGGTGAGGCGAGCCGCCTGGCTCGGCCCTTGATGCCCTTCGATGCCCATACCCGGGGGCAGGTTCCTCAAGGGCTACCACCGGGCCTAATCCAGTGTAATCCGCAATGCCCCGGCGATGGCTAGCGGTACCAGGGGCACGGCGATGGCGAGACCGGCCCCGAGGAGCGAGAGGTGCGCCTGGTAAGGGGCCTCAAACATCGCCTCGGTGACCGCGCCAGCGCCCAGGACCAGGATCGGCACGTATAGGGGCAGGATGAGCAGGGCCATCAGCGCGCCACCGCCGCGCACGCCGAGGGTCAGCGCGGCCCCTACTGCGCCGAGCAGGCTGAGCACCGGGGTACCAAGCAGCAATGATAGCGCGAGTACCGCCAGCTCAAACCCCTGAAGGCCCAAGGCGTAGCCCAGTGCCGGGGAAAGGAGGACCAGCGGCAGCCCCAGTGATAGCCAATGCGCGGCCACCTTGGCCAGGGCGATCAAGGCCAGCGGCTGCGGGGCGAGGGCGAGCTGCTCCAAGGTGCCGTCTCGCCAGTCGTCGGCGAAGAGCCGGTCTAGCGAGATCAGGCTTGCTAGCGCTGCCGCCACCCAGACACCGCCCGGGGCCAGGGTGCGCAGCTTCTCCGGCTCTGGTCCCGTTGACAGGGGGAAGAGGGTGATGACAATGACGAAGAAGGCGACAACGGTCAGCACGTCCTGGCGGCGGGTGACAATCAGCGAGACGTCGCGGCGCAGAAGTGTCCAGAGAGAGCGCATAGATCGTCTCAGTCCAGGTCGAGGGTGCGCGGCTCGGGCAGGCCGTCGATGGGTTGATGGCTGGTGGTTACCACCACCCCCTTACGCTGCAGGTGCTCACCGATGCGCTCGAACAGCCACGCCACTGCGCGTCGGTCCAGGGCGGTGAGTGGCTCGTCGAGGATCCAGAGCGTGGCCGGGGAGACGAGGAGTCGAGCCAGGGCAGTGCGCCGGCGCTGCCCCTGGGAGAGGTAGCGGACCGGCACATCCTCGCGACCGCCTAGGCCTGCCTGCTCAAGGGCCTCGAGCTGCTCCTCAAGGTGGCCGTGCTCATTGCGCAGGCCCTGATGGATCTGCAGGTTTTCCAGGGGGGTGAGCTCCTCCTTGACCGCGTCCCGGTGCCCGAGATAGAGCATTTGCTGCCGTGCATGCTCGTCGAGCTGGCGAACCGGCTGGCCCAGCCAGCGGACCTCGCCGGTGGCGGGCTCGCTCAGACCGCAGAGGGTACGCAGGAGGGTGGTCTTGCCGCTACCGTTGCGACCGCGGACGAAAAGCAGCTCGCCCTCGGAGAGCCGAAAGCCCACATGCGCGAAGAGTTCAAGCTCGCCTCGGCGGCAGGTGAGCCGCTCGGCCTCAAGGAGGGCCTCTCCGGCCTCCGGGCCAACAGGGGAGGACGGGGCCGGGGGGGCGCTGTCACGGACATCCATCTGTGCTCGGGTCTCCGCGGCCGTCGCGTGGTGCGTGCTCAGGAGGGTGATAACAGCCCTCAGGAGATATAAAAAAGGGAGCGCCCGCAAGCGCCCCCTCCGCTCCATGCTGCTTAGCTATGGAGCCTGCCCATAACCTGCGCTCAGGAGGCCGGGGCGTAGACCGAGCACCAGCCATTGGCATTGACCAGCACGTCGCTGAAGCTCGGGTGCTCGCAGTAGCCCCAGTCGCCATCAACGCTTTCGACCCAGAACTGGCAAGTATCGCAACGCTGGCCATCCTGGTAGCGGGAATGGTCGGTGTCGTTGTGGTCGTTAACGTAATCGTGGGCGTGATCGTCTTCGGCTTGCGGCAGGTCCTCCGCATCGTCCGGGACGTTCGCCATGGCGGTGCCATGGATCATGAGCGTTGCCAGCGGAATGGACGCCACGGCCATGGCGCCGGTCTTGAGGAATTTCCGCCGGCCATCGTCGATCGGATTGCTCATGCCTTGTCCTCCTTTCTTTATTCGTTCGACTGTAACAATGTGACACGATGGTAACCGACATGGTTCCTGGCCTGCGTCACTTGCGCGGCATAATGCCGCGCAAGCGGGTTGCAGGGGTGCACCGTATCACCGAGGCTAACCCTACTTGTCCAGCCATGGCGCTGGCAAACCGGCGTAGCCGTTTGGGTGCGGAGGAGCAGGGTACGCTAGGGGGCAGCGCTGTGGCGACGCAGGCATGCTCAGGGAGCGTTTCGCAGGGGCCGCGCCCCAGGGAAAGGGCGGGTGGGGGGGCGGAGCGCAGCTGTGTCACAATGACGCACTCGGGCAAGGAGGCGGACATGGAGCACGTAACCGATGAACCCATCGCCCTCGAGGCGCTAATCGCCGAGACCGCCGAGCCTTCAGCGGGCGCGCTGGTGGTCTTCAGCGGCAACGTGCGCGACCACCACGAAGGGCGTCGCGTAGCGGCGATCGACTACTCCGCCTATCGTCCTCTGGCCGAGCGGGTGCTCGCGGAACTTGAAGAGGAAGTCTGTGAGCGTTTCGGGGCGCAAGCCTGCCGGATCGTCCACCGGGTCGGCGAGCTGGCGGTGGGTGAGGAGAGCGTGGTCGTGGTCGTGCGTGCTGCGCACCGAGAGGAGGCGTTCGCGGGCAGCCGCTACGCCATCGATGCCCTCAAGCAGCGCGCACCGTTTTGGAAGGAGGAGTGCTATGAGGACGGCTCGCGTGCCCACCGTGAAGGGGTGGCGCTGTCCCGGCACGGATAGGAAAGGCTGCAACCATGAAAAGGCTGGGAGAGGTATATGAGTGAGGCAACTCGCGAGGCCATCGAGCAGGCCCTGAAGGAAGTGGAGGATCCCTATCTGCAGAGGGATCTGGTATCCGCCGGTTGCTTGCGCGAGGTTCGTATCGAGGGCGACACCGTGACGATCTCGGTGGTGCTGGGTTATCCGCCGGGGGACCATCGGCAGATGCTCGCCGAGCGCCTGCGCCAGGCCGCCGAGGCTGTCTCCGGGGTGAGCGCGGCCCAATTGACGGTGGATGTGGAGATCGAGCCTCGGGCCGTGCAACCAGGGCTCAAGCCCCATGAGCAGATCAAGAACATCATCGCCGTCGCCTCCGGGAAGGGCGGGGTGGGTAAATCCACGGTTGCAGCGAACCTGGCCCTGGCGCTAAAGGCCGATGGTGCCCAGGTCGGGGTGCTGGATGCCGATATCTACGGGCCGAGCCAGCCCCGCATGCTCGGGGTGCGCGGGCAGCCCGAGTCGCGTGATGGCCAACGCATGCAGCCGCTTATCGGCCACGGGATCCAGGTCATGTCCGCCGGGTTCCTCGTCGACGAGGAGACGCCCATGATCTGGCGTGGCCCTATGGTGACCCAGGCCTTGCAGCAGCTGGTCACGGAGACCGACTGGCAGGGGCTGGACTATCTGGTTGTCGATCTGCCGCCAGGCACCGGGGATATCCAGCTGACCCTGGCGCAGAAGGTGCCGGTCAGCGGCGGCGTGATTGTCACCACGCCGCAGGATATAGCGCTCCTCGATGCCCGTAAGGGGCTGCGCATGTTCGAGAAGGTGGACGTCACGGTGCTGGGCATCGTCGAGAACATGAGCATGCATATCTGCTCGCAGTGCGGGCATGAGGAGCATATCTTTGGCCGTGGCGGCGGCGAGGCCATGGCTCAGCAGTATGGGGTCCATCTGCTCGGCTCCCTGCCGCTCGATATCGCGATCCGGGAGCAGGCGGATAGCGGTTGTCCGACGGTGGTGGCCGATCCCGACGGGCGCATTGCCGCCGACTACCGGGATATGGCCCGGAACGTCGCTGCGCAGCTATCGCTGCGCGAGCGAAGCGGCGGCAGTGCCTTCCCCAACATCCGTGTCGACAGTAACGAGGAACCGGGGGCATGAGGCGGACAAGGCACTAGGCGGTGTACCCCCATAGCGCACCTAGGTCAAAGCGCCGGGCCAGCTCCAGGCTCGGCTCCAGGGAGGCGACATCGGGCGTGTCGCTCTTGCTGGTGTCGCGCAAGAGGGGTCGTGCCGTGGGTTGGCCGTTGGCCTTGACGATGACCGCCACCACCGGCGAGGTCCCTCGTGTCCCGCGGTGGATGACGATGCCCTGCTCCCCGTTGTCGAGGGAGACGAAGCTGCCCGGTGGGTAGATGCCGATGGTCCGCAGCAGCCCTAGCAGGTGCTCCCGGTCGTAGACCTGTCCACTCTGGTCGAGGAGTTCGAGCAGGGCTTCGCGGACGGCGTTCGCCGGGCGGTAGGAGCGCTTGCTGATCATGGCCAAGTAGGTATCGGCGATGCTCAGCAGCCGGGCGCCACGGCTGATGGCTGACCCGCTCAAGCCTTGGGGGTAGCCGCTGCCATCGAGGCGCTCATGGTGCTGCAGGATGACCTGTAGCCAGGTTTCATCGGTGACGCCGATGCTGCACAGCCGCTCCACAGAGCGGATAGGATGCTGCATCAGGTTGTGCTGCTGCCGGGTGGTCAACGGCTCGCGCTGCTGGTCCAGAGCGGGCTGCTCCTCGAGCATGCCTACATTCGCCGACAGAGCGGCGGCGACGATCGAGCGCCGCTCCGCCGCGGGGATCTCCTGCTGCGTGCCGACCACGTCGCAGAGGGTGGCCTGGCGGATGGGGTGGCGGATGGTATAGGGGAAGGACTCGTCCAGGTGAGCGGCGCCGATCGCCGCGTCGGCGTCGCGCTCGACGAGGTCGCCGATGCGGCTAATGAGGTGGTCGAGCCGGCGCAGGAAGCGCTCGGGGTCCGAGTCCAGCCACTTGAAGGTCTCCTGCAGGGCGCCGCAGGTCTGGTGGACCAGGTCGAAGGGGTTGCGAAAGTCCTCTCGCGGGGTGTCCCGACGTTGGGTAACCCCCCCGGTGCCGTCGCTCTTGGTGGCGATCTGGTAGGGCTTGCGGCCGATCTGCAGGAGCCGGTTGCGCTGCTCATGGGAGCGCAGGGTCAGTCCGCGGCGCAGCAGCAGGTGGCCGTAGGCGTCCTCGATATCGTACGGTGCTGGCTTGCCCACCTCCAGATCCCGGGGTTGGATGGTGGTCCGCTTGGTGGGGATGGTCGTTGGGCTCATAGTCCTCGTCTACCTTCCATGATCGTGTATTCTAACAGGCTAGGCGGAGCGCCCGTCTTCCGGCGGTTGCCGCTTGGCGTGCGCTTAGCGAGGAGAGATCGTGATCCTGGAGCTGAGCCTGATCGCCTTGACCCTCCTGGTGATGGTCCTGATCACGGGGTATACCGCCAGGACGGGGATTGCCCCGCTGCCGAGCTCCTGGCCCGGACGAGCGGTGATGCTCGCCTCCCTGCCGGAGATGGCGAACGGAGGCACCCTTGTTGAGGCCGGCTCGGGGTGGGGTGGGCTGGCACTGCGAATCGCCCGTGAGCGGCCGCAGGTACAGGTGGTTGGCTATGAACTCTCGCCCCTGCCCTGGCTGTTCTCGCTGCTGCGCAGTTGGCTGCAGTTCGTGCCCAATGTGCGCTTCTATCGTCGTGACCTGCGAGAGGCCTCCTTCCGAGAGGTGGACGTGGTGGTCTGCTACCTCCACGATTCGATCCTCGAGGCGCTGGCGTCGAAGCTGCGTGCGGAGCTGCCGGCGGGTGCCGTGGTGGTCAGCAACACCTTCCGCATCCCGGGGTGGCGGCCGAGCGCGATTCGTCAGCCGGCGGTGCGCTTCGATGCCTCGGTCTATATCTACCGTATCCCCTACGCTTACACCGGACAGCTGGATCTGCGCAGCTAGCCCCTACCGGCCTTTGCAAGGCGGGGGATGGCGCGCTCAGGGGTCGTGGTAGCGGTGATGGATCGCCTTCACCTCCGCGCTCCGGGCGAGGAAAGCGTGGACGCAATCGGCGCAGAGCTTGCCTTGCTCGGCCTCTTCGCGTAGCACCGCTGCGGCCTCTTCGAAGGACCACGCTCGTTTGTAGGGGCGCTCGCTGGTCAAGGCGTCGAAGACGTCAGCAACGGCCACGATGCGCCCCTCGAGGGGGATGCGCTCGCCGCTTATGCCGGTGGGGTAGCCGCTGCCGTCGAGGCGCTCATGGTGGAAGCCGACGATGTTGCGCAGCACCGAGGCGCGCCGGTCCTCACTGAGCCCGAGCTCCTCGCTCATGGCGAGGATCATGGCCACGCCGCGGCTGACGTGCTCGCGCATCTTGGCGAACTCCGCCTCGGTCAGCGGCCCCGGCTTGAGCAGTATCTCGTCAGGCACGGCGATCTTGCCTACGTCGTGGACAGGGGCGAAGTGATAGACCATATCGATGTAGTCATCACCGAGGCCGTAGCGCGATGCCAGCTCAAGGGCGATCAGGCGGCTGTACTCGGCCATGCGGGCAAGGTGGTTACCTGTCTCGTCATCGCGGGCACGGCCGAAGGTCATGGCGGTGCGGGCGGCGCCGCGCAGGACCCGGTTCTTGCGGATCGAGGTCACGGCGAGCATGCGCGCCAGGTCGGCGTAGGGGGCGAGCTCCTGGAGGACCCCGTGCTGGAAATATCCCGGCTCGCGGGAGTTGAGGAAGAGGAAGCCGTAGAAATCCTGCTCGTAGGTCAGCGGCAAGATCAGCCCGGAGCGCAGGCCGCTATTACGGATGCTCGTGGTGTGCTGGCGCTGGCTTATATGCTGGCTGTAGTCGTGGACGATGTAGGGGGTCTCCCGCTCAGCCAGCTCCTTGAGGGTCGGCACCTCCTCGAGCCGGGTCTCGTAGTGATCCAGGGGGCTCGGCATATCGCCGCCGGCGCTGTAGGTCTTCAGCCGCTTGGCCTCGGGCTCGTAGACGGCGACGGCGATGCGGTGGATCTGCCCGTTCCCTTCGTGGAGCTGCCTGTTGATATGGCAGCGGAGCTCCTCGAGGCGCTCGCTAAGGCGCATATCCGGGGTTTGCGCGGCGAGTGGCAGTTGCCGCTCCAGGGCGCAGCCGCTCGGCTCTTCAGGGCACTCAGCAAAAGGGATCGGTTGGTCGTGGCTCATGGGGACTCCGAGGAGCGTGGGCGACGATGGTTGCTAGGCGTCCGTACCACGTAACGTCCGTACCCTTATTCTTTACAAGGCTTAAAATCGAATATTGCCACAGACGCTAGGCCCTTAGCCAACCTCTGGTGCACTCTGTTGGTGCACTCTGTAGCTGATTGACACCTGGTGCTTGCGCTCGTAGAGTCATTCGCTCTCTCAGGTGTCCCGGCGGCGTGCTCGCCGGGGCGTACGGCGCCCGAGCCCAGCTGCTCGGTGTGCCCGGGAAGCCGGTGCGCTCCGCCCCCAGGGTGGGCAAGTCCGGCGCTGTCCCCGCAACGGTAGGCGAGCCAGGGCGCGGCATTTGCCACTGCATCGATGGTGTCCAGGGCGGCACGCGGTGCGGGAAGGCGCCGCCCCGGAGGTGCTGCATCTCGCTCGTGAGCCCGGAGACCGGCCTGGGAGGAAAAGAACGCCACACGGCGGGGAACCGTGCGCGGCGGTGTCGTTGTAGCCAGCCTGCGTTGCTTGCGCCTCGCTGCGCGTCGCCTCCGAGCATGCCGTTCCTGCCGGCCTAAGAACGGACCCTGAATCTGGGAGGGCTCATGCAGTTGCTGTACGCGTCTCTTGCGCGGCGTGCGAGTGCTGTGCTGTTGCTTCTGTTGACGGTGCACGGGATACAGGCTGCTGCTGCGGCAGGTACGGAGGAAGAGCCCGCCCGTACGGTGGTGGATATGCTCGACCGTCAGGTGACGTTGCCGGCGTCGGTGGAGCGCATCGCCACGGTGAACGTGGACGCCTTCCGTATCGCCCTCCATCTCGGCGCCGAGGAGCAGCTGGTTGGCATCCCGAGCAACATGTTCGGCTCACGCTTCGCGCAGGACAAGCCGATTGAGGCGCGCGCCTTTGAGGCCATCGACGAGGTCACCCAGATCGGTGGTGGCCAGCCTGGCTCGGAGGTCAACCTCGAGCGGGTGCTTGCCACCGAGCCGGATGTGCTCCTTTATTGGTCGTTTAGCCGTCGAGACGACGCCGCTGCTCTGGTCGATCGGGTGGAGCGCCTTGAGCGTCAGCTGGGGGTGCCGGTGGTAGCCCTCAATACCCTCAGCGGTGAGGCAGATCCTGAAGCAGCGGTCCCGGAGACGATTGAGACCGCCTATCGGCTGATGGGAGAGATCACCGGCCGGGAGGCGCGTGCTGATGAACTCTTGGAGTCGTACAGCGAGACGGTGGATTGGGTTCAGGCGCGTATCGCTGAGGAGGATCCATCCCCGGCGCGTATCTATCTGGGGCATCGTAGCAATCTCTATAACGCCGTCACCGACTACCTGCCGGTCAAGCAGCTCGGCGCTGAGCTGGTCAGTGCCGACCGCCGCGGGGTAGGCGATGGCGAGGTCCATCCCGAGGAGCTGGTCGCCTGGGACCCGGAGCATATCTTCCTGCACACGCCATCGCAGGCAAGCCGGGTAGCGATCGACGAGGTCCTCGACGATGAGCGGCTGGCCGGGGTCACGGCCGTGGCCGAGGGCAACGTGCACCGCTTCAAAGGCACCTACATGGGCTGGGACGTGGCCACTGGCCTGATTGATCTGCTCCACATGGCCAAGATCCTCTACCCCGAGGCCATGGCGGGGGTGGATTTGTCTGAGAAGGGCCGGGCGATCCTCGAGCGCTTCTACGGTGACTCCGAGCTGTATGAGCACCTTGAGGCGCAGAGCAGCCTGGCAGCGGGGCGTAGATGAACGTGTGCGCGGCGCCGGCGGAGGCCGCCATTGAGGCTTATCGCCGGGCTGTCCGCGGCCGGCTGCTTGGCCTGGCTGCGCTAGCAGCGGCGCTGGCCGCCGTGGGCCTGGTGGGATTGAGCATCGGGCCCATGGATATCGCCCTGCGGGAAGTCGCGCAGGCGCTGCTGTTCGCGCCGTGGGGCGGCGACATGGGGGATGCGCAGGCCGCCCATGTGATCTGGAACATCCGCCTGCCGCGCCTGGCCACGGCGGTGGTGGCCGGCATGGGCCTGGCCTTGGGGGGGGTGATCTTGCAGACGCTGCTGGGCAATCCCATGGCCTCGCCCTTTACCCTCGGTATTGCCTCCGGCGCCTCGCTCGGTGCGGCGCTGGTGATCATCTTCGGCTTCTCGGCTTTCGGGGTCTACGGCATCGTCGGCAATGCCTTCCTCTTCGCCATCGGGGTGTCCACGCTGATCCTGCTCCTCGGGCATTGGCAGGGGGCGACGCCGACAGGCCTGATCCTCGCCGGGATCGCCTTGATGTACTTCTTCGGTGCCACCACCACGCTGATCATCTACTTCGCGGATGCCGAGGCGACTCGCGAAGTGATGTTCTGGAGCGTGGGCAGCCTCAGTCGGGCCGGCTGGGAGAGTTTCGCTTTCATTGCCGTGGCGCTGGCGCTGAGCCTGCCGGTGTTCCTCGCTCGCAGCGGTGACCTCAACCGCCTGCTGCTCGGTGATGAGACAGCGATTAGCCTGGGCCTATCGGTGGGTACCCTGCGCCTCGGCCTGACCTTCCTGGTAGCGCTGTTGGTGGCGGTG
This sequence comes from Halorhodospira sp., assembly GCA_046546255.1. GTDB lineage: Bacteria > Pseudomonadota > Gammaproteobacteria > Nitrococcales > Halorhodospiraceae > Halorhodospira. The sequence continues at coordinate 14,091 of JBKGYE010000012.1, read as the reverse complement.
GTCGTGGCCTTTACCGGCGGTATCAGCTTCCTGGGCTTGGTGGCGCCGCATCTGGCGCGGTTGCTCTTTGGCGGGGACCATCGCTTCCTGATCCCGGCGACGGCACTGCTCGGGGGGCTGCTGCTGGCCGTGGCCGATCTGGTCTCGCTGCACGCCTTCGAGGCGGTGGTGTTGCCGGTGGGGGTGGTTACGGCCTTCATCGGCTCGCCGCTGTTCCTCTACCTGATCCTGCGCCGGCGTGAGGCAGGGGGGCGTGGATGAGTGGAGCGTGCATCCAAGTGGCGGGGCTGCGCTATGCGTACGGGCGCGAGCCTGTGCTCCGCGGGGTCGATGCGCAGGTGAGCGCCGGGGAGGTGGTGGCGCTCATCGGTCCCAATGGCTCCGGCAAGAGCACCCTGCTCAAGTGCATCAACGGGCTCCTGCGTCCGCGGCGCGGGGAGATCGCCATCGCCGGCGAAGCCTTGCGGGGACGGCGCCAAGCGCGCATCGCCCGATACCTAGCCTACGTGCCACAGAGTGCCGAGGTCACCTATCCGTTGACCGTGCTCGAGAGCGTCCTGCTCGGCCTGCGTCGCCCAGGGTGGCGCTATGGACGTGGCGAGCTGGCGCGCGCCCAGGCAGTGCTCGCCCGCCTGGGGCTGGAGGAGCAAGCGCAGCGGCTGCTGCCGGAGCTCAGCGGCGGGCAGCGGCAGAAAGCAGCTATCGCCCGCGCGCTGGTGCGCGAGACCCCGTTCCTGCTCCTCGATGAGCCGACTAACCACCTGGACATGAAGCATAAGCGGGACACCATCGAGCTCCTCGAGCGTTGCGCCCGAGAGCAGGGGCAAGGGGTGCTCATCGTCCTGCACGAGATCAACCTCGCCGTGCAGCTCGCCGATCGTATCCTGTTGCTGCACGAGGGCCGTGTCTTGGATGAGGGCACGCCGCGGCAGGTCATCCATGCCGACAATCTGCGGGAGGCGTACGACGTGGACGTTAAGTTGGTTGAGCATGAGCGCGCGCCTTTTGTCGTCGGCTACGAGCGCTCCGGGGAAACGACATGAGCGGCGCGGTCTGGTTCGTCGGAGCGGGACCAGGGGCCGCCGACCTGATCACGGTCCGGGGACGGGATCGGGTGGCGGTAGCTGACGCCGTGCTCTACGCCGGCTCGCTCGTCCCCGCGGAGGTGCTCGCCTGGGCCCCAGCAGGCTGTGAGCTGGCCGACTCCAAGGGGATGACCCTGGCGCAGATTCAGGATTGGTTGCTCGAGCGTGCCCGGCAAGGGCAGCAGGTGGTCCGCCTGCAGCCTGGTGATCCCGGCCTCTATGGCGCCTTCGTGGAGATCGTACGTCCCCTCGATGAGCTCGGCATCCCCGTCCACCTGGTTCCCGGCGTGACCTCGGCCATGGCAGCGGCAGCGGCAGCCGGCGAGAGCCTCACGCTGCCGGAAGGGACGCAGACGGTGATCTTTACCAGGGTCGAGGGGCGAACCCCTTTGCCCGCCGGTGAGCAGCTCGCTGATCTGGCCCGTCACGGCAGCACCCTGTGCATCTACTTATCGATCACCCTGCTAGAGCGCCTCAGCGACGCCCTGCGTGAGGCGGGCTGGGACGAGGCCGCGCCGGCGGTGGTCGTCCATCGCGCCTCGTGGCCTGGGGCCGAGCAGGTACTGCGTACACAAGTGGCGAACCTGGCTGCCGACTGCCGTGCTGCGGGCCTGGACAGCCAGGCCATGATCCTGCTCGGGCCGAGCCTTGGGGCGCGTGCCGCAGAAGCGCCGGGGGCTAGCTCGCGGCTCTACGATCCGGGCTTCGGCCACCGCTTTCGTCGTCGCCAATGCTGAGGAACTCGCTTCATGACGGACTGCATCTTGCTGATTGGCCATGGCTCCCGTGAGGAGGGAGGCAACGAGGAGATTCGCCGCTTCGCCGAGCTGCTCGCCGAGCGTCGTCCCGATTGGCAGCTGGAGACCTGCTTCATCGAGTTCGCCGACCCCCTGCTCAAGGAGGGTCTTGATCGTGCGGCGGCCCGCGCTGAGCGGGTGATCGCCGTGCCGCTGATCCTCAACGCTGCTGGGCACGTCAAGCTTGAGGTGCCCGAGCAGCTTGAGGCCGCGCGGGCGCGCCATCCGCAGGTCGCTTTTCGGCTGGTCCGCCACCTCGGTGTCAGCGAGCCGATGCTCGGCCTGCTCGAGCGTCGTCTGCGGGAGGGTATGCAGGCGCTGGCCATGCCGGATCCGCGCACCACGGGGGTCATCGTCTTGGGACGGGGGTCCTCGGATCGAGCGGCGAACGGTGAGGTGGCGCGCCTGGCCCGCTGGCTTTATGAAGGTGCTGAGCACGAGCTGGTGGATATCGCCTTTACCGGGGTGACACATCCACGGCTGGAGGCGGTGGTCCGTCGCCACGAGCGGCTCGGGGCTACACAGCAGATCGTGATCCCTTATTACCTCTACACCGGTCGGCTGATAGCGCGCATTGGCGAGCAGGTGGCGCGGCTACGTGGGCAGTACCCGCATACCGCTTTCGCGCTGACCGATTACCTCGGGTTTGAGCCGGAGATCTTCGAGCTGCTTGAGCAGCGCGTGAGCGAGGCCGTTGCAGGCGCCGGGATGCTCGAGTGCGATGGTTGTCCCCATCGGGCGGCAGCGACGCACCATCACCATCACCACCACTGAGGAGGGGTGGTCCATGAGCGAGCAGCCGTTGAGCACGGAGCAGCAGACCGCTTCCGGGCGCCGTATCGAGTCGAACTCCTTCGCCCAGGTCGATGCCGAAGCCGGCGATCACAGCGCCTACGATGCGGCGCAGTGGGCGGTGGTACGGCGTTTGATCCACGCCACCGCGGATTTCGACTTCAACGGCTTGACCTGTTTCCACCCGCAGGCTGTGGCGGCTGCGCTGGCAGCGATCCGGGCGGGGGCGCCGGTGTTCGTGGATGTGGAGATGATCCGCGCCGGGCTCTCGCAGCCGCGCCTTGCCCGCTTCGGGATGCCACTTGCCTGTCGGATGGCCGAGCCGGAGGCCGCTGAGCGGGCACGTCGGCAAGGGAGTACCCGCGCCGAGCAGGCCGTGGCCCTCGCTGCCGAGTTGGGCGATCTCGATGGCGGGATCGTCGCTGTAGGGAATGCCCCTACGGCGCTCTATGCGCTGCTCCGGCGAATCGAGGCCGGCAGCATCGCGCCGCGGCTGCTCATTGCCATGCCGGTGGGCTTCGTCGCCGCTGCTGAGTCGACGGAGGCGGCCATGGTGCAGTCCCACGTACCCTGGATCGCGACCGCCGGGCGCAAGGGCGGCAGCCCGCCGGTTGTCGCTTGTCTCCACGCCCTGCTTGCCCTTGCCGAGGAGGCGGCGTGACACCTGTCTGTGCGGTGGTCGGTGTCCTCGATGATGAGGCTGAGGGGCTGGCTCCAGCGGCGCGTGCGGCGATCACGCAGGCCGATGTGCTCATCGGCGGTCGGCGGGTGCTCGCCCGCTACGGCATGTTGGCCCCGCAGGCGGAGCAGCGTGACCTCACGGGTGCCGTGGCCTCGGTGCCCGATTGGGTGGAAGCGGCTGCGGCGGACGGTCAGCGGGTGGTGGTCCTGGCCTCCGGGGATCCGCTCTGCCACGGTATCGGCGAGCGGCTGGTCGCTGCCTTGGGGCCAGCGCGCTGCCGAGTGTTGCCGGCGCCCTCGCTGGTCCAGCTGGCCTGCGCCCGGCTCGGCTGGTCTGTAGCAAGGACGGCGATCGCCTCGATCCACGGTCGCGGGGCCGTTGACTGGTCGGCGCAGACGGCGGCCCCTGAGCACCCCCTTGCCGAGGTTTTGCGCGCCCTTGAGGGGCACGGGGAGGTGGCGGTCTACACGGCTACCGATCTCGGTGCTGATTGGCTTGCGCGGCAGCTGCAGGCGGTGGGCTATACCGACGCCGAGCTGGCGGTTGCAGTAGCGGCTCGCCTCGGCTGGAGCGATGAGCTGGTGCAGCCGCCGATGCCGCTGTCCGCAGCCGCCGCAGGCTCGTATCCGCAGCCCCACGTGGCGCTGCTTCGGCGCAGTCCCGAGGCCGTGCAGCGGCCTTTTGCCCCCGCGGACGAGACCTTTATCCAGCGCAGCCCGCAGCGCGGCCTGATCACCAAGCGGGAAGTACGTGCTGTGGCGCTGTCGGGCCTGGCGCTGACCCCGGCGAGCCGGGTCTGGGATATAGGCACAGGCTCCGGTGCGATGGCCTTGGAGGCCGCACGCCTGTGCCCCCAGGGCCACGTCTGGGCTATGGAGCGCCACGCTGAGGATTGGGCCATCGCCGAGGCGAATCGGCGCCGCTTCCGCCTCGGCAATGTCACGCTTCACCACGGCTGTGCCCCCGAGGGGTTGGAGGCGTGGCCGGATCCCGATGCGATCTTCATCGGTGGCTCCGCGGGAGCGCTCGGGACGCTCATCGACGAGGCCCTGCGGCGCCTGTCCCCGGGGGGGCGGTTGGTGCTCAATGTGGTCACCTTGGAGAACCTCCAGCAAGCTACGGCCCATCTGGATGCCGCTGCCTCTGCCGGGGCAGTGCGCTGGGAAGCGGTGCAGCTGCAGGCCCATCGCTGCCACGAGCTGGCTGGCATGCGGGCCTTCCGGGCAGAGAACCCGGTATGGATCATGATGGCGACCAAGGAGGCGGAGGGATGACGCGGGGACCCGGGCAGCTGATTGGGGTCTCGCTCGGTCCAGGAGATCCGGGCTGGATCACCCGGCGGGCGTGGGCGGTGCTGCAGGGGGAGGCGCGCTGGGCCTATCCGGTACGGGCCGTGGGAGAGCAGAGCTACGCCCTGGAGATTGCCGCGCGCGGTGGGCTGACCCCGCCAGCGGATGCCCTGCCGCTGGTCTTCCCCATGACGCGGGATGCCGCCAGCCTGGCCCATCACTGGGCCCAGGCAGCCGCGGCTGTCGCGGCGACCCTGCGCACGGGCCGGGATGTGGCCTTCCTGGTGGAGGGCGATGCCTCCACCTACGCGACCTTCGGTCACCTGGCTCGGACCGTGCGTGCCGAGATCCCGGCGGTGGCGGTGGAGACCATCCCCGGGGTGGCTTCCTTCCTCGCCGCGCCGGCCCGGATCGGTTGGCCCTTGGCAAGCCAGGAGCAGGCCCTGGCCGTGCTGCCCGGTGGCTATCAGCTGGACGCCGTGGAGCGTCTGCTGCCACAAGTGGATACGCTGGTGCTGCTCAAGGTCAAGCCGTTGCTTGAGCCGCTGATCGATTTGCTCGAGCGCCATGGCCTGCTGACGAGCAGCGCCTTCGTCGAGCGCGTGGGTACACCGCAGGAGCGGGTGGTGACCGATCTACCGCGCCTGCGCGGGACTTCGGTGCATTACTTGTCGTTGCTGCTGGTGCGTAACGCACCTCGTCGCTCCGTCGGGGAGGGGGATCGGGCGTGAGCGTCGCCGGTGAGGGGCTGGTCCTGGTGGCGGTGACCCGTGCTGGCGCGGCGCAGGCTGCCCGCTTGGCGAGCTCGCGCCCTGGGGCCGAGCTCATCGCCAGCGAGCGAGCGGTGCCCGGGCTCGCCGGCCTGTCCAATCCCTGCACAAGCGTGGCGGCCGGTGCCATGGGCGAGGTGATCGGGGCGCGTTGCCGACAGCCGGTGACGCAGCTGATCTGCTTCTGCTCGGTAGGCGCGACGGTGCGCCTGCTCGCCCCCTGGCTCACGGATAAGGCCCGGGATCCCGGTGTGATCGCCGTGGACGAGGCGGGCCGCTTCGCGGTGGCGGTGCTCGGTGGTCATCTTGGCGGCGCCAACGCCTGGGTGCGGCAGGTGGCTGTAGAACTCGGGGCCCAGCCGGTGGTCACCACCGCCTCGGACAGTATCGGTCTGCCGGCGGTGGATCTGCTGGGCCAGGAGCAGGGCTGGCAAGTGGTTGCCTCGAAGATCGCTCTGCGCCAGGCGGCGGCGGCCTTGATCCATGGCGAGCCGGTGGCCCTGGTCGAGGAGGATGCTACTTGGCGCCCGAGCTGCCCACCGCCGGCGCATCTCCATCGCCTCTCTGGACCAGCTGCCCTGGATCCGGATGCTTACGCCGCGGTCCTCTGGGTGCGTGCCGAGCGCCCGTCGGCGTCCTGGTGCGCACAGCTCGGTGAGCGACTGGTACGCTATCGGCCCTCTGTGGGGAAGGGTTGATGCGGGTGGTTGTGGGCATCGGCTGTGACCGCGGAGCAGCCGAAGCCACCGTTGCGGAGGCGGTGGATGGGGCCCTGGCCGAGGCTAGGGTGGGGCCGGCAGCGGTCGTCGCGGTAGCGAGCATCGTCCTCAAGCGTGATGAGCCGGCCCTGCACGCCTTGGCTCAGGCACGGGGATGGCCGCTGGTCTTCTACCCGGCAGCGGTGCTGGCGCAGATCCCGGTACCGCATCCTTCGGCGCTCGTGCGCCGGTATACCGGGACGCCGGCCGTCGCTGAGGCAGCCGCCTTGTGCCGTGCTCGCGGCTGCGCCGCTGACCTGATCATCGAGAAACGCCGCTGGCGGGGCGAGGACGGATGCAACGCCACGGTCGCGATAGCGAGGCTGAATGAATGACGGGGAGCAATACCGCAGCGGGGCGGATCCTGCTGGTGGGCATTGGCCCGGGGGACCCGGCGCACATCACGGCGCGGGCTCGGGAGGCCATCGCCAGCGCTGAGGTGGTGATCGGCTACCAGACGTATTTGCGGCTGATCCCGGAGCTGCTAGTGGACAAGACCGTGGTCGGCAAGGCGATGACCGAGGAGCTCGATCGTGTGGAGATGGCGTGGGCGTACGCCAGCGCCGGTCGCGTGGTAGCCCTGGTATCTTCTGGTGACGTTGGCGTCTACGGTATGGCAGGCCCTGCCTACGAGCTGTTGCTCGAGCGCGGCTGGACGCCGGAGGAGGGTGCGGTCGAGGTGGAGGTGGTCCCGGGGGTGACCGCGCTGACGAGCTGTGCGGCTTTGTTGGGTGCACCGCTGACCCATGACTTGTGCACCATCTCCTTGTCGGATCTGCTCACCCCCTGGCCCGTGATCGCTCGGCGGCTGGAGGCTGCCGGGCGAGGGGATTTTGTCGTGGCACTCTACAACCCAGCCAGCCGCCGTCGTCGCGAGCATATCCGCCGCGCCCAAGAGATCCTGCTGCGCTACCGTCCCGGTGATACACCGGTGGCCTTGGTGCGCTCGGCCTATCGAGAGCGCCAGCAAGTGGAGCACCTGCGGCTGGATGCACTCGATACGGCGCAGCCGAGCATGCTCAGCACAGTGATGATCGGCAACCGGGCCACCTTTCGCCGTGCTGGGGTGATGGTGACCCCACGCGGCTATGTCGCCAAGTACGGCGGGGACGGTGCACCGATAGCGGGCGAGGCACGGGGGCAGCCGCTGAGCCTGGGGTTGGCCGGCTGGCCGGCAGCCCTGCGTACCTGGCTGCGGGAGCAGCCGCAGCCGAGCCTGGTTGCGGCTGCACAGCACTTCGATGTCCCTTGGGGCGCGGTACTGGCTGCGGTGGCCGATGGGGTGGCCGAGCCGGCGACCCCCTTTCGCAGCAGTCCGATTGACCCGGGGGATCTGCCTCGCCACCTGGCGGAATGCCGAGAGTGGCCGCGGGTGCAGGGGGTGGTCAACGCTGCCGGCGGGACACGCATGATCTGCTCGGCAGCCGGGCCGGCGCTGCGCTGGGAGGATGAGGCCCTCGTCCTTGGTGCCGGTGGCGGCCGTGTAGAAGTCGATTGGGGCCGGGTCGCTGGGGCTTGGGCCTTGGCGGGGGTGTGTCGGCACTGCAGCCTGGAGCTGGTCGATGCCCACGGTGATGCGCTGCTCTCGCTAGAGCGCCTGGATCCGGTCGCGTCTGGATAACCCGGACCGTTCAATCACCGAGGGGTCATATGCACCACTACCCGATCTTCCTTAAGCTCGATGCTCGGCGCTGCCTGGTGATCGGAGGTGGCGAGGCGGCGGCTCGCCGGGCCGAGGATCTGCTGCGTGCCGGGGCGCACGTGGATCTGCTGGCGCCGGTCCTGGAGGCGCCCTGCGAGCGCCTTCTGGAGACAGCCCCGGAGGGTTTGAAGCACCGTCCTGAGCCCTACCGCCCCGGCCTGGAGCAGGGAGCGGCGCTGGTGGTCAGTGCTAGCGGCGACGAGGCTACGGATCAGGCTGTCTACCAGGCCTGCGCGGCGCGGGGGATCCCGGTTAACGTCGCTGGGCGGCCGTTGCTGAGCAGCTACCTCACCCCGGTGCGGGTGGATCGTTCCCCGTTGCAGCTGGCCATCTCCAGCGGCGGTGCGGCGCCTGTGCTGGCCCGGCAGATCGCCAGCCGCCTGGAGACCCTGCTACCCGCTGCTTACGGGCGCCTGGCGCGTCTGGCCGGCCGCATGCGTGAGCAAGTCCGGGCAAGGCTGCCGGATCGTGAGTGGCGGTTGCGCTTCTGGGAGCAGGTCTTTGACGGTGCGGCTGCAGAGTCGGTCCTCGCTGGTCGCGAGGCGCAGGGGGAGAGGCAAGTGCTGCGGCTGCTTGAGCAGGAGGCGGCTCGGCCGGCGCCGCTGGGCGAGGTCTTCCTGGTGGGGGCCGGGCCCGGGGATCCGGATTTGCTGACCTTCCGTGCCTTGCGCCTGATGCAGCGGGCCGATGTGGTCCTTTACGACCGCCTGGCTGCACCGGCCTTGCTGGAGCTCGTGCGCAAGGAGGCCGAGCGCATCCCGGTAGGTAAGCGGCCCGGACGCCATACCTTGCCCCAGGAGCGGATCAATGAGCGTTTGGTGGCGCTTGCACGTGCAGGCAAGCGGGTGCTGCGCCTTAAGGGCGGGGATCCTTTCCTCTTTGGACGAGGCGGGGAGGAGATTGAGGGCCTGGTCGAGGCCGGCATCCCGTTCCAGGTGGTCCCCGGCGTGACCGCCGCTCAGGGTACCGCTTGTTATGCCGGTATCCCGCTCACCCATCGCGACTATGCCCAGAGCTGCCGCATGCTCACCGGCCATCGGCGGGCGGGACATCCGCAGATGCAGGCCCATGCCCCCTACCGCGAGGATGAGACGCTGGTGATCTATATGGGGCTGGCCAATCTGGAGGCGGTCTGTACGCAGCTGCGTGCGTGCGGCCTGCCGGCGGTCCATCCCGCGGCGGCGGTCGCCCAGGCCACGACCCCAGGGCAGCGTGTGGTTCTCGGGGACCTGAGCACGCTACCCGAGCGGGTTCGTGCTGAGCGCCTGGAGAGCCCGGCACTGGTGATCGTCGGGCCGACGGTGCAGCTCCAGCCGCGGTTGGCGTGGTACCAGGGCGGCGTGGGTCAGCACCAGGCGAGCCTGGACCCCTGCTGGACCGGAGCGGGGGTGGACTGATGGAATGCCATTGCTATGAGCACCGGGAACACAAGCGCACTTCCTATCGATGCCCTGCGCGAAGACTTTCTGGCGGCTCTCAAGGCCGGGCACTGTGTGGTTGCTGCCGCTACCGGATCCGGTAAGTCGACCCGCCTGCCGGTCTGGGCCGCGGAGCTGGGGCCCGTGCTGGTGGTTCAGCCGCGTCGTGTAGCCGCCACGAGCCTGGCCGGTTTCGTGGCTGAGCAGCTGGGCACCCCGTTGGGCGGGGAGGTGGGCTATGCGGTGCGCCTGGATCGGCGCTACGGTGACGGGACGCGCATCCTTTTCGCCACCCCGGGCGTGGCCCTGCGCTGGCGTGCTGAGGGGCTTTTGCGCGGCTTTGGGTGTGTGCTCCTCGATGAATTCCACGAGCGCCGCTGGGATACAGACCTGCTCTTGGCCCTGCTGCGTGCTGACGGTGAGCACCGTCTCGTGCTCACCTCCGCAACCCTCGATGGCGAACGCCTGGCGACAGCGCTCGGTGCTGCCTACTTGGTGTCATCCGGCCAGGGGTATGCGGTCGAGGAGCTCTACTGCGCCGAGCAGCCCCGTGCCATGCCGCAGCGTAAGGGGCTTGCCGAGCAGTTGGCGGGAACCGTGCGTCAGGCCTTGAGGGAGACCGAGGGGGATGTGCTCGCTTTCCTCCCCGGGCGTGGTGAGATCGAGGAGGCGAGCCGGGCGCTGCGCGGGGTGGTGGCCGAAATAGCCCTGCTGCATGGCAGCGCCCGTCTCGCCGATCAGCGCCGTGCCCTGAACCCGGGGGACCGGCGGCGGGTTGTGCTGGCGACCAATGTCGCCGAGACCTCGTTGACCGTGCCGGGGATCACGGCGGTGGTGGATAGTGGTCTTGAGCGACGGACCCTGCGCCGCAACGGCCGTACTGTGCTCGCCCTGCAGCCGATCTCTAGGGCGAGCGCTGCGCAGCGTGCCGGACGGGCCGGACGCTTGGCGCCGGGCGCCTGCTATCGGCTTTGGGGTCGGGCGGCGCCGTTGCCCGAGCGTGCCCCGCCGGAGGTCCTGCGCGAGGACCTTACTGAGCTGGTGCTGGCGGCCGCTTGTGCCGGGTATCGTGTCTCGCATCTGCCATTCCCGGATGCCCCGCGTGATGAGAGCCGGGAGCAGGCTGAGGGGCTGCTTAAAGCGCTCGGCGCCCTGGATGAGGAGGGGCGGGCCACGGAGCGTGGGCGGCTTCTGTTCAGCCTGCCGGTAGAGCCGGAGCTGGCGCATCTGGCCCTGGCCATGCCGGACTCCGCCACGGCGGCCTTCATGGCCGACTGGGTGGCTGCCCTGGCCGTGGGTGGGCAGTGGTTGCGTCTGAGTGCTGACGAGCAGGCCCGCGAAGCCTTGGAGCGGTGCCTAGGACGCCGCTGTGACGGTATGTTGCGGGTGGCTGCCCTACGCACTGAGCGCTTGCCGGGCGTGCGGATGGATGTCCGTGGCCGTGCCGAGGCGCAACGCCTGGCTGGGCACCTGCGCGAGTTGCTTGAGTTGCCGGCGTTGCCGACGGCGGATGCGGAACTCGTCGAGACCGAAGGGGTGCCCGGTCTGGATATCGGCACCGTGGATCAGGCTTTGGCGGCCGCCGCTCGCGCCTTGCCGGCGTGGGTCTATGTGCGCCGTGTGTGTCGGCGTCAGGCCTGGGCCAATGGCGCCGGCGATGAGCTGGTCGTCGACGAGCGCGCTTGGTTCCCGGGGGCAGCGGAGGCTGCACTGGTGCTCGATGCCCATAGCGTCCCTGGCAAGGGGACGCGGCAGACGGTGACCGTGGCGACGGCATTGGCCCCGTTGAGCCTGCAGATGGTGGCGGCTAGCGGCGCCTGCACGGAGCGTATCCGCGAGCCAGCATGGGACGGCGAGCGCTTGACGGCTCGCCGCGAGCTGACCTTTGCCGAGCGTGCGGTGGATAGCGAGGTGCTGGTCCCAGAAGGGGCGATGGCGCGCGAGGCGGCGCTCGAGTTGATCCTGGCTGATGAGCTCCTGGCGCCGGCAGGCAGCCGCCTGCAGGATGACCTGGAGGCATGGGCGCTCTATGTGGCGCTCGGCTATGGCGAGGGGGAGGTGCCTACGGCTCGGGATTGGCTGCATGAGCGGCTGGCTCGCCTGGGGGTCGCCTCGGGGGAGGACTTGGCTCTGATCGAGCCTGCGGATCTGCGCTTTCCCGGGATTCCCGCCTGGGAGCGGCCAGCGTTCGATGAGCGCTATCCGCGCTGGATCCAGCTTACGGACCTGGAGCTTCGCATCCACTACCACGTCCGCCGCCGGGAGGTGGTCGCCGAGAAGGTCGGCGGTATCCGCCGTACGGACCCCAAGCGCTGGGAGCTTCCTGCTTGGCCGGGCTGGCGGGTGCGCTTCCAGCGCGCGAGCCGGGTGGTGGACGTCCGCTAGGGCGTCCAATGGGTAAGCGCCAGGGCTAAGAGGAGGCGGTCGCGGCGTGGTGCGGCAGCTCTTGGAGCGCCTTCAGGGATAACGGCTTGACCAGGCAATAGTCGCAGCCCGCTTGCAGGGCTCGCTTTCGTACCTCCTCGAGGGCGTGGGCGGTGAGTACGGCGATGGGGGTCCGCGGACGTCGCTGTTGCTGTTCGCGGGAGCGGATGCAGGCGGTCGCCTGTGCGCCATCGGCACGGGGCATCTGCAAGTCGAGGAGGAGGAGATCAGGTTGTGCACGCTGCCAGTCCGCTATCGCGGCCTCGCCGTCACTGACCACCCGGACTTGGCAGCCGGCGCGCTCGAATAGGGTCTGCAGAAGGAGGGCGTTGGTGGGGTCATCCTCAGCGATCAGCACCGTCAGGGGGTGGCTCGTAGCCGGGAGGGCCGGGGGAGGCTCCTCCTCGCTGGGAGGGATGGCCCACGGCGCCTCTGCCGGCGCCTGCGTGGTGTCCGTACAGACGGGCAGCCGTGCGGTGAGCCCGAAGATGGCGCCGCCTCCAGGGTTGTCCTCGGCCCAGACCGAGCCGCCCATCAACTGCGCGAGCTCGCGGCAGATCGCCAGCCCTAGCCCAACGCCGGGGTGTATGGCTTCAGCCGTCTCGTCGCGGGTGAAGGCCTGGAAGAGGTCTTGGCTCGGGGCTTGGGGGAGTCCTGGGCCACTGTCGGCGACAGTGACATCGAGCCCGCCTCCGTGAACTTGATGGCGTTGCTGATCAGATTGAGGAGGATCTGGCCGAGCCGGACCGGATCGCCGTGGACCCGATCCGGGAGCTGCCGGGTATGCCACTGGAAGGTCAATCCCTTCTCCTGGGCCTGGCAGGCAAGGGGGTCAATGTGGTCGTGTAAGAAGGTGGTCAGGCAGAAGGGGCGCGGCCGCAGGCGCAATCTCCCAGCTCGGAGCTGGGAGAGCTCAAGCAGGGTGTCGACGAGCCCCCGTAGCTGCTCGCTGGCTTTGCGGCAATAGTGCAGGTAGCGTTGTTGCTCGGTGGTCAGGCGGGTGTTGGCGAGCAGCTGAGTGAAGCCCGCCAGGGTGTTCAGCGGTGTGCGCAAGTCGTGGCTGACAGCTGCCAGGAAGGTCTCGCGCACCCGTTGCGCCTCCTTTTGCTCGGTGATGTCGTACATCGCCCCTTGAAGGACCCAATCGTCTTCATCGGGCAGGCGGACAAGCCGGCCGATATCCCGCACCCAGCGGATTTCGCCGTCTTGCCGGATGATGCGGTACTCACGGTCGAAGCGCTGCCCTTCTTCCTGGAGCTGCTCAAGGCCGTGATGGAGGAGGTCATTGTCTTCGGGGTGGATCAGGTCCTCCCAGCTGATTCGTCCGGCGATGAACTGCGCCTGGTCGTAACCGGTAACCTCCTTGACCATGCCGCGCAGCAGGAAGGGTGCTGGTGCATGGAACTGTGTCTGATAGGCGATGCCGATGAAATCATCCAGGAAGCGCCGATAGCGCTCCTCATGGGGCCGAGGGCGCTGCTGTGCGCGCTTGATTTCGCTGATATCCATGTGGGTCCCCATGACCCATCGGGGGAGCCCGTCATCATCGCGGACGACGACCCGACCGCGGGCTTGGACCCATTGCCAGCCGCCGTCAGCACGGCGTAGGCGCATGGCTACAGCGTAGCGTTCCTTCCGGCTGAGCAGCAGGTTGTGGTAGATGGCGTTCTCGACGGCATCGAGGTCCTCGGGGTGGATACAGGCGCGGAAGGAGGTGTAGCTCATGGGTGCGGCACCGGCCGGTGCTGAGTAACCGAGCAAGTGCCAGGTGTCGGTGTCCCAGTAGACACAATCGCTGGGAATGTTCCACTCCCAAATGCCAAATCGTGTTGCCTCCTGAGCGAGCCGATAGCGTTGCTCGTTGCGGGCTAAGGCCCGCTCAGCCTCTTTCTGGGTGGTGATGTCCACGAAGGAGACGACGAGCCCGGTGATAGCGCCATCAGGGGCGCGGAGCGGCGAGGCGTGGACCCGGACCGGAAAGCAGGTGCCGTCAGTCCGCCAGAAATGGTCCTCCCAGGCCTCCAGTGGTTGGCCGGTTTGCAAGATGCGATAGAGGGGGCAGGCCTCGGCTGGATAGGGGGTACCGTCAGGGTAGGGGTAGTGGTTTTCGGCGTGGCCGTGCCGACCCAGGGCTTGGGCCTCGCTGTCGTAGCCGAGCAAGCGCAGGGCGGCCGGGTTGAGGAAGGTGAAGAACCCTTGGGCATCCAGGCCCACGACACCTTCCGCCAGCGCTTCCAAAAGCTGCTGTTGGAATGTCTCGTCCACACCGGCCGGCTGCTCTTGCCTCGTTGATGAATCCAGTGCTGATAGTCCCTTGCGCGTACCCATACGACTAAAGCGACAGAGTGGGATCTCGTCTGCTGTAGCGAGAGGT
>JBKGYE010000011.1:0-33229 GCA_046546255.1 Halorhodospira sp. | reverse complement strand
CCGCGAAGCGCGAAACTCACGCCATAGCCTGAAAGGCTTGGCGGGAGTAGTTCATGAGCTGCTGGCCATCGAGGCGTTGGTACTGGCCCAGGCCGTGGATCTTGCCTTCGGGGAGGCTTTTCCCACAGCGGGGCGCGCCTTGCACGGTTTCATCCGCCGCCACCCGGCGCCTCTCGTGGGGATCGCCCCTTGTCGGAGGAGATGGCCGACCTAGCGGCGGTTATGCGCGCAGGCACGCCCTAGGCGACGAATCGATCCGTGGAGGGCAGTTGCTGCCTCCCCGAGTTCCCTTCAACCGCGCATCAAGGGGCGTCCTTCCTGTCCAAGGTGGTGAGGGGCAGGCGGTCCTCGACCGAGTTCGCCTCGCATCGGCCCCGGCAACCTTGGAGCCAAGTGCTGATACAGGCTCAGGGGAAAGCCCCTCATGGTGCTCAGCGAAGCGCCCGTACGAGCTCCTCTGCCACCCGCTCAGCCCGATCTTCGCCCATGTAAGGCCACATGGGCAGGCTCAGCACCTCGTGGCAGGCCCGCTCCGCTTCTGGGCAAGAGGCTTGCTGATGCTGATAGACGGGCTGGTGATGGACGGGCACGGAGTAGTAGATCATGCAGCCGATGCCGGCTGCCTGCAGGGTGTCGCGTACGGTGTCCCGCCAGCCGTCGGTGATGCGGACGGTGTACTGATGATAGATGTGCTCGCCGTGGGGGGCTGCATAAGGGGTGACCACCCCGGGTAGCTCGGCGAGCCGCTGATCGTAGAGGGTCGCGATCTCTTGGCGTTGGGCATTCCAGCCGTCTACATGGGGCAGCTTGACGTGGAGCAGGGCCGCCTGCATGGCGTCGAGCCGCGAGTTGTAGCCGATCTGCGTATGGTGATCTCGGCGCTCCTGGCCGTGCAGGCGCAGTAGACGGCACTGGTGGGCGAGTGCGTCGTCGTTGGTGGTGATCATGCCGCCGTCGCCGAAGCCGCCCAGGTTCTTGGTCGGATAGAAGGAGTGCGCCCCCAGATCCCCTAGGGTGCCCAGCCGGCCTCCTGTCTGGCGGGCGCCGAAGGCCTGCGCCACGTCCTCGACGACGCGGAGCCCACGGCGCTGGGCCAGCTCATGGATTGCGGCCATATCCGGGCCTTGGCCGAAGATGTGCACCGGCAGCAGCGCTTTGGTGCGCTCAGTGCAGGCCGCCTCCAGGGTCTCGGCGGTGACGTTGAAGGTGTTCGGGTCGATGTCGGCAAAGCGGGGCGTCGCCCCGGCTAGGCTGATAACCTCGGCCGATGCGTAGAAGGTGAACGGCGAGGTGACCACCTCGTCGCCCGGCTCCACCCCGGCGGCGACCAGGGCGATGAGCAGCGCATCCGTGCCGCTGTTGACGCCGATGGCATGACGGCAGCCGAGGTGCTCGGCGACGGCATGCTCGAAGGCCTCGACCGTGGGGCCGAGAACATAGGCCCCGGAGGCCAGCAGGTCCGTCGCGGCCTTTTCAAGCTCTTCCCGGAGGGCTTCGTACTGTGGCTTCGGGTTGTAGATCGGGATCTGCACGCTGCCAGCTCCTAAACGTTTTCAGCGGCCCGCAACCGGGTGGTGGCCTCAGCGAGGAGGTCGACAACGGTCGCTGCGAAGTGGCCATCGGAGGCAGGGGGGGTGCGCTCGCGCACGCAATCGAGGAAGTGCTTGAGCTCAAGGCGAAGTGGCTGTGCGTGGCCCTCGAAGACCTCCTCCGCGCCTCGGTCGATGTTCTCGAGAGACTCGTCAATGCCCTTGTGGTGGTGGGTGATGACCTGCCTGAGCTCATCGTACTCCACCATGCCCTCGCTGCCGACGATGACCAGCTGACGGCGCTTTTGGGGCCATAGCCAGGAGCAGTGGAGATGGCTCTGCAGGCCGGTGTCGTGGTACAGGTGGAGGTAGACGTCATCCTCGATGGCCGGCTGAAGCACGCACTGCCCCTGGACGCTCATGCCTTGTGGTACATGGTTCGGCAGGAGGAAGCGCTGCACGGCTACATCATGGGTCCCTAGGCACCACAGGGCGTTCTCGTAACCTCGTGCCCGTCCCAGACCGAGCCGCTCCTGGTGGATACTCTGGATCTGCCCGATGCGTCCGGCGGCGAGGAAATCGCGCAGCCAATGGATCGCTGGCTGGAATAGCAGCAAGTGCCCGACCATCAGCAAACGGCCCTTTCGCTCGGCGAGGCGGACCAGCTCCCAGGCCTGTTTCCGGTCGGAGGTCAGCGGCTTCTCGACAAAGACATCCTTATCAGCTTCCAAGGCTTGGCGGACCACCTCATAGTGGGTGGCTACCGGTGTGGCGATGACAACGGCAGCAACCTGGGGATCCGCGAGCACCGCTTCGGCCTCGTCGGTGACCAGGATCTCCGGGTAGCATGTTGCTGCAATCCGGCGATGCTCGGGGCTGAGATCGACAACAGCGTGAAGAGCGCCGAGCTCGTGTAGGTTGTGGACCAGGTTGCGGCCCCAGCCACCAGCACCGATGACGGCGGTGCGGGGGGGGATGGCCTCGGCGGCAGTGCTGACCATGGGTGTACAGACTCTCCAGTAGGCGGCGACGCCCCGGGCGCCGATGCGGCGAAATCGCGCTAATTTACCAAAAAACGCATAATCCCGTGTATTGCTCGATCCTCTCTCGGCGCGGCGCTTAGCGCTCCAGCCGCCCGGTGGCGGCTCCGTGTCTCGGGTCACGGGGCGCTTGGCGCCTTGACTCCAGGGCTGTCGCTAGGCGCTGCCAGGTCGGTTCATCGCCCGGCAGGCCGAAGCGTAGGCCTGACGGGTTATCAAAGGCGCGCACCCAGATGCCGGCCCGGGCAAGCCGGGCCTGCTCCTGCCGAGGGGCTCGGCAGGGGACCCACCGGAACAGGGGGGTGCCTCCGGCGGTGGGCAGCCCGGCGGTGGCGAGCAGGGCCTCGAGGCGCTGCGTCGCTGCTCTCAGCTGTGCCTGTTGCCGCTGTCGCCAGCTCTCATCCCGTAGGGCCTGCTGAGCAGCCGCCCGTGAAGGACCGGCGATCGGCCATGGACCAAGCAGCGCAGCGAGGCGTTGTCGAACCGTCGCAGGAGCGAGCAGGAAGCCGACGCGGGCGCCAGCGAGCCCATAGAATTTACCTAGAGAGCGCAGGATCAATAGCCCCTCGGTACCGGCCTCCGTGGCCAGGGAGTGCTCTGGCTCGGCATCACAGAATGCCTCGTCGATCACCAGCCAGCCGCCTTGTGCGGCTAGTGCCGCTCGCCAGGCGTGCAGGATAGCGGTGGGGTAACGCCGGCCAGTGGGGTTGTTAGGGTGGCTGAGGATCAACGCCTGCCAGGGCAGGTGATCGGGAGGGCCAGCTGCGATCACCTCCGGGGCGATGCGGTCGATGCGGTGGTGCCAGTGATGCCAGGCTGCGGCATGCTCGGCATACTCTGGCGCCGGGATGGCTACCCGTCCGGCTGGGCGCAGCGCGGGCAGGAGGCTGATCGCTGCTTGTGAGCCAGGGAGGGCCAGGGCCGCCGGTGCGCCAAAGGCTTTTGCCGCCGTGTTCTCGAGCTCATCGGCTTCGGGTAGGCGTTGCCAGTCCAGGGTGCGCGGAGGCGGTACTGGGTACGGGATTGGGTTGATGCCAGTGGATAGATCAATCCACCCCCCCTCCGGCTCGCCGAAACGAACTGTTGCCTCGCTGAGATTGCCGCCGTGCTCGGGCACGCTACGCTCCCTATCATCCAGTGCGCCGTTGGTGTCGCCTGCTGCTGATGCTAGCGCCGTAGGGCTTGGCTTTAGAGGGTGATGAGCCCAAGGATCACTGCCAAGATCAGCCAGAGCCAGGTACTGCGCTCGACCAGGGCGACCGACCGCTCGATGTCCGCGGCTTTCGCCGGTGGCCCATCACCGAGCCACGGCCGCTCCCGCTGGCCGTCGCTATAGGTGGCTGGTCCGCCCAGTGGGACGCCCAGGGCTGCGGCGCCGGCAGCTAGCACAACCCCGGGATTGGGGCCCGGCCAGTGACGGGCCTGATTGCGGGCCACCACCCAGCTCGTCCGGATCCGGAGGCTGAGCAGGGCATAGGTCAAGGCCGTAAGCCGGGCGGGGAGCCAGCCGAGCAAGTCGTCGAGCCGGGCCGCCGTAAGGCCGAAGCTGGCGAAGCGCTCGCTACGATAGCCCCATAGGGCGTCGAGGGTGTTCACGAGCCGGTGTGCCACAGCACCGGGGGCGCCTGCGACCAGAAACCAGAACAGGGTGGCGAGTACGGCATCATGGCCGTTCTCCAGCGTGGACTCGATGCTTGCCCTTGCCGTTTCTGAAGGGGTCATGGCACGTGGGTCGCGGCTGACGATGCGGCCGACCGCCTCTCGCGCTGCTGTCAGCTCTCCGCGGGCGAGCGGGGCGGCAACGGCCAGGGCGTGGTCACGCAGGCTGCGGCTCCCGAGGCAAAGGTAGAGCAGGAGCAGCTCTGCAGCCCAGCCCAGAGGGGTAGCGGCGAGCACTGCAGCCAGCGCGACCCCTGGCAGGACGAGGGTCGCCGTTGCCAGCATCCCGGCCAGGCGGCGGGCTTGCTCCGTTCGTGTAGGTCGGTTGAGGTGTTGCTCAAGCCGGGTGGCCGCCAGGGCGAAACCGTTGAGTGGATGGTACCGAGGGGGCTCGCCCAAGATCCGGTCGAGCAGCCAGGCGCCGAGGAGAACCGCTGGGGAGGGCAAGACTGCCAGCTCAGCTTGCGGCTAGCATCGCCGCACCGAGCAGAGCGGCGGTCTCGGTAAGCTCTACGCTCGCGCCGGCCGTATCCCCCGTGGTCCCGCCCAGGCGCCGGGACATAGCGTGCTGTGCCATGACCAGCGCTACAGCGCCGGCGAGGACCGCTGCCAGCCCAGCCCAGCCGGCGAGCAGCGCGGCGAGCAGGGTCACGACCGCGGTGCTGCCGAGCGAGGCGCCCGGTGGTCCGTAGTGGGAGAGCGCCTCGCCGATGCCTCCCGGACGGACATAAGGGGTGGTCAGGAAGAGCAGGGTCAACCCGGATCGTCCCGCTACCGCAGCAGTGGCGATGGCCAGCGCCGCGCCGGTATCAAGCAGGGTGACCACGGCGGCCGTCTTGAGTAACAGTATCGTGGTGATGGCCGTTACCCCAAGGGGCCCGCAGCTAGGCTCCTTCATGATCTCCAGGGTGCGTGTTGGATCGCCGAGGCCGCCGACCCATGCATCGGCGGTGTCGGCGAGGCCGTCCAGGTGCAAGGCGCCGGTGATCAGCGACCAGAGCGCTACGATCAGTGCTGCCGAGAGCAGGGGGGGCATCCCCTGGGTTAATGCCGCCATCAGGAACAGCAGTGTGCCAATGATGGCTCCTACCAAGGGGTAAGCCACCAGGGAGGCACCGCTTTCCTCATCATGGATCCGCCCTAGCGCGGGGACGGGGAGGCGGGTTAGGAAGGCGATGGCGATCAGTAGGGGACGTAAGGAGGTCATCGCTCACCCTCCGCCGTAGTGCTGCGGTTGTGGAAATAGAGCGTTGGCTCAGCGTTCGGCTCTAGGCGGAGCCGGCTGACTGAGGCGTAGGGGACGTAGAGGCGGTTGAAGCCACGCAGCGGCATCTCGAGCAAATGGGTCAGGACGATCCGTATGAGGCCGCCGTGGCCCACGACCAGGAGGTGCTCACCACCGCTGTTGGCGATCATCGCCTCCCAAGCGCTGATAACGCGCTCGCGAAAGCTGCTCATGGGCTCGGCGTTAGGGGGCGTGTAGCCTAGCGGATCGGCCCAGAAGCGAGCTTGGCCCTCGGGATCATGCTCATGGAGTTCGGCGGGGGTGAGCCCTTCCCAGTCGCCGAAGCCGATCTCACGAAAGCGCGCCTCCACTGCTACAGGCAGGCCCTGCTCCGTTGCGTAGCGCTCAGCGAAGGCCCGGCAGCGGTGCAGAGGGGAGGTGACCACACGGGTCAAGAGCTCTGGCTCGAGCGGAGCTGCACGCATCTGCTCCCATCCTCGAGCGCTGAGCGGGTCGTCCTGGTTGCCACGGTAGCGGCGTCCTCCCTCCGGCTCGCCGTGTCGGATCAGATCAACCCACGTCTCTTGATCCTGGATGGGCGGCCTCACCTTTCCCCCTCCGGAGTGACCCCCGCCTCGGCAAAGGTGGCCATACGGTTGTGGATGGCGCAGGCGAGGCGCATCAGGGGGATCACGGTAGCAGCCCCGCTGCCTTCACCGAGACGCATCCCGAACTCCAACAGCGGCCGATCGCCGAGGGCAGCGACGAGGCGGTGGTGGCCAGGCTCAGCGGAGCTATGGCCGAGGATCATCCAGCTCCGGGTGCCGGGACATATGCGCTCGGCGAGCAGTGCCGAAGCGCCGCTGATGAAGCCATCCAGGACGATGGCTATACCGCGCTGAGCGCAGCGGATGTAGGCGCCGACCATGGCGGCCAGCTCAAGCCCTCCGACACGTCGGCCTGCCTCCCAGGGGTCGGTGAGTTGAGCAGCACCACCGAGCTGTTCGCGGTGCAGGGCAAGGGTCTCATCGACCGCCTCGGCCTTGTGCCGCAGTCCCTCAGCGTCGTGACCGGTGCCTGGACCCACCAGGCCTGGCGCCGGCTTGTTGAGCAGCGCGCCGACTACCGCGGCGGCGGCGGTGGTGTTGGCGATCCCCATCTCACCGGCGATGAAGACCCGCATGCCGCGCTCCGTGATGGCACGGTCCACGGCCTCGGCGCCCACGGTCAACGCCGCATGGAACTGCGCCTCGCTCATCGCTGGCCCAAGCCGCATGTTGGCCGTTCCGCGAGCGATGCGTTCGTCGCGGATCGAGAACGGGATCTGCCCCTGCCAGCGGGTCCCGACATCGATGACCTCCAGGTGGGCGTTGACCTCGTCAGCGATCACGCAGATGGCGGCGCCGCCGTTGGCGAAGTTCTCCATCATCTGCAGGGTGACGATGGGGTCGAAGGCTGAGACGCCGTCCTCGGCGATACCATGGTCGCCCGCGAACAGGGTGATCTGGACCGGGTCGACGGTGGGGTGCCTGGTTTGCTGCAGACCGGCGAGGTGAGTGGCGATCTGCTCTAGACGCCCGAGCGAACCTGGCGGTTTGGTAAGCTGATTCTGGTGTCCCTGGGCCTGGTCGGTATGGGATTGGCTGGGTTCCCGGATCGGTTCGTCTAGCCACTCCGTTTGCTTCACAGTGTGCTCCTTAGTTCCCTTTGCGTTGCTGTATCAGCCCTGGTTCGGGGGGGCTGGCTTCAGGGGCTGTGCGAGACCAGCGACGGTCCAGGTCACTCGCTCGCATCGCTCAGCCAGCTGCTGGTGCAACATGCCGGCCTCATCGCAGAAGCGTCGGGCCAGGGTGTTCATCGGCATGACTCCAAGCCCGGTCTCGTTGCCGACCAGCAGCAGGGAGCCTCGTGCCTGCTCAACAGCTGAGAGCAGGCGAGCGCGCTCCTGCTGCAGCGCAACCGCAGGCTCTGACGCCTGCTCAGCGAGCAGCAGGTTGGTTAGCCACAGGGTGAGGCAGTCGATCAGGAGCACGCGCCCCTCGGCGTCGTGGCCCGTCACGGCCTCAGCCAGGTGTATGGGGGCCTCGATAGTATGCCAAGCTGCCGGTCGGCGAGCCTGGTGCTCGGCGATGCGCGCAGACATGCCTTCGTCATGGGCGCGAGCCGTGGCGATATAGATCACTTCGCCACCGAGGTTATGGGCTCTGCGCTCGGCATGACGACTCTTGCCGGAGCGTACGCCGCCGAGGATCAGCTCTCGCATGCTCGTTGCCCCCTGGCGTGGGCGAGGGAGGATACCATACCCTTGCCTTCAATCGTGCAACGCAACGGGTGTACGCTCCCCAGTCATCGCCGCCAGCCAAACCAATGAGCATGCCCTTGGACGCCATCAGTAGCCAAGATCCAGTCCAGCCCACCTACGGCGCCTACAACGATCATCCGTTGCGCCAAGAGATTAACGACGAGATCCATGCTCGTCCCTATGAGCGGTTACGGGCCCCTGCCCGCGTCAGCCACCTGGGGATGTTCTCCGGGCGTGACGCCGCTGAGGCTGATCGCGCAGCAGTGGCTGAGCTTTGCCAGCGTTTTGGGGTGGAGCCGCCAGAGCCAGGCGCTCAGCACATGTCCCAGGACCTTGGCCCTTTTCGGTTGAAGTGGGAGCGTCGTACGGAGTTCTCAACGTACACCTTTCTCGTTGAGGAAGAGTTCAGTCAACCCTTCTCAGCGCCGCCCATCGAGCGGGTCCCCGAGGACTGGCTTGCCAAGCTCCCCGGACCCCGGATGGTCGGGATCCACCTGGCACTGGAGCCATCCTGGTCCCAGCCACGGACCAGCGCCGGGGTGGTGGCGCAGTTCAACGACAACACGGTTGTGGGTAGCCACATCACAGGTGGCGCTGCCCGGGTCTGGACCGACTTCCGGATCCATGAGGATGGCTTCTCGCGGATCTTGGTGCGTGATGTCAACCTGCGCGAGCGCCAGGCGGGGCGCGCTATCCAGCGGCTGCTGGAGATCGAGACTTATCGCATGATGGCCCTGCTCGCTTTCCCGCTCGCCCGTGAGCTCAACCCGCGGCTCAACGAGCTGGAGCAGCAGCTGGCGCGTATCACCGAGCATATGACCCACTCCTCCCAGGAGCGCGATGAGCAGCAGCTGCTCGAGCAGCTCATGGAGCTTGCTGCCCATGTCGAGCGTATCGGCAACAACACGAATTACCGCTTCCACGCCGCACGCGCCTATCACGAGATTGTTGAGGGACGCATCCAGGAGTTGCGTGAGCAACGTATCCAGGGTGTGCAGACCATCCAGGAGTTCATGGAGCGGCGTCTGGTTCCCGCCATGCGCACTTGCGAGACCGTGACCGAGCGCCGTGGCTCGCTTGCCGAGCGCATCGCCCACACCGGGGATCTGCTGCGCACCCGCATTGATGTCGCCCTCGAGGCGCAGAACCGAGATCTGCTCGACTCGATGGACCGGCGCGCCAAGCTCCAGTTCCGGCTCCAGGAGACGGTCGAGGGTCTCTCGGTAGCGGCCATCAGTTATTATCTGCTGGGTCTGATCAGCTATGTCCTCAAGGCCGCTGAGGAGGCTGGCGTCCCCGTACGTGTCGATCTGGTCCAGGGGGTGGCGGTGCCGGTGGTGGTCTTCTTGATCTGGCTCGTCGTGCGCTTGGTGCGCTCCCGCATCGCCCGTCGGCAGGAGGCTTGAGCCCTTCCTGCCGACGGTTGAGTGAGCGTGTGGTGGCGCTCAGCGGTCTGGTGCCTCCCCGGAAGCCTCGCTCGTCTGTCGTCCCGTGTCCGTATCCTCGTACGTCCACTCCGACTCCATCTGAGCCCATGGCTCCATCGGGCGCTCGCTGCGTTCACCTGAGCGAGCGGCATAGCGCTCATGCTCTAGGGCTTTCATCAGTCCGACCGTCATCCCGAGGATGATCACTGAGAATGGCACGGCTGCAGCGATCACTGCCCCTTGGAGGGTGTTCAGGCCCCCGGCGGTGAGCAGCACCACTGTGACCAGCGTAATCACCCCACCCCAGATGACGGTGTGCAGCCTGGAGAGCTCCGTCGAGCCGTTGGAGAGCAGGGTTTGCGTGACCAGGATCCCGGCGTTGGCTGAGGTGATCAGATAGGTGCCGATCAGTACCGTGACTAGGAGTGCCCCCCCGACGGTCCAGAAGCCGGCGTCCATCAGCTCAATGGTCCGGTAGACGGCCGTGCTGAGGTCCTCGTGCGTGGCCTCAGCTACTCCGCCTGGGCCGAAGAGCTCGATATGGATGGCGTTGCCGCCGAACAGGCCGATCCAGAGGATGGTGATGCCGGTGGGGACCAGGAGCACGCCCATAACGAACTCACGCAACTTGCGTCCGCGGGAGATACGGGCGATGAAGATCCCGACGAAAGGTGCCCAAGCCAGCCACCACCCCCAGTAGAAGATGGTCCACTCTGCCTGCCAGTCGCTGCGCGTGTTGGCATGGGTATGAAAGGAGAGCGTGAACAGGTTCTGCAGGTAATCGCCGGTGGACTGGACGATGAGTGCCAGCAGGTACTGGGTGGGGCCGAGGAGCAGGAAGAAGAGCAGCACCAGGGCGCTCATCCAGAAATTCGCCTCGCTGATCAGGCGCACGCCGGATTGGAGGCCGTAGAGCACCGAGATGGTGGCGATCCCCATAACGGTGACGGCGATGGCTGTCTCCCCGCTGGCCCCTGCGGCTACGCCGATCAGTTCACTGACCCCCGTGTTCAGCTGCTGGATGCCCAGGCCCAAGGTGGTCGCGATGCCGAAAACGGTGGCCAGCACCGCCAGGATGTCCACAGCGTCTCCCCAGAGCCCGTGGATGTGCTTGCCGATCAGTGGGTGGAAAGCCGAGCGCATGGTCAGCGGCAAACCCTTGCGGAAGCTGAAATAGCCCAAGATCAACGCCACCAGGGAGAAGACGGCCCAGCCATTGAGCCCCCAATGGAAGTACGCCAGCCGTAGCGCGGTGTCGGCCCGCTCGGTGGCATCACCGTTGATGATGAAGGGGTTGTCCTCGAAGTGGGAGATGGGCTCGGCGACTGCCCAGAAGATCAGCCCCACCCCCATGCCGGCGGCGAAGAGCATGGTTAGCCAGGAGAACGTCCTGAACTCCGGCGCCTCATCATCCCGGCCCAGGCGGATGTTCTTGAAGCGGCCTGTGCCCAGCCAGATCACCAGCACCAGGAAGCTTGCCACGATGACGACGTAGTACCACTGCAAGAAGGGGGTCAGCGTCTCGCGCCAGCCTGTGACCAGATGATCCAACCGTGCCGGCCAGATGGCCCCGGCCACCGCAAAGCTGAGCACGAGGAGCGTGGAGATGGCGGTTACGCGAGGGCTCATGCCTTTGAAAAGGCCGCGGATGGCAACGTTCTGCATCGCTGCGGACTCCACGTTTGCGGTAGACTATTCTGCTGGTCCAAGCAAGGCTGCCATATTTGGCGGTTGGGCGGCAGCTTGGGGTTGTGCCGTGGTTAGCAGGAGGAACGCATGGATCGGGGGGCGTTACCGGTGGTGATCATGGTCGGTTTGTTGGTCTTGCTGACGGTGGTGGCAGGCCCGCTGGTCACGGTGCCCATCGCGGCAAGCTGGCCGGCCTGGTGGCCAGTAGGGTCCGGGTTTGCGCTCATCGCCCTGGTGGCGGTCTACGTGGCCTGGCAGCGCCCTAGCTTGGCGCGGGTGACGGCCTTGCGGACGGTCATCGCCTGGATCGCCTGGGCCGCGCCGGCGCTGGTCTACGCTCTGGTGGGGGGGAACTTTGGTCTGCCGCCGTTGCGGCTTGGCGAGCAGGCGCTCACTGCCGCTGAGCTTAGCCACTGGCTGGATCGGCTGACGGCCTATAGCCTGCTAGGGCAGGCACCGGTGCCGGATCCCCCCGCCCAGCTAGGAGCGACCCTGGCGTTAGGGGTGGTTTATGCTGCCCCGGTACTTGCGGTGCTGGTGCTCGGCTCGATGTGGCGCAGTGCGCGCCGTGCCCGCGGGCGGCGTGGTTGACACGCTTCGGCCCCCTGCCTAGCATCCGCACGTCTGACTCGGAGGGCAGATCCTGCCGATGAACCTTGAGGAGATCCGCGAGCTAGCCGCCGATGACATGGCGGCGGTCAACCGCCTGATCGAGGAGCGTCTCTCCTCGGATGTGGTGCTGATCAACCAGCTCGCCCACTACATCGTCCAAAGTGGGGGCAAGCGGCTGCGTCCGATGGTGGTTGTGCTCGCTGCTCGAGCATGCGGCTGCCAGGGGCGGGACTACATCCAGCTTGCGGCGATCATCGAGTTCATCCACACCGCCACGCTGCTCCATGACGATGTGGTGGACAGCTCCGAGATGCGCCGCGGCCAGCAGACAGCGCACACCATCTGGGGTAACGAGGCTAGTGTCCTGGTCGGGGATTTCCTCTATACCCGGGCCTTCGAGTTGATGGTAGAGCTCGACTCCATGCCGTTGCTGCAGATCATGGCGCGAGCGACCAACACTATCGCCCGGGGCGAGGTGATGCAGTTGATGAACGTCCATGAACCGGATCTCACCGAGGCCGACTATCGCCAGGTGATCTACCGCAAGACGGCCACCCTGTTTGAGGCCGGCTGCCAGAACGGTGCCGTGCTAGCCGGCCTCGGTGAGGCTGAGCAGCAGGCGCTCGCCGCCTACGGCCGACACCTGGGAACAGCCTACCAACTGGTGGATGATGCCCTGGATTACAGCGGCGATGCCGGCCAGATCGGGAAGAACATCGGGGATGACCTGGCCGAGGGCAAGACCACTATGCCGTTGATCCACGCCATGCGCGAGGGCAGCGAGCGTGACCGCACGCTGATCCGTCAGGCCATCGAGGCGGGCGGCCTGGAGCAGATGGAAGAGGTTGGGCGTGCCATTGAAAAGAACGGCTCGGCCGAATATACTAGAAAGCTCGCTGAGGCCGAGGTTCAGCAGGCTATCGAGCAGCTGACTGCAAAGCTGCCCACGAGCACTTGGCGCAATGCCTTGGTGGCGTTGGCTCGTGACTCGGTATCGCGGGTGATGTAGCGAAAACCTTTGATTCGGGGTGTAGCTCAGTTTGGTAGAGCACTGCCTTCGGGAGGCAGGGGCCGCAGGTTCAAATCCTGCCACCCCGACCAAACACCCCAGGCGCCGCAGATCGGTCGCGGACACCGCATACGCCGCCTGCTCTTAGGCTCATGGCCTTTGAGTCAAGGGCGCGCTAGCGGTGTCCTGATTGTGTCGGTTGGCGGCCCCTAGCCATCTTAGAAGAGTAGACAGGAGCAAGACGCCGATGTACGCGGTGATCCGAAGCGGTGGGAAGCAGTACCGGGTCTCGGAAGGGGACGTGCTGCGGGTCGAGAAGCTCCCGGCCGAGGTTGGCGAGGCCGTGGCGTTCGACGATGTGCTTATGGTCGGCGACGGGAGTGAAGTCAAGGTCGGCACGCCGCGGGTAGAGGGCAGCAGCGTGCAGGCCGAGGTCCTAGAGCAGGATCGGCATCGCAAGATCGAGGTAACCAAGTTCAAGCGGCGCCAAGGGTATCGCCGTCATCACGGCCATCGGCAGCCGTATACCCAGGTCAAGATCACCGGCATCAATGCCGGCTGACGGAGGACTCGAGCATGGCACACAAGAAGGCTGGTGGCAGCACCAAGAACGGACGCGATTCTGTATCCAAGCGGCTGGGTGTCAAGCGCTTCGGCGGTGAGCATGTCACCGCAGGCAATATCCTGGTGCGGCAGCGTGGTAGCCACTTCCACGCCGGCGACTATGTAGGCGTCGGCAAAGACTACACCCTCTTCGCGAAGCGTGACGGTCGTGTAGTCTTTGAGCGCAAGGGGCCGGCCCAGCGGCGTCGGGTCCGTATCGAAGCGGTTTGACCTCCGCTGCCGCGAAAGAGCGGCCGCACATAGGGAACCGTCAAGCCCCGCCACGGAGCGGGGCTTTTTTGTATCAGGCAACCGCGGGTGCAGGCGAGGCTCACCATGCGATTCGTCGATGAAGTCACTCTAACGGTTAGCGCCGGCGACGGTGGTGATGGATGTGTTCACTTTCGGCGCGAGAAGTATGTACCGCGGGGAGGGCCGGATGGTGGTGATGGCGGTCGTGGTGGCAGTGTCTACGTCGAGGGGGATGAAGGGCTGACCACCCTCGTGGACTATCGCCATGAGCGTCTGTTCCGGGCTGAGCGCGGCCAGGACGGTGGCGGCCGGCAATGTACCGGTCGCTCCGGTGCCGACCGTATCCTCCGCGTGCCGGTGGGAACCCTGGTTATGGACGAGGGGACCGGCGAGGTGATTGGCGATATCACCGCCCATGGTGAACAGATGCTGGTGGCAGCCGGTGGTCGTGGTGGCCTGGGCAACATACAGTTCAAGAGCTCTACTAACCGTGCCCCTCGGCAGGCCACAGAAGGGACTGCGGGGGAGTCGCGTGAGTTGCGCCTAGAGTTGCAGCTGCTTGCCGATGTCGGGCTGCTCGGCATGCCTAATGTCGGCAAGTCGACGCTCATCCGCAAGATTTCTGCGGCCCGCCCGCGGGTGGCTAATTATCCGTTCACTACGCTCTATCCGCAGCTGGGTGTGGTCCGGCTCGAGGCCCAACGCGCTTTCGTGATGGCGGATATTCCGGGGATCATTGCGGGTGCTGCTGAAGGTGCGGGGCTCGGGGTGCAATTCCTCAAGCATCTGAGCCGGACAGGATTGCTGCTGCACTTGGTTGATGGTGTTGCCGAAGAGGAGCGCGGGGTCGATCCGGCCGCTGAGGCGCGCACGCTGCTTGAGGAGTTGGCGGCATTCAGCCCGCAGCTGGCTGCTAAGCCGCGCTGGCTGGTGGTGAACCGTCTGGACGCGCTGCCTGCGGAGGTCCGTGAGGAGCGCGTCCGGGCGATCGCCGAGTGCCTCGGCTGGGAGGGGCCGATCTACGGGATCTCCGGTCTGACTGGTGAGGGCGTAGATCGTCTGTGCGGCGATATCATGGCCTACCTGGAGCAGCAGCGGGAGGGGCAGGGTGAGTCAGCGTGAAGCGCTGCGTACAGCGCAGCGTTGGGTGATCAAGGTCGGTAGTGCCCTCATCACTGACAACGGCCGAGGTCTGGCTCACGAGCAGATCTCTGCCTGGACGGAGCAGGTGGCGGCGCTGCGTAAGGCGGGGCGGCAGGTCACGGTGGTCTCTTCAGGGTCCGTGGCTGAGGGCATGCAGCGCCTTGGTTGGCGGGAGCGCCCGCGGGCCGTCTATCAGCTGCAGGCTGCCGCCGGCGTAGGCCAGAGCGGTCTCGTGCACGCCTGGGCGGGTGGCCTGAGCCAGCATCGCTTGCAGACAGCGCAGGTGCTACTCACGCACGATGACCTCTCGGACCGGCGGCGCTACCTCAATGCTCGCAGCGCCCTGCGCGAGATGCTGCGTCTCGGTGTTGTTCCGGTGGTGAACGAGAACGACACGGTGGTCACCGATGAGATCCGCTTCGGTGATAATGACACCTTGGCAGCCCTGGTAGCCAACCTCGTGGAGGCCGAAGCGCTTCTGATCCTTACCGATCAGCCAGGGCTGATGGATCGGGATCCGCGTGAGGACCCAGAGGCCCGCTTGCTCCAGGAGGTCCAGGCGGGAGATCCGCAGCTTGAGCGCCTTTGCGGCGCCAGTGCTGGTACGCTCGGTCGCGGTGGCATGCTCACCAAGGTGCGGGCAGCGGCGCGGGCGGCGCGCTCAGGGACGCGCACGGTGGTCGCCAGCGGCCGTGAGCGTGACGTGATTCGTCGCTTGGCCCGTGCCGAGCCGGGGCTCGGTACGCTGTTTATCCCTGATCAAGAGCCCATGGCCGCGCGCAAGCAATGGCTGGCTAGCCACTTGCGCACGGCCGGCCGCCTGGCTTTGGATGCAGGGGCAGCCCGCGCGCTGCGCGAGTCGGGAAAAAGCCTGTTGCCGGTTGGTGTGGTCGCAGTCAAGGGGGCGTTCTCGCGCGGTGAGCTGGTGTCCTGCGTCGACCCTGAAGGGCGAGAGGTAGCTCGGGGCTTGGTCAACTACGGTGCTGATGAGGCCCGAGCGATTCGCGGTTGCGGTAGCCAGGAGATCGAGTTGGCGCTCGGTTATATCGATGAGCCGGAGCTTATCCATCGCGACAACATGGTGATCACAGGATAGCGCTATGGGGGGCTGCCGCCGTGGCCGGGGCTTACTGCGAGCGTTCCTATCGCTTCTTGGCGGAGGGCTGTTGGGGGCTTGCGGGACCTGGGGCATGCCCCAGGTCCAGCAGGATGCCTTTGATGCTGCGCGCGATGGCGATCTGGCCGCGCTCGAGGCCGCCCTCGCTGAGGGGGTAAAGCCGACAGCTACGGACCGCTCGGGTCGCAGTCTGCTCCATTATGGTGCCCTTGAGGGCGATCCGGATGCCGCCGAGCTCCTGGTTGACGCGGCCACAGAGCCGGCGCCGCGGGATCGGGCCGGTCGAACGCCGTTGCACGAGGCCGCGGGCGCGGGGAACGTCGAGTGGTTGCAGGCCTTGCTGAGTGCTGGCGCTGACGCCGATGCGGCCGATAGCGATGGGCGTACCCCCTTGATGCTCGCCGCTCATGACGGCAGCGAGGAGGCCGTCGAGGCCTTGCTGAGCGCTGGTGCTGATCCCGATCGGCGCGATGGCGAGGGTGCTACGGCGCTCTCACTGGCGGCGGCTGCACGCTATCCGCGCCTCGCCGCGCGGCTGCGTGAGGTCAGTGAGCGGCCGGCGGCGCCGTGGGCGTTGGTCGGGGCTGTGCGTGCCGGCGATGTCCAGACCTTGGCGTGGATGCTCGATCACGGCCTTTCGGTGGATGTCGCTTGGGAGGCGGAGGGCGAGTTCGTATCCCTCGTTGATATCGCTGCCACTTCCAGCCCGCGGGTGGCGGCCCTGCTGTTGCGGAATGGGGCGAGGCTTCATCGCTCGGGCAACCCTGCGCTCCTGGCTACAGCGCTACAGGGTGACGCCGAGCAGGTTGCGAGGCTGCTTGAGCAGGGAGCTGATCCGGATTGCGAGGTCCCCGGGGCCGACGTCAAGGGGCGGACGCTGCTGATGGAGACAGCCCGTCTGGGGTATGTGGCCGTCGTTGGCGAGCTCCTCGCTGCCGGAGCGGATCCTGCGCTGACCGATTCCCATGGCGCAGATGCTCTTTGGCATGCGGCTGTCGGGTATACGACAGCCGATGATGAGGCGGCGGGGTTAGAGCGGGGTGCGAGCCGGGAGGAAACCGTTCGTGCGCTGCTTGATGCCGGGGTCGAGGTTGGCGGGGGGGATCGCCATGATTTCGCTGCCATCCATGCGATCGCGGCGTGGGGAGAGGCGGAGACCTTGGAGGCTCTCCTCGCTGCCGGGGCGGGGGTGGAGCAGACGGATCGTAACGGGCGTACGCCGCTGATCTTCGCAGCCCAGCAGGGGAACACTGCGACACTGGAGGCACTGCTCGCCCGTGGGGCTGATCCGCGGGCGAGCGATCATCTTGGCGCGACGGCGCTGGCTCATGCGCGCTTGGCGGAGGCGCGAAAGGGGGTTGATGGCCTGGTTGAGCGGCTTCGTCAGGCCGGGGGGGCGCCCGGGCCGCAGCCGCAGGCGGGAACCCCGCCGCTCTCCGTCGGCAGCAACCGGGGGCGCTTGATGCGCCTGGATGCCCCGGTGGCCATCTTCGACAGTGCTGGCTATGAGGGCCACAGCGCGCGCTTTCTGCCGTATACTACGGCCTGCAGCAGCCACGCTTGCCTGGTCCCTCCGGTCGTTTTGTTGCCCGAAGGGACCACGGTCGAGCTTGTCCACCGCGAGGCGGGCGAGGATGGGCGGCTCCATGGGGTTTTCCTGGTTCAGGAGCCGGGGCTGCGCGGTCTGCTCTTCGAAGATTATCTGTTTGGCGCCTGGCCACCCGATGGCGCCGCGGGCAGCGAGATCACCATCGGCCGGATCGCGCATATCCGCAGCCGCGAGTGGGTCGAGGCCTTCGATGTGGATCTGACCCGATCTACAGGGGGGCTGATCTGGTAATAGCTCTTGGGGGCGGTGCGAGTGGATAGCGGAAAACAGATGACGGACGCCGGGGTGCGCCCGTCATCTCTTTACGGGAGAGTTCCGGTGCCTGTGCAGGACAGGTATTCGCCGGGGTGTTTAGCCGGCGAGGCTGCGCACCCGAGCGTTGAGCCGGGACTTGTGGCGCGCGGCCTTGTTCTTGTGGATCACGCCGCGGTTGGCGGTGCGATCGATGACCCGGACCGCGTCGCGGTAGGCCATCTGAGCTTGACCGTGGTCCCCGGCTTTCACCGCTTTCAGAACCTTTTTCATCGAGGTGCGCATCTCGCTGCGGCGCGATTTGTTGCGCAGCCGACACTCCTCGGCCTGACGGGCACGCTTCTTAGCGCTCGCGATATTCGCCACGGCTTCACTCCTGCTCGTTTGCGATCCTCGTAGGCGTGCTGCCACAACCTATAGGCTGCAGCGCCTGTAAAGCCGATCAATATGCCGGTCGAGTTGCCTTGTGTCAACCGCTCTCTTGCGAGTCCTCGGATGTTGGCGCAGCCTCCAGGGTCCAGTCGATTAACGAGCGTACCACCTGGTTGTTGGCGGTGCCGAGGGCGGTGACAGCGGTGGAGGCATCATGCCCGTCCATCCCTGCCGTGGCCTCGAAGCGCTCGGTCTTGAGGATGCGCTGTCTGCGGGTGTCGACCAGGCGGGTGTCGATGGCGACACGGGCTTCTGGATCGTTCCCTGGGGTCTCGATCCAGAAGGCCCGAAGCGTGGCCTGTATGGTCAAGTCTGCTGAGGCCTGGTCCCCGTCGCCTGTGATACGGGGCAAGCGGCCGTCACTGCGGAAGGCCTCGGCGAGGTGGTCCCGCCACAGCTGCGGGAGTGGTGAAACCCATCGAGCATCGCTGTAGGCGCTTAGCTGATCGCCCTCGAGTCGTATCGGGATGCGGGATCCGGTGACCAGCTTGCTGCCTTCGGGCTGCTCGATGCGCAGGGTCCAGTCGGCGCTCGGCTCTGCTGTCGGGGGATCGAGGGGGGCGAGTCGGTAAGCCGCGTAGCGCTCAGCCTCGGGGAGGATTGAGCAGGCACTGCTCAGCAGCAGTGCCAGCACCACGGGTAGCACGGGCCCGCCGCCGAGTAGTCGGCGGCAGGGTGAGGCGGGAGTTGCGGTCAAGGTTGGTACTCCTCCATGCGCTCACGGTGCAGCAGTTGCCCCCCGGGGTTCTCGCCAAGGCGTTGGATCGTTGCGCGCAAAGCCTGCAGTGTTCGCTGCAGCTCGGCGGTGAGGGGCTCGAGCCGATGGAGCCCCTGCATCCCTTGAGCGAGGGCGTCCTGGTTCTCGCGCAGCAGGCGGCGCGTGATCTCGCTGCTCTCCGCCAGGGCCTGAGTTGCCCGGCGAGTGCTTCTCAGGATCTGCGTGCCGGGCTCCTCAAGCAGGGTGCGCCCTTCGCGGATGAGCTGCTCGGCCTGCGCCAGGCTCTGCTCGGCTTGCTCGCCGGTATCGGCGAGCGCAGTGAGGCCTCGCCCGAGGTCCTCATCATGCTCGGCTACGGTGCCCGTGGTGCGCTCCAGGTGCTCCAGGATCGCGGTGAGCTTGGCGAGATTCTCCCCGGAGAAGGCCTGGTTCGCCTGGCCGATCAGTCGATCGATATTGGCGAGCAGCTGATCGCTGTCTTCACGCAGCTTGGCCAGCGGGGAGGGCTCCGCCTCCAGGCGCGGGACACCGTCACCCGCCGCGGTCAGTGGTGGCGCTTCGGGGTCGCCGGCCTTGAGCCGGATGTGGGCGCCGCCGGTGAACAACCCGGAGCTGCCTACCTGGACCTCGGTCGCCGTGGTCAGCGGCGCCTGCGGCCCAATGCTG
Source organism: Halorhodospira sp. (assembly GCA_046546255.1). Lineage (GTDB taxonomy): Bacteria > Pseudomonadota > Gammaproteobacteria > Nitrococcales > Halorhodospiraceae > Halorhodospira. Next base: position 13,945 of record JBKGYE010000011.1, on the reverse strand, counting down.
AGGCGAGCGATGACACGGCGCGGGTCCGTGGGGTCGAGGTGGAGCTGCTCGATCTCGCCGACGGTGATGCCATTGAGCTTGACCGGGCTGCGTTGCGATAGGCCGCTGACATCCTCGTCGAAGACAACCTCTAGGTGCTGGCGCTCGCCGTAGAGCTGGCGATCGGCCAGCCAGACCCCGAGGATCACACCGCCAGCGGCGAGGAGCAGGGTGGCTAGGCCGATCCAGAAATGGTGCGCCCGGGGTTCCATGAGGGCGCCTCCTGCGTGCTATGGGCCGCGCGTCCGCGCGGTCCATTGAAATAGGACTGTACCCAATCGTCGTCGATTGCGGCGACTTCCTCAAGGGAGCCTGCCGCGAGAACCCGCTGGCGCGCGAGTATGGCGACGCGATCGCAGGTGGCGTAGAGGGTGTCGAGGTCGTGGGTGACCAGGAAAACGGTTAGGCCTAGGGCGTCGCGCAGGGTGACCAGCAGCCGGTCGAAGGCTGCCGCGCCGATGGGGTCGAGCCCAGCGGTGGGCTCATCGAGGAAGAGCACCCGGGGGCTGAGCGCCAGGGCTCGAGCGAGGGCCGCACGCTTGATCATGCCCCCGGAGAGCGTTGCTGGGTAGCGCCCGCCCGCCTCCGGGCCGAGTCCGGTCAAGGCAAGCGTGATACGGGCAAGCTCCTCGGCCTGGTCCCGGGGCAGCTTGGCGTGCTCCCTCAACGGCAGCGCCACGTTCTCGACAACGGTCAGCGAGGAGTAGAGAGCACCGTGTTGGAAGAGCACGCCGATCTCCCACTCCAGGCCGCTGCGATCATGCAGCGGATCGGGGCGCTGTCCATGGATACGGATCTCCCCCGTCTCTGGGCGCAGGAGGCCGATCAGGGTGCGCAATAGTACCGACTTGCCACTGCCTGACCCCCCGACCAGTCCCAGGATCTCGCCGGGCCATACGTCCAGGTCCAGGCCATCGTGGACGACAGTCCCGCTGATGCGCGTGCCCAGGTCGCGGACCTGGATCGCTGGCTCTTGCTCAGCCCGTGGCGTGCTCACCAGCCAACCTCTACGAAAAGTAGCGCTGCGGCAGCATCGAGGATGATCACCCAAAAAATCGATTGTACCACTGCCGAGGTTGTATGAATCCCCACGGACTGGGCGCTGGCGCCGGATTTGAAGCCCTCCAGACAGCCGATGATAGCGATGACAAAGGCAAACAGCGGCGCCTTGACCAGCCCAGCAAGGTAGTGCTCCAGGGCGACCTCGCCGTAAAGGGCTACGATGCGTCCGACCGGCACGCCCTCGCTGAGCAGGATCACCAGGCCGCCGCCGCTAAGTCCGCAGGCGACCGCCAGGACCGTGAGCAGGGGAAGGGCCAGAAGGAGGGCGGCCACACGGGGGATCACGAGCATCTCAATCGGGCTGAGACCCTGGGCCCGCATGGCATCAAGCTCCTCGTTGGCCTTCATGGAGCCGAGCTGTGCCGTGAAGGCGCTTGCCGATCGCCCGGCGAGGAGGATAGCGGTGAGCACGACGCCGAACTCCCGCAGGAAGGCGTAGGCGACGAGTTCGACGGTGAAGATCGCAGCGCCGAAGCGGCCCAAGACCGTGATCCCGAGCAGGCCGACCACCGCGCCTACGGCAAAGGTGAGCAAGGCGACGATGGGGACGGCCTCAAGCGCGGTGTGCTGGAGCTGGCTGGAGACGGCGGAGAGGCGCCAGCGTTGCGGGCGGGGTAGACGCGTCGCGAAGGTCGCTAGCACCATCCCCATAAAGCCCACGCCCAGGCGGAGTTGCGCTGCACCGTGGCTGAGGCCGGCGCCGAGGGCAGAGATGGCCTGGGTGGGGCGCCAGCGCCCCTGGTGTGGCGGTGTCGAGCTGGTGCTAGCGGAGGCCTCGGCGACGAACTGGAGCAGCTTGCGCTGCCCAGCGGGGAGTTCCGGGGCCGTGGTGCTGAGACGCTCGATATGCTCCGGGGCTAGCAGCCAGACGAGCAGCGCGGCACCTGCGGTATCGAGCGCCTGCAGCCCGCTGAGGTCCACCTGGGGCTGCTCGGGGAGAGCAGCGCTGCGGATCTGCTGCAGCAGTCGCGGGTAATGCGCCAGGGTCCAGTCTCCGCGGATGTGCACCTGCAGCACCCCGGTGTCGGCCGTGATCGTCAGCTCGCCGGGATCAGCCACAGTTGTCCTTGCCCCCTGCGTGCCGCGCTGTATCATCGGCTCGGCTTTGCATATCCAAGCACAGAGGAGGCGGCGGCTGCGTGGTTACTGGTCTGCTACGCTCCATCTTCACCTTCAGCTCCCTGACCTTCGTCTCGCGCATCCTCGGGTTGCTGCGTGACGTGATCATAGCCGGTGTCTTCGGCTCCGGCACCCAGACAGATGCCTTCATCGTCGCCTTCAAGATTCCCAACTTCATGCGCCGGATCACCGCTGAGGGGGCCTTCTCTCAAGCCTTCGTGCCGGTGCTGACCGATTACCTTACCCATAACACACGTGGCGAGGCACGTGCCCTGGTTGCCTACAGCGCTGGCACCCTTGCTGCCGCTCTGCTGGTGCTGACAGCGCTCGGCATGCTGGGGGCGCCGGCGGCGGTCACCCTCTTTGCGCCGGGGTTTGGCGATGACCCTGAACGCTTTGCCCTGACTGTAGAGCTGCTGCGGGTGATCTTCCCCTACATCCTGCTCATCTCTCTGGTGGCCTGTGCCGGTGCCGTGCTTCAGACCTGTGGTCGGTTCGCCTCCTTTGCCTTTGCGCCAGTACTGCTCAACGTTGCCATGATCGCCGCTGCGCTGTGGGCGACCCCCTGGTTTGCTGAGCCGATCATGGCGCTTGCTGTGGCCGTGACGCTCGGCGGTGTACTGCAGCTGCTGCTCCAGCTGCCGTTCCTCTATCGCGAAGGCCTGCTGGTGGTGCCGCGGCCTTCCCTGCGCCATCCCGGTGTCCGCCGTGTGATTCGGCTGATGGGGCCAGTCATCCTCGGTTCCTCGGTGATGCAGCTCAACTTGCTGGTGGATACGATCCTTGCGTCTTTCTTGGTAACAGGTAGCGTAAGCTGGCTCTATTTCTCGGATAGGATGGTAGAGTTTCCCCTCGGCGTGTTCGGCATTGCGCTGGGTACGGTGCTATTGCCACGACTGTCCGCAGAGCATGCCGCGCAGGCACCGGAACGCTTCACACGGACGCTGGACTGGGGGCTGCGCCTGGTTCTGCTGGTCGTGGCGCCGGCGACCCTGGGGCTGATCCTGTTGGCTGGGCCGATCCTGGCAACCCTGTTCCAGTACGGTGCCTTCGGAGCGCAGGATGTCACCGCAGCTGCTTGGTCGTTGGCCGCCTATAGTGCCGGGCTGTTCGGTTTTGTACTGGTCAAGGTGCTGACGCCGGGATACTTTTCCCGGGAAGATATGAAAACCCCAGTCTACTGTGCAGCCGCTGCCGTGGTGGTGAATCTGGTGCTCTCTGTCAACGCCGTCTGGTGGCTGCACGAGACGCCCTATGGCCACGTCGCATTGGCGGGGGCGACAGCCGTTTCGGCAACGGTGAATGCAGCGCTTCTGCTCACAGGTCTGATACGTCGCGGGGTCTATCGTGGTGGTGATGGGTGGCCGCGCCTGGTGCTGCAGGTGGTGTTGGCGAGCACGCTGATGGGGGGCGCGGTGCTCTATCCGGCGCTGCGCCTGGAGGACTGGCTGGCCACCGGCGTGCTGGCACGAGGCGCGGCACTGGTGGGTGTGGTGCTCGCCGGGGCCGGGGTCTACGCTGGAGCGCTCTATCTGCTCGGGGTGCGGCCGTGGCAATTCCGCGAGCCAGCGGCGGTGGACACCTAGCCGCAACGAGCGCCCACCTTGTAAACTATCATTTTTTGTGGGGCCGATGGAGTTCATCCGGGGATTGCACAACGTCGGCAGGCGCCATCGCGGTGCGGCGATTACCATCGGTAACTTCGATGGGGTCCACCGTGGGCACCGTGCGATGATTGATCGGCTGCGCTATGAGGCGGTACAGCGTGGCTGCCGGCCCATGGTGGTCACCTTCGAGCCGCATCCGCTTGAGCGTCTCGTTCCGGAGCGGGCCCCGGCGCGACTGACCGGCCTGCGCGAGAAGCTTCGTCAGCTCGCTGCTGCGGGTGCTGAAGCGGTGCTTTGTCTGCGTTTCGATGAGCGCCTGGCGGCCGTAGAGCCGGAGGCCTTTGCCGGCGAGCTGCTCGGCGAGCGCCTCGGGGTTCGCTACGTGCTCATCGGAGAAGACTTCCGCTTCGGCCGCCGCCGCCGCGGTGACCTGGATCTGCTGCGGCAGGTTGGGGCGCAGTGGGGCTACGAGGTCGCTCCCATGGAAACCGTGATCCGAGATGGTCAACGCATCAGCAGCACCCGGGTCCGGGAGGCGGTGGCGGCTGGGCGTTTCGAGGAGGCAGCACTGCTGCTCGGCCATCGCTACTGCGTGCGCGGGCGGGTTGTTCATGGGGATGCGATGGGCCGGCGGCTCGGCTGGCCGACGGCCAATCTACGTCTGTCGCCCGAGCGCACCCCCCTGGGTGGCATCTATGCTGGGTGGACCCACGGGGCCGGGGAGCGGCCCTGGCCCACCGCGATCAGTGTCGGCATACGCCCTACCGTCGGCGGGCGGCGGACTGTCCTTGAGGCCCACCTGATTGATTTCGATGCCGATCTCTATGGGCAGCATCTGGCCATCGAGCCGGTAGCCCGCCTCCGTGGCGAGGAGCACTTTGACGGCCTTGAGGCCTTGGCTGCACAGATCGGCGAGGACATACGCGCGGCACGGCGCGTACTTGGCAACGCACACCATTCAGGCGAGGCGGCAACGTGAGCGAGTACAAGCACACCCTCAATCTGCCCCATACCGAGTTCCCCATGCGGGCGCGGCTGGCCGAGCGCGAGCCGCAACGGCTGCAGCGCTGGGAGGACGAGGATCTCTACGGCGCCATTCGCCAGGCCCGGGCCGGGCGGGAGCGTTTCATCCTGCACGACGGCCCCCCCTACGCCAACGGCGAGATCCACATCGGTCACGCTGTCAACAAGATCCTTAAGGATATCATCGTCAAGGCACGGACCCTGGATGGCTATGATGCCCCTTACGTGCCTGGCTGGGATTGCCACGGCCTGCCGATTGAGCACAAGCTCGAGGAGCAGGCCGGTAAGCCCGGGGTGGATCTGAGCTATGCTGAGTTCCGTGAGCGCTGCCGTGCCTTCGCAGCCGAGCAGCTCGACGGTCAGCGCCGCGATTTCAAGCGCCTCGGGGTGCTCGGTGACTGGGAGCGGCCGTACCGGACCATGGACTATGCCACTGAGGCCGGAATCCTGCGTGCCCTGGCCCGGATCTTCGAGGGGGGGCACGTCACGCAGGGCTTCAAACCGGTGCATTGGTGCCCGGATTGCGGCTCGGCGCTGGCTGAAGCGGAGGTAGAGTACGAAGAGCGCACCTCGCCGGCGGTGGATGTGCGCTTCCCGGTAGCTGATGAGGTGGCGCTGCAGCGCCACCTCCTGCTTGAGGGCGAGGGGGCTGAGGCCGGGACCGCTTCGGTGGTGATCTGGACCACGACGCCCTGGACCTTGCCGGCGAACCGGGCGGTGGCCGTTCATCCAGAGCTGGAGTACCTCGTGGTTGCCCTCGACCATCACGAGCGCTTGGTGCTGGCCGCGGAGCTGGTGGAGAGCACCCTGGAACGCGCTGGTATTGAGCGCTTTGAGGTGGTGGGACGATGCCGGGGGACGGACCTGGAGGGGCTGATGTTGCAGCATCCCTTCCTTGAGCGCCAGGTACCCGTGGTTCTCGGCGAGCATGTCTCGACCGAAGGTGGTACGGGTTGCGTGCACACCGCCCCCGGGCACGGCCAGGAGGATTTTGAGGTCGGCCAGTGTTACCAGCTTGAAGTTGCCAATCCTGTCGACGGGCAGGGGCGCTTCCTTGCCGATACGGAGCATTTTGGAGGGGAGGAGGTCTTCGCGGCGAATCCCCGTGTTGTGGAGCTGCTCGAGGCACGTGGTGCGCTGCTCCACCATGAGCCGTATCGGCATAGCTATCCGCATTGCTGGCGGCACAAGACGCCGGTGATTTTCCGCGCTACGCCGCAGTGGTTCATTGACCTGGATGCCCATGGGATGCGAGGGCAGGCCCTTGCCGAGATCGCCAACGTGGCGTGGATGCCAGCGTGGGGGCAGGCGCGTATCGAGGCCATGGTCCGGGGGCGGCCGGATTGGTGTATCTCCCGGCAGCGGCACTGGGGTGTACCCATCGCTGCATTCGTCCACCGGCATACTGGTGAGCCGCATCCGCAGACTCCCGAGCATATGGAGGCAGTCGCCGAGCGCATGGAGCACGAGGGCCTGGAGGCCTGGTGGCGCCTCGATCCGGCGGAGCTGCTCGGGGATGAGGCCGGGGCCTACGAGAAAGTTACCGATATCCTGGATGTCTGGTTCGACTCGGGCGTGACCCACGCCACGGTGCTCGAGCAGCGTCCGGAACTGCAGGTCCCGGCGGATCTCTACCTGGAAGGCTCCGATCAGCATCGTGGCTGGTTCCAGTCTTCCCTGCTTTCTTCGGCGGCCATCCGTCAGGCTGCTCCCTATAGAGCGGTGCTCACCCACGGCTTCACCGTCGATGAGCAGGGGCGCAAGATGTCCAAGTCCCGGGGTAATGTGGTCGCCCCTCAGGACGTGATGGACCGGCTAGGGGCCGATATCCTACGTATGTGGGTAGCCTCGGCCGACTACAGCGGCGAGATCGCGGTCTCCGATAACATCCTCCAGCGAACCGCTGATGCCTACCGGCGCATGCGCAATACCGCGCGCTTCCTGCTTGGTAATCTGCACGGCTTTGAGCCTTCGCGGAACGCCCTGCCAGCGGCACGGATGCTGCCCCTGGATCGCTGGGCTGTGGCGCGGGCCCAGGGGCTACAGGAGCGTATCATCGCTGCCTATGATCGCTACGAGTTCCATCGGGTCTACCACCTGCTGCACAACTTCTGCGTGGTGGACATGGGCGGGTTCTATCTCGATGTCCTCAAGGACCGGCTTTATACGACTCCCGAAGAGAGTCAGGCCCGGCGCTCCGGCCAGACGGCGCTCTACCATATTGCCGAGGCACTGGTGCGCTGGCTGGCGCCGATCCTCTCCTTTACCGCTGACGAGATCTGGGAGCAGATGCCCGGTGAGCGAAAAGGGCCGGTTTTCGCCGCCGAGTGGTATGAAGGTCTCTTTCCGCTCGGCGGGGGCCAGGCCGAAGCTGATTTCTGGGAGCGGGTGATGGCTCTTCGTGCGGCGGTAAGCCGGGAGCTGGAGCAGCTCCGTCATGAGAAGATCATCGGCGCCAATCTCGATGCCGAGGTCGATCTCTACGTGTCTGAGCCGTTGAGGCAGGAGTTAGCGCCTTTAGCGGAGGAGCTACGCTTCGTGCTGATTACCTCCGCGGCACGCCTCCATCCTCTTGAGCAGGCGCCCACGGATGCGGTCCATGCCGAGCTTGAGGACGGGGCTGAAGTGCGCATCCGTGTCGCCGCCTCGAGCTATGACAAGTGCCCTCGTTGTTGGCATCGGCGGCCAGACATTGGCACCAGCGCCGAGCATCCCCAATTGTGCGGGCGTTGCCTGGAGAACATAGCCGGTTCAGGGGAGCGCCGGACAGCCGCCTGAGGGGGTAGAGAGCGTGGGGTACTGGAGGTGGCTGCTGCTTGCTGTAGCGATTGCGGGGCTCGACCAAGTGACCAAGCTCTGGGCCGAGTCCGCTCTGCACGCCTACGACTCCGTGGAGCTGCTGCCGGTGCTCAGCCTGACCTTGGGATACAATACCGGTGCCGCCTTCAGCCTGCTCGGCGAGGCCGCTGGCTGGCAGCGCTGGGTGCTTGCGGCGGTGGCGCTGGGCGTGAGCCTCTACCTGATCTATTGGCTCCGTCAGCTTGGTACTGGCTATCCACGGCTGTCCCTGGGGCTGGCACTGATCCTTGCCGGGGCCCTGGGGAATCTGATTGATCGCCTCCGCTTAGGGTATGTGGTGGACTTCATCCATCTCCATTACGCGGGGTTCCACTGGCCGCTGTTCAACGTGGCGGATATCGGGATCACGCTCGGTGCTGCACTGGTGATCGCGATTTTCCTCTTCGCGGATCGGTCGAAGCCGGTAGCTTGAGCGGCCAGGATAGGCATCGCCCGCTGGGTGCAAGCCCCGCCTGCGGCAGCATCCAGCTGAGAGCATGGTGCGGTACGCGGGGCGAGCGGCGTGGCGCTACCCCCGCGGCGCCCGGCTGCATTCAGGAATTGAAGGGAGGTTCTCGTGCCCAAGATCCATCTGGCTAACCCGCGCGGCTTCTGTGCCGGCGTTGATCGGGCCATCGCTATCGTTGATCGGGCCCTGGCGATCTATGGGGCACCCGTCTACGTCCGCCATGAGGTCGTACACAACCGTTTTGTCGTGGACGATCTCCGCAAGCGTGGTGCCGTCTTTGTCGAGGAGCTTGATGAGGTGCCGGATGGGGCCACCGTGATCTTTAGTGCCCACGGGGTTCCGCAATGGGTCGCTGAGGAAGCTGAGCGGCGTGGCCTGCAGGTGTTCGATGCCACCTGCCCGTTGGTCACCAAGGTGCACAAGGAGGTCCGCAGCCATGCCCACGCCGGGCGTGAGGTGGTGCTGATCGGCCACGATGGCCATCCCGAGGTGCAAGGGACCATGGGCCAGTATCTACCCCAGCTCGGGCAGGGGGGTGGTATCTATCTTGTACAGAGCGAGGCCGAGGCTGAGGCGCTTGAGGTCCAGCACCCGGATGATCTGGCCTTCGTCACACAGACCACCCTTTCGGTGGATGATACCGTGGGGATCATCGAGATCCTGCGGCGGCGCTTCCCGGCTATTCAGGGGCCGCGTAAGGACGATATCTGCTACGCCACCCAGAACCGGCAAGATGCGGTCCGCGAGCTGGCCGCACGGGTGGATCTGATGCTGGTAGTTGGGTCGGTGAACAGCTCCAACTCCAACCGCCTGCGTGAGCTTGCCGAGCGCTGCGGCACCACGGCCTACCTAGTGGATGGGCCCGAGGATATGGCCCGTGCCTGGCTTGAGGAGTGCGAGGCAGTCGGAGTGACAGCCGGCGCCTCGGCCCCGGAGAGCACCGTAGTGCGGGTGGTCGAGCAGCTTCAGGTCTGGGGCTGTGCCCCCCCTGAGGAACGGCCAGGCATGGCCGAGACGGTGACCTTCGGCCTGCCGAAGGAGCTGAGCGGGCCTGCTCCCCTTTGAGCTGCCGCTGCCCTGCCTCGCTCAGCAGCGTTCCCTGCGCGGGTGGAGGACCTGGACGGTCTCTGGGGCGCGCTCTTGGGCCTGCTCCGCCACCACCCTGGGCACTACCTCGAAGCCGGACTCAGTAGCCACGATGCCGGCATCGCCGTCCGCGAGCTGGCGTTTCTGCTGCCGGGTTACCCATACCCAGCGGATATGTTCCCCTTGGATGAAGTGATAGGGTGTGTCCCCGCACCAGCGTGGCAAGGCGTAGTGCCGGATCAGTTCCGGTAGCGGGATGTAGGCCTCTAGCGGCTGGGATCTGGCGTCCGCACTCCGGCCCGACTGGCGCCGGCCCTTGGCCTTGCCTTGGTCTCGTCCGTGCTCGCGGCCTCTGGCCGGCTGTTGCTTGCGTAGCGCCTTCTCATCGGCTAAGCCGGCTTTCAGCAATTGCTCCTGCAGCGCGTTCGTCAAGGCGTGAATTCTGCCCAGTGTTTACATCGACGTCGATCCCTAAAGGGGTTATCTGAAGATTATACTGAGGCTGGGCAAGGTCGTGCAAAGAGAACGTCCATGAGTGGCTTGCGGTATATTGTGATGTGCGCCCTGCTGGCGGCTGTGACCGCTTGCGGCCATTCTGTAGAGCGCATCGATCGTGATGAGGAGCGCGACCTCTCCGGTCGCTGGAATGATACCGACTCCCGCCTGGTGGCCGAGGAGATGGTCAGTGACGCCCTCGGTAGGGACTGGTTGCGCGAGTTTCGCCGCGAGCATGGGGGACGACCTACGGTGGTCGTCGGCGATGTGCGCAACCTCAGCCATGAGCATGTGAACACCCGCACCTTTGTCAATGACCTCCAGCGTGAGCTCATCAACTCCGGTGAGGTGCGCTTTGTGGCTGACGCCGAGCAGCGTGAGCGTATCCGCGAGGAGCGCGCTGATCAGGATCTGCACGCCAGCGAGGAGACTCGTAAGGCCATGGGCGAGGAACTCGGTGCCGACTTTATGCTCCTTGGCTCGGTGAATTCCATCATCGACGAGGAGGGGCGGCAGCAGGTTCGGTATTACCAGGTGGACATGGAGCTGATCAGCCTGGCCGATAACCGCAAGGTTTGGATTGGCAATACGGAGATCCGCAAGCTCGTGCGCTCGGCTTCCCTGCGGCCCTGAGGGGCTGGCAATGGCGGCGCCGGGCACGCAGCTGTGCTGGTTTGTGGCGTTTCTTGCCGTGATACTGGCCGGCTGCGCTACCCATGCGGACCGCATGGCACCGGTGGAATCAGCGGTGCTGGATGGTGACCCAGCCCGCGCCGTGGCGCTACTCGATGCGGACCCTGGCGGGGAGGGCGGTCGGGTCGTCTACCTCCTCAATCGTGGCTCTTTGCTACGTATGGCGGGCGATTACGAGGCCAGCAACGAGGCATTGGAGGCGGCCTACGCGGCTATGCGCGAGGTGGATCCGCTGAGCGTCTCGGAGGGGGTGGGTAGCCTGATGATCGGCGAAACGGTCTTCGCCTACGCCGGTGAGCCCCACGAGCGTGTTCTGCTGCACCTGATCAAGGCGTTCAACTACCTCGATCTTGATGAGCCGGATGCGGCTCGGGTGGAAGCCCTGCGGGTGGATCTGAGCCTGCAGCGGCTGGCTGCAGAGCGCGGTGGCTCCGCCTACGGGAGGGACCCCTTCGCCCGTTACCTCAGCGGCCTGATTTTCGAGCGTCTCGGTGAGCCAGACCAGGCGCTGGTGGCCTATCGCCAAGCCTATCAAGCCTATCGTGAGCTGGAAGATCGATTGGGGGTTGGCGTACCGCTGCCCTTGCAGCAGGATCTGCTGCGCCTGGCCGATGCCCTAGGCCTGGTGGATGAGCGGATGCAGTGGGAGCGTGAGTTCGCTCTGTCGGTGTGGCCGCAGCAGGCCGAGCACCGTGAGCGGGCACACATTGTCGTGGTCGTTGGGGTGGGGCTGGCGCCGCGCAAGCGCGAGCAGTCGTTGATGATGCAGGATGCCCAGGGGCGTATCCACAGTGTGGCGTTGCCGGCCTATGAGCCGCGCAAGCTCGCTCTGCGTGGCATCCAGCTGACAGCCGGTGAGGAGGGGCGGGTGGCCGGGCAGCAGGTCCACGATATCGGCGCTGTCGCCCGTATCCTGCTCGACGAGCAGCAGGGCCGGCTGGCTGCTCGGGCTCTAGGACGGCTGCTGGTGCAGAAGGAGATGATCGATCAGGCTCGTGAGGCTGATCCTCTGGCCGGACTGGCGGTGAACGCCTTCACCCTGGCGGCGGATCGGGCGGATACCCGTCATTGGGCCATGCTGCCGGCTCAGTACCACATGGCCCGGCTCAGCTTGCCTCCCGGTAGGTATGCTTTGCGGCTCTCCTATCGGGGCGCGGGGGGGCAGCGGCTGGGCGAGCGCGAGCTTGGCACCGTGAACCTGGAGGCCGGTGCGTATCGCTTCTTCTTCGATCGCTGGATCTCGGAGCAAGCAGGCTCCCTGCGTCAGCAGGCGCGGGAGGAGATCCGTTGATCCGTCCCAGTTGCTTGTGCCGGCGGGCCAGGGCAGCGGGTTTGCTCCCGGTCATGCTTCTCATCTGCGCGTGTGCCGTGACGTCCCCTTCCTCCGTTGAGCGTCCAGGCTGGGTTGGCGGATCCGAGCCGGCGGGCTATCCGCGTGCCCGCTACCTTACGGGCGTCGGCAGTGCTCATAGCCTTGAGCAGGCCCGAGACCGGGCCCGGGCGGAGCTGGCACGCGCCTTTGAGGTGCGGGTGGAGGCGAGGGCGCGGCATGAGGATCAACTGTCGATGGCTGACGGCGAGACCCGCCATCAGGGGCAGCTGGTTCAGTCTGTGACGACCACGACTGCGGCGACCTTGCGCGGGGTAGAGATCGCCGAGACTTGGTGCGATCCGGAGGCAGGCCATTGCCACGCCCTCGCGACCCTCGATCGCCAGCGTGCGGCTACGGCCCTGCGGGAGACAATCGCGGGGCTGGATGCGGCGACCGGTGTCTACTTGCATGCGGCTGAGCAAGCTGAAGACAAGCTCCGGGAGGTGGCCGCCCTGGCACGGGCTATCGCCGAGCAACGTCAGCGGACTGAGTATCAGCAGTTTCTGCGGGTGCTCACGGGTCGTGGCGTAGCCACTCGTCATAATTTGGCGCTGCTAGAGGCGCGCCTTGAGGACCGGATGGATGCTTTGCGCTTCGCGGTGACGGCAACCGGCGATCATCCGGCCTATATCGCGGAGCGGCTCAAGGGCGGCCTGGGGCGGGCGGGCTTCACTGTGGCCGAGGGCCGGGCGGACTATCAGCTTGAGGTCGAGCTTAGGCTCAAGGCGTTAGGTGAGCGTGACGGCTGGTACTGGCAGCGCGGCCGCCTGGCCTTGCGTCTACGCGAGCCCGGTGGTGGCTCTCGCGGCGAGCATCGCTGGCCGGTGCGCAGTGCCGCTACCGACCGTGCGAGTGCTGAGCGCCGCGCCCTCGATGAGGTGGCAGAGCACCTTGGTGAAGGGTTACAGGCGGTGGTGCTTGCCCTCGCCCGTGGAACGGATGGCCCGTAGCCTGGCGTCGTCTGCGGGTGCCGCCACCTCAGCAGGGCCCGCTGAATACCCTTTTAGCACTCCTTGCGCTTGAAGGCTGCCCCGGGTGTGCAAGCCTGCGAGGAGTCTGCGCCTCTCATTCTCGGGTAGGGCGGTGTGGTAGAGCGCTCAGGCAGAGACCGGGTGGTATCCCGCTGCGGCCAATCGCTCAGCTAAGGCCGCGATATGGGCCGGGCCGACCTCGCAGCAGCCGCCCACGAGGGTCGCGCCCTGCTCGCCCCACCCCAGGGCGTGCTCGGCGTAGGTCTCGGGGTCGAGGTCCGTGCGGGCCTCAAGGACGTCCACCGTGCCGCCCGGCTGCAGTGCGGCCACGGAGGTAAAGCCGTTGGCGTAGCCGCCGAACGGCGCGCCGAGCCCGGCAAGCTCGCCCATGGCGGTGGTCACCGCCTCCGGCACCGCGCAGTTGACCATCACCCGCTCCGCGCCGGCGTCCAGGGCCTCCCGAGCCGCCTCGGCCAACGGCTCGCCGGAGCGCAGGCGCGTGCCGTCACCGTCGTCCACCGTGAAGGCTGTCCAGACCGGCAGATTGCTCTCCGCCGCCGCGAGGGTCGCTGTACGCGCTTCCCGGGCGAGGGACATCGTCTCGCAGATGAAGAGATCGACGCCCTCGGCCTGGGCCGCCACCATCTGCCGGTAGGCGTCCAAGCAGGTCGCCTCGTCCGGCGCGATATCGGGGCGATAGCTCGCCATCAAGGGGGATAGGCAGCCGGCGATGCGTGCCTCCCGGCCGCTCTCCTCACGCGCCTGGCGCGCAGCGCTCAGCGCGGCGGCGTGCAGCGGCTCGAACAGCTCGGGGTCGCCGTCGCGCGCCAGGCGCTGCGGCGTCGCGCTGTACGTGTTGGCGATGATGACCTGGGCGCCAGCCTCGATGAAGTCGCGGTGGGCGGCGGTCACCAGGTGCGGCTCATCGAGCATGACCTGGGCGGACCAAAGCGGCGAGGCGGGGAGGCTGCTGCGCCGGCGAAGCTCTTGGCCCATGCCTCCATCGAGCAGTACAACTTGGCGTTCGTGAGAGGTCATCAGGGTGTTACCTTTCTGGAGGGAGCGGTAGAAGGAAGCGGCTACGGGGGATTAAGGCGTTAGCCGCACCAGCAAAGGTGGTGCCGGCGAGTGGACTTGAACCACCGACCTGCCGATTACGAATCGGCTGCTC